>NZ_JBIQEU010000004.1:0-301025 GCF_045369765.1 Sphingomonas olei
GCGCTGGTTGCGCCTCCGGTCGGGCTACGCCCGCCCTACGCCGCAACCAGCGCGAACGGTGCACCCGTCATACCCGTAACGCTGCTCGACGAAGGGGGTCCCTTTTGGACGCCGATAGGGGGTCCTTTTTGGACGCCGATTGACATCGCGCGCCCTTCCTAATTGGCCCCGTGTGCAGCGAGCGAGCATCGCCGCCGCATACGCGGGCTATGGGACAGCGCGCGACTTCCTGCGGGACGTATCGGCCGGCATCATGCCACCGCCATTTGAACTCAACGGCGCCGACGCTTGGGACGTGGGCGACCTCGACGCGGCGATCGACGCCATCAAGGCGGGCGCGCGTAAGACTTCCAAATGGCAGGAAAGGGCGCCGGCACGTGTCTAAGCGCTCCCTGTGGCCTGGCGTTCGTACCAAGACCGCCAAGGGCAAGCGTTATTGGTATTGGACCCGCGTGCAGCCTGGCGCGTCGTGGATCGCGCTTCCCGATCCCTACACTGACGCTGACGCGTTCCTGCGCAAGCTGGCGCACTTCCAGCGCGTCAATGCGCGGCTGGTGGAGCACAAGCGCGAAGGGACGTTCGGCGCGCTCGCTGCCACCTACGTCAAGTCCGCAGCGTACACGGACCTTAAGCCTAACTCACAACGCACGTTCGATCGCTACCTTGCCCGCCTGGTCGCGGCCTATGGTGACGCGCCTCTGGTCGAGATGACGCCTGAAGACATTCAGGTGCGCGTGATGGATGCCAACAGCGACACGCCGTCTGCGGCGGACATGATGCTGTCTATCCTGCGCACGCTCTACAAGTTCGGAAAGAAGCGGAACCGCTCGCTGGAAGATTGGACCGCTGGCATCGACCAGTTCAACAAGCACAACGATCGCAAGCCCTGGCCCGCCGACCTGCTTGCCGTGGCGCTGGAGCACGAAGACCCGCAATTCCGCATGGCAATCACGCTGGCGCTCTACACGGGCCAACGTCCCGGTGACGTGTGCGCGATGACGTGGAACGCGGTGCAAGGCGGCGTGGCCCGGGTGAAGCAACAGAAGACCGGCACCCCGCTTGAGATCCCGTTGCACCCCGATCTGGCGGCGGCGCTGGCAGCTCATCCGCGCGCGTCCGATCACCTGTTCATTCTTAGCAACTCGCAGGGCGCGCCTCTCACGGCGCAACTGTTCAACCGTTGGTGCCGGCTATTCAACGTCGAGCACGGGGTCGATGGCTTCACCCCTCATGGCCTGCGCAAGAACGCCACCAATGAGCTGTTCAATGCTGGGTGCAACCCGGCCGAGGTGGCAGCAGTGACCGGCCACAAGTCGCTTCGGATGCTGGAGCACTACGGCAAAGGCCGCTCGCAATCAGGCTTGGCCAAGGTCGCGATCCTCGACCGCTGGGCCGGCAAGACAAACCGCGAACGGGAAAACTTCACGACCAAAGGAAAACCGAAGGGATAAATGCTTGTGAACATTGGCGAATATCGGACGGCCCATAACGGGCCATTATGCCGACGAGTTTGCCGAATCGCATGGCCGCCACATGGCGCTGCGCGCGGCATTGGGGGCGGGGTTGCCGCTGTCCGGCGTGGGCTGCGCCATCTCGGTCGCGGTGCTGGCAGCGATGGAAGACGCTTATGGGGCGCCGTTCGATGAGGACAGCCTGACCGAGGATTATGAGTTGGGGCTGCGCGCGACGGCGCTTGGCTACCGGCCGTGCTTTGCGCGGGTCGAGGACTGGGCGGGACGGCTGGTCGCGGTGCGCGCCTTCTTCCCGGCGACGGTGGAGGCGGCGGTTCGCCAGAAGGGTCGGTGGATGACCGGCATCGCGCTCGCCGGCTGGGATCGGATCGGCTGGGCGCGCGTGCCCCACCTTGCCGATCACTGGATGCGGATGCGCGACCGGCGTGGCCCGCTGGCGGTGATCGTCCTGGCCGCCGCCTATCTGGCGATCGTGGGCTGGGGCGCGGCGGCACTGGCGCATACCATCCTGGGCTTGCCGCTGCCAGACATCAGCGAGGGCATGCGCCTGCTGCTCACCGTCAATCTCCTGTTGCTGATCTGGCGTCTCGGCTGGCGCGTGGCGTCCACCGGCCGGGCCTATGACTGGCACGAGGCGCTGTGGGCGGTGCCCCGGGCGATTGTCGGCAACGTCATATCGATGCTCGCCGCGATTCGCGCCGCCGCCCAATATGTGCGGATGCTGAGCGGGTCGCCCCCGCGTTGGGACAAGACGGTGCATGTCTTCCCTGAGGAGCTGCCGGCATGACGGCCCGGACCGGGCGCCCGCTGCGCTTTCTGGTCGGCCTGCTGGGGGTGTGGATCGGCCTGCGGGCATTGCAATTGTGGCCTGGTGATGTTGCACTCGCGGCCGAAACCCGGGCGGTGGCGGCCAGGGCAGAGCCGGCGATGGCGCCGCGCATCCTGGCGATCATCGCGGCGCCGTTTGCGCGGCCGCAGGAGGTGGCGGCCCGGCCACCGGCCGAACCGGCGCGAGTCATTGTGGCGGCGCCCCCGGCCATGTCGATCGCGGCGACGTCGCGGGCATTGCCCGACATGTCGGGTGCGGGCGCCCCGGTGCGATTGACGCCGGCGGACGAGGTCCGGCCGCGCTACGTGCCGTCGGCCGACATGCGGGTCAGGGCGGTCGAGACGCTCGCTTTTTCATACGATCTGCCGCGGCAATCGTCGCCCGCGGCGGGAGAGTGGGAGCGGCCAAGATTGGTGCCGCCTAGTCCGGGAGGTCACTCCACCCATGCCGTCCCGCCGCCCGCGAGCCAAGCCAGCGTCGCGGCCGGTGCGCCGTTGCCGGCGGCGCAGGGCCCGTCGCGATTTGGTGGCAGTGCCTGGGCGATCCTGCGGCCGGGCGATGCGGCGCCGTTCGTCCCGCAGCTCGGCGGAAGCCAGGCGGGGGCGCGGCTGACCTACGCCATCGATGCCGCGCGGCGACTGTCGATCGCCGGGCGGTTCTCGGGGGCGCTGGAAAGCCGGCAGAGCGAGGCCGCGATTGGGCTCGACTGGCGGCCGACGTCGCTGCCGGTGCATGTCGTCGCCGAGCAGCGCATCGGCATCGATCGCGCACGGGGCGGCCCGGCGCTGGGGCTGGTCGGCGGCTTTGGCCCGTTGCCGCTGACTTCGTGGCTGATGCTGGACGGCTATGCGCAGGGCGGCGGGATCGCGCGCGACGGGATCGAGGGCTATGTCGATGGGGCGATGCGGATCAGCTACCCGCTGGCGCGGCTGGGCCCGGCGCGGATCGACCTGGGGCTGGGTGCATGGGGTGCGGCGCAGCGCGGGGCGTCTCGCGTCGACGCCGGGCCGTGGCTGTCGACCGCTTTGCCCGTCGCGGGCCGATCGTTGCGGTTGTCGCTCGAATGGCGGCAGCGGCTGGCGGGCCGCGCAACGCCGTCTTCCGGTCCGGCACTGACCATCGGCACCGATTTCTGACCGCTGGCGCTTCCCCGCCGCGGCCGATCGGCATATCGACGGTGGCATGGATCTGTACCTCCCGATCGCGAACCTGTCGGTCAACGCGCTCGTGATCATCGCGCTGGGCGCGGGTGTGGGTCTGCTATCGGGCATGTTCGGGGTTGGCGGCGGTTTCCTCACCACGCCGTTGCTGATCGTCTACGGCATCCCGCCGACCGTTGCCGCCGCCTCTGCCGCGAGCCAGGTGACGGGGGCGAGCGTGTCGGGCGTGTCGGCCTATTTCCGGCGCGGCGGCGTGGACGTGCAGATGGGCGGCGTGATGGTCGTCGGGGGCATATTGGGATCGCTGTTCGGCGCCTGGCTGTTCCGCCTGCTGCAAGCGAGCGGGCAGATCGATACCGCCATTGCCATCACCTATGTCCTGCTGCTCGTTTCCATCGGCGGGCTGATGCTGAAGGAATCGCTGGAGGCGATCGCCGTCAGCCGTGGCCGGCGCGCGGCCCCGGCGCGCCGGCGGCGGCACCATCCGCTGGTCGCGTCGCTGCCGTTCCGCATGCGATTCTACCGTTCGGGCCTGTATATTTCGCCGCTCGCCCCGCTGTTGCTGGGGTTCGGGACCGGCATCCTCACCATTTTGCTGGGCGTCGGCGGCGGTTTCGTGCTGGTGCCGGCAATGATCTACCTCCTCGGCATGGCGACTCAGGTCGTGGTGGGCACGTCGCTGTTCCAGATCCTGTTCGTCACCGCCGCCGCGACCATGGTCCACGCCATGACGACCAAGGCGGTTGACATCGTGCTCGCTGGCCTGCTGCTGATCGGATCGGTCGTCGGCGCGCAGGTCGGTGCACATTTCGCGGCGCGTGCGCGGCCCGAATATCTGCGCCTTGCGCTGGCGTTGATGGTGTTGCTGGTGGCGGGCCGAATCGCGATCGGTCTCGGCTGGCGGCCGGACGAGATCTATTCGGTCGAGCTGTTGTGAAGCGCGCCGCGCTGATCCTGGCCGCGCCGCTGCTGATGGCGCAGGCCAAGCCGGTGCTGGTACCCGACGTGTCGCAGCGAGAGATCCGTATCGCCTACAGCTTCACCGGCGCAGAATTGCTGCTGTTCGGTGCCATCCTCTATCCGGGCGGCCGGCTGCCCGACGACAAGCATCCCACCGACCTGGTGGTGGTGGTGAAGGGCCCGGTGCAATCGATCACCGTGCGCGAGAAGGAGAAGCTTGCCGGCGTGTGGGTCAATGCGGAGGCGCTGCGGTATCGCTCGGCGCCGAGCTTCTACGCGGTCGCCTCGTCCCGCCCCGTCAGCCAGATCGTCGATGATCGCACGCGCGCGATCTACGAACTGGGGCTCGACAGCCTGCAATTATCGCCGGCATCCTCCGCGCCGCCGCCGGTGCAGGACCGGTTCGCGCGCGGGCTGGTCGACCTGCGTCGCCGCGCGGGCCTGTATTACGAGGCGCCCGGCGCGGTGGAGATCACCGAGGGCGTGTTGTACCGCACGCGCGTCAGGATTCCGGCGCGCGTGCCGGTGGGACAATTTACCGCTGAGACCTTTTTGATCCGCGACGGCAAGGTGCTGGCCGCGGCGGTGCGCGACATCACGGTGGAGAAGACCGGGTTCGAGCGGTTCGTTGCGCGCGCCGCCGATCGCCATGCTTTTGTCTATGGGTTGGCGGCGGTGGCACTGTCGGTTCTGTTGGGCTGGGGCGCGGGGCGGATCGCGCAGCGGGTGTAAGTGGCTGGCGCCGCGCCGCAATATATCGCTCACGCTCTGTTTACCCTTGTTCCGTAGACCCGCCCGGATGGGAAAAGGCGTGGAAATGCCGCATGAGTGAACTACCTGCACGTCACGTGTTCGACGCGGCGATTGCCGCGGCGGGGGCGTGCGCGCCGGCCGGCCTGGACCCGATCGGCTTCGTCACCGAGATCGGCGGCGCATCGAGCCAGGTGGTGTTCGATCCGGCGGCGCTGGCGGCGCTTGGCGCCCATGCCGATCCGGTGGTTGCCAGTGGCGGGCAGGTCGGCGGGCAGATCAAGGTGCGGGTGGGGCACAATTGGCTGATCGCCAATGTTCGCACCCTGCGGCTCGACGATTACGAGACCGGCCGCATCGTTGCCGCCGTCGACTTCCTCGGCGAGGGAGATGAGGAGAAGCTGACTGGCAAATTGTACCAGTTCCGCCGCGGCGTGACGCGCTATCCCACACCCGGCGCGGATGTTTACCCGATCTCCTCCGACGATCTTCGCCAGGTCTATGCCGCGGAAGGACGCGCGCATATCGAGGTCGGCAACGTCTATCCGACCAGCGACGTGCGCGGCGCGCTGTATGTCGATGCCATGCTCGGCAAGCATTTCGCGCTGCTGGGTTCGACCGGCACCGGCAAGTCGACGGCCGCCGCGCTGATCCTCCACCGGATCTGCGAAATGGCGCCGCAGGGCCATATCGTGATGGTCGACCCGCACGGCGAATATGCCGCCGCGTTCCGCCACAATGGCGCGATCTACGATGTGTCGAACCTTCAGATGCCGTACTGGCTGATGAACTTCGAGGAACATTGCGAGGTGTTCCTGACCACCGAGGGCGCCGAGCGGCAGGTGGATGCCGACATCCTTGCCAAATGCCTGCTCGCCGCGCGCGCCAAGAGCCGGGTCGGGGCCGAAATCCCCAAGCTGACCGTCGATGCGCCGGTGCCCTATCTGCTGAGCGACCTCACCACCCTCATCCAGCATGAGATGGGGAAGATGGACAAGGCGTCCAACACGGCACCCTATCTTCGGCTGAAGAGCAAGATCGACGAGATCAAGGCCGATCCGCGCTATGGCTTCATGTTCTCCGGCATGCTGGTCGCGGACACGATGAGCAGCTTCATCCAGCGGGTGTTCCGCCTGCCGGGTGATGGCAAGCCGATCTCGATCATCGACGTCTCGGGCGTGCCGAGCGAGATCACGTCGGTGGTCGTCGCGGTGCTTAGCCGGATGGTGTTCGATTTTGCGATCTGGTCGCGCAACGAGCCGCAGCGCCCGATCCTGCTGATCTGCGAGGAGGCGCACCGCTATATCCCGCGCGATGAGGACGGGTCCTCGGTCGGCCGGATCCTGAGCCGGATCGCCAAGGAAGGGCGCAAATACGGCGTGTCGCTGGGGCTGATCACGCAGCGGCCGTCGGACTTGGCGGAGGGGGTGCTGTCGCAGTGCGGCACGATCCTGGCCATGCGCCTAAACAACGATCGGGATCAGTCGTTCGTGCGCGCGGCGATGCCAGAGGGCGCGCGCGGTTTCCTCGATTCGATCCCCGCGCTGCGCAATCAGGAATGTATCATCAGCGGGGAGGGCGTGGCGATCCCGATCCGGGTGCGGTTCGACCGGCTGGAGGAAGGGAAACGGCCGGCGTCGGCCGATCCGGTCTTCTCCCGCCTGTGGCGCGATGTCGGCCATGAGAGCGAGATCATCGAGCGCACGATCCAGAAGTGGCGCGCGCAGGGCCGTTAGGCCCGGGTGCTGACGGCGCGGCGTCAGCCCAGGCTTAATGGTCGTCGGGGCCGAGCGTCGGGTCGAGGTCACGCGGGCGGATGAAACGCGTGAGCGTACCGCCGCCGCGTACGACATCGGCCCAGCGATCAACGTCGAAGGTGATCTGCGCCAGCGTCGCCGTCGGGTATTTCTCGTCCAGCGCCGACATCAATTCGGGCGTGCCGTCGCCGGCGAGGAACAGCGCGAAATCCTCCAGCCCCGGATTGTGCCCGATCATCAGCAGGCGGTTGCAATCGTCTGGCGCCTCGCGCGCAATCTCGAGCAGGGTGGCCGCCGAGGCGAGGTAGAGCCGTTTGTCCCACACCGGTTCGATCGGCGCCTCATAGCCCACTGCGACTTCGGCGATGGTTTCCACGACGCGGCGCGCGGGCGAGGCGAGGACGCGGTCGAACTCTTCGCCCAGTGTGCGCAGCTGGCGCCCCATGACGCGCGCGGCCTTGCGCCCCTTGTCGTTGAGCGGGCGATCGAAATCACGCGTCACCGGATCGTCCCAGCCCGATTTGGCGTGGCGCAACAGCGTCAGCGTCTTCAAGGCTCGTCTCCGTTAGGCCGCGGGAGCCGCCTCATGCCCCAAGCCGGCGCGCGAGGAAAGCCGCGATGCGACTCGCGCCACCGCCTCGTCGAGCGGGACGCGCGAAATCGGGACACCGGGGGGGAAGGAGTCGAGCAGCCGCGACGGCGTCGCCGCCGACAGCAGCACGAAGACGCCGCGATCATCGCGGGAACGGATCAGCCGGCCGAACGCCTGCGCCAGACGGGCGCGCACGATGCGGTCGTCATAGGCGCTGCCGCCGCCGGCCAGCCGGCGCGCGGCGTGGAGCACGGTGGGCTGGGGCCAGGGAACGCCCTCCATCACGACCATGCGCAGCGAATGGCCGGGCACGTCGACGCCGTCGCGCAGCGCGTCGGTGCCCAGCAGCGAGGCGTGCGGATCGTCGCGGAAGATATCGACGAGCGTGCCGGTATCGATCGGATCGACATGTTGCGCGAGGAGCGGAAGGCCAGCGCGAGCGAGGCGGTCGGCGATCCGCGCATGCACGCCGCGCAGCCGGCGGATCGCGGTGAACAGCCCCAGCGTCCCGCCGCCCGCCGCCTCGATCAGCCGGGCGTAAGCGTTGCTGAGCGCCGGTACGTCGCCGCGCTTCACATCGGTGACGATGATGACTTCGGCGTTGCCGGCATAATCGAACGGGCTCGCCGCCTCGAACCGTGCCGCCGCGCCGGTGAGATGCGGCGCGCCGACGCGGGCCTCCGCCGTTTCCCACGTGCCGCCGGCGGTCAGCGTGGCGGAGGTGACCAGCGCGCCATGCGCCGGCTTCAGCACGATCTCGGCAAAGGGGCGGGTGGGGTCGAGCCAGCGGCGGTGAAGCCCGATGTCATATTCGCGCCCCTCGACCCGGTCGACGGCGAGCCAGTCGACGAAGTCGGGGCTGGCCGGCGCGCCGACGCGGGCGATGAGGGCGAGCCACGCCGAGACACTTTCCGCGCGCCAGCCAAGCGAGGCGATGGCGCCCTCCACCCGGGCGCGGGCCTGGCCGTCGAGCCAGTCGGGCGCATCGTTCAGCACCGCCTCCAGCCGCTTTCCGAGCACGACGAGGGGGCGGTAGAGCGCATCGAGTGCCTCCGCGGCATGGGCGGCGGCCTCGATCAGCTCGGGCGAGGGTTCGGCCAGTTCGGTTTCGAGCCCATAGCCCGCGTCATCGGGGCCCTCTGCGCGGGCGAAGGTGAGCGCCCGTACGCTGGCCAGCAGCGCCTCGATCGGGCCGAACGGCGCGCCCTCAATGATGCGTTGCAGCCAGCCGTCGGCGGCAAGGCCATGCGCGGCCTTCACCGCGTCGGCCATCGCCTGTGCGCCTGCCTCATCGTAGCTGGCGACATCGGAGAGGCGCGCGGCCAGGCCCCGTCGGCGTCCGCGGCTGCCGGCCTCGGGGCCGATGATCCAGCGGCGCAGCTCGATCGTCTCTTGGCCGGTGAGCGCGGTGGCGAACATCGAATCCGCGGCATCGAACAGGTGATGCCCCTCATCGAACACATAGCGGCTGGGGCGTGTGGCCGTTTCGCGCCCGCGCGCCGCATTGACCATCACCAGCGCATGGTTGGCGATCACGATGTCGGCATCGGCGGAGGCGCGGGCGGCGCGCTCGATGAAGCATTTCCGATAATGCGGACAGCCGGCGTAGATGCACTCACCACGCCGGTCGGTGAGTGCGACCGAGCCGTTGCGCCGGAACAGGGTGGTCAGCCAGCCGGGAAGGTCGCCGCCCATCATGTCGCCATCGGCGGTATAGGCGGCCCAGCGCGCGACCAGTTGCGCCAGCACCGCCGCGCGCCCGGTGAAGCCGCCCTGCAGCGCATCCTCCAGATTGAGCAGGCAGAGATAATTTTCCCGCCCCTTGCGCGTGACGACCCGCGCGCGCCGCTCCGCCTCATCGGGATAGACGCGCTGCGTTTCGTGGCCGAGCTGCCGTTGCAGCGCCTTGGTATAGGTGGACACCCACACAGCGCCGCCGGCAGTGCGTGACCAGAGGCTGGCCGGCGCCAGATAGCCCAGGGTCTTGCCGATCCCGGTGCCGGCCTCCGCCAGCACCAGATTGGGGCTGTCGCGCCCCACGCGCGGTGAGAAGGCGTGCGCCGCCGCGGCGGCGAAATCACGCTGGCCCTGGCGCGGTTCGGCGGCGGCGCCGACCAGCGTCGTCAGCGTGCGCTGAGTCGTATCGGCGTCCAGGCTGATCGCACGGGGCGCAGGGCGCGGTGCGCTTTCCTCCCATTCCGGCAGCCGCGAGAAGAGCCAGGGTTCGTCCCGCGCCGGCTTGCGCAAGCGGCTGGCGAGCAGCGGTCCCCAGGACCAGCGCAGCCGCGCCAGTGTCTGCGCCGCCGCCCAGGCGCCTTCCCGCTCGGGCCAGTCGCCATCGGTTATTTCCAGCAGCCGCAGGGCGGCAGTGCGCAGGAAGGGCGCGATGTCGCTGTCGCTCGCCGGGACGTCGAGGCCGGTGACGGTCGCCAGTCCCTTGGGCGTCGGCACCATGAAGCGTGCCGGCCGCAGAAAGGCGAACAGCTCTAGGATGTCGAGACCCGACAGATCGGCATAGCCCAGCCGCTGCCCGACCAGCGGCGCGTTCATCACGATCATCGGCGTATCGGCGGCGGCACGGATCGCCTCGCCGCGCGACACGCCGCGCACGCCGTCGTCGCTCGCGATCCAGATGCCCGTATGGCTCGCGTGCAGCGCCGGATAGGGAAGAGCGATCACGCCGCCAGCGTTAGAACAAACGGAAAACCTGTTCCAGTGTTCTTCGTCGGCGGGTTGCCGCGCGCCTCGCCGGATCGATGCTGATCATCGCCACAGCACCCTTGCCTGATCGCAATTCCGCTATTGCGAACTTTTAGCATCAGTGAGGCTGTGCTCTCGTCGGTTGATCGGCACACACGACCTATCAAGGCTGGATTCCCGACCGCCGCTGTGCTTAAGGCTGCCTGTTTTCGGTTTTGTAAGGCGAGCTCCGGCATGAACATCCACGAATATCAGGCCAAGGAACTGCTGGCGAAGTTCGGCGTGCCCGTTCCCGCGGGCTATGCGGCGATGACCGTCGAGGAAGCAGTGGAAGCCTCCAAGAAGCTGCCCGGGCCGCTTTATGTCGTGAAGGCGCAGATCCACGCCGGCGGCCGCGGCAAGGGCAAGTTCAAGGAACTGCCGGCTGAGGCCAAGGGTGGTGTCCGCCTCGCCAAGACCGAGGACGAGGTTCGCCACGCCGCGACCGAGATGCTCGGCAACACGCTGGTGACGATCCAGACGGGTGATGCCGGCAAGCAGGTCAACTGCCTGTACGTCACCGACGGCGTCGACATCGCCAAGGAATTCTACCTCGCCGTGCTGGTCGATCGCGCCACCGGCCGCGTCGCCTTCGTCGTATCGACCGAAGGTGGCATGGACATCGAGACCGTTGCGCACGACACGCCGGAGAAGATCCACACCTTCGCCGTCGATCCGGCAACGGGTTTCCAGCCGCACCACGGCCGCGCCGTCGCGCATGCGCTGGGCCTTACCGGCGATCTCGCCAAGCAGGCGCAGAGCCTCGCGAGCAAGGTATATGACGCCTTCCTCGGCACCGACGCATCGCAGATCGAGATCAACCCGCTCGCGGTGACCGACGACAACAAGCTGATGGTGCTCGACGCCAAGGTCGGGTTCGACGGCAACGCCATGTTCCGTCACAAGGACCTGGCCGAGCTGCGCGACGAGACCGAGGAAGATCCGGCCGAGCTGGAAGCGTCGAAGTACGACCTCGCCTACATCAAGCTCGATGGCGACATCGGCTGCATGGTCAACGGCGCGGGCCTTGCCATGGCGACGATGGACATCATCAAGCTGAACGGCATGTTCCCGGCGAACTTCCTCGACGTCGGCGGCGGCGCGTCGAAGGAGAAGGTGACCGCGGCGTTCAAGATCATCCTTGCCGATCCGAACGTGAAGGGCATCCTCGTCAACATCTTCGGTGGCATCATGAAGTGCGACATCATCGCCGAGGGCATCGTTGCCGCGGCGAAGGAAGTTAATCTGTCGGTACCGCTTGTCGTTCGGCTCGAGGGTACCAATGTCGAGAAGGGCAAGGAAATCCTCGCGAATTCCGGCCTCGCGATCGTTCCTGCGAACGACCTGGGCGATGCCGCGCAGAAGATCGTCGCCGAGGTGAAGAAGGCGGCGTAAGTTTCGACTGATCGTTCTCCATCGTCATGCCGGCTTCGGCCGGCATCTCCCCGACGTGGAGCGCGACACAACCGGGAGACCGCGGCGCTTGCCGGGGTGACGCTTGGGAGAGTGGAATGAAGGTTCTGGTGCCGGTCAAGCGCGTGCTTGACTATAACGTAAAGCCCCGCGTGAAGGCGGACGGGACGGGGGTCGATCTGGCCAACGTCAAGATGAGCATGAACCCGTTCGACGAGATCGCGGTCGAGGAAGCCATCCGCCTGAAGGAAAAGGGCGTGGCGACCGAGATCGTGGTCGTGTCGATCGGTGAGGCGAAGGCGCAGGAAACGCTGCGTACCGCGCTCGCCATGGGTGCGGATCGCGCGATTCTCGTCACCTCGGACGACAAGGTCGAGCCGCTCGCCGTCGCGAAGATCCTGAAGGCGGTTGCCGCCGAGGAACAGCCGCAGCTCATCATCCTGGGCAAGCAGGCGATCGACGACGACAACAATCAGACCGGTCAGATGCTTGCCGGCCTGCTCGGCTGGGGCCAGGGCACGTTCGCGTCCAAGGTCGAAGTCGAGGGCGAGACCGTCAAGGTCACGCGCGAAGTGGACGGCGGTCTCGAGACCGATTCGTTCAAGCTGCCGGCGATCGTCACCACCGATCTTCGCCTGAACGAGCCGCGCTACGCCTCGCTGCCGAACATCATGAAGGCGAAGTCGAAGCCGCTCGCGACCAAGACCGCCGCCGATTACGGCGTCGACACCGCGCCGCGCGTCAAGACGCTGAAGGTCGTCGAGCCGGGCAAGCGCCAGGCCGGCATCAAGGTCGCTGACGTCGACGAGCTGGTGATGAAGCTCAAGGCGATGGGCGTCGCGAAGTAAGCGCACCGCCGGTCACTGATCCCGTTCAGGGCGCCGCGTGGACGCGGCCCCGACGGGGAGAGGAAAGAGGTTCAAGATGAAGACTCTGGTTTGGGTCGAGCATGACGGTTCGACCGTCAAGGATGCCACGCTCGCCGCGGTGACCGCCGCGTCGAAGCTGGGTGAAGTTCACCTGCTGGTCGCCGGCAAGGGCGTCGATGGCGTGGCGCAGGAAGCCGCCAAGATCGCCGGCGTGGGCAAGGTCCACGTCGCTGACGACGACGCCTATGCGCATGCGCTGGCCGAGAACGTCGCGCCGCTGGTCGTCGAGCTGATGGGCCATCACGACGCGTTCGTCGCGCCGGCCACCACGTCGGCCAAGAACATCGCGCCGCGCGTCGCTGCGTTGCTGGACGTGATGCAGATCTCCGAAGTGCTGTCGGTCGAGAGCGAGGACACGTTCACGCGTCCGATCTACGCCGGTAACGCGATCGCGACGGTGCAGACGTCGGATGCCAAGAAGGTGCTGACCGTCCGTACCACGGCGTTCGAGAAGGCAGCGGCAGAGGGTGGTTCGGCCGCCGTCGAAGCAGTCGCCTCGACCGGCGATCAGGGCCTGTCGACCTACGAGAGCTCGGAAATCGCCAAGAGCGCGCGTCCGGAGCTGGCCAGCGCGAAGATCATCGTCTCCGGTGGCCGCGCGCTGCAGAACGGCGAGAACTTCAGCGCGCTGATCGAGCCGCTGGCCGACAAGCTGGGTGCCGGCGTCGGCGCCAGCCGCGCGGCGGTCGACGCCGGCTTCGTGCCGAACGACTATCAGGTCGGGCAGACCGGCAAGATCGTCGCCCCGGAAGTCTATATCGCGGTTGGCATCTCCGGCGCGATTCAGCACCTTGCTGGCATGAAGGATTCCAAGACCATCATCGCCATCAACAAGGACGAGGATGCCCCGATCTTCCAGGTCGCGGACATCGGCCTCGTCGGCGACCTGTTCAAGGTTGTCCCGGAGCTCACCGAGAAGCTCTGATCCCGTACCGGCGCGGTCCAGCGGATCGCGCCACGGCCGGCGGCGCTCTGATGAGCGTCGCCGCTGCTGCTGCCAAGACGCCATGTGCGTGCGCTCTGTCGCAGGATGGCAGCCAATCGCCGCTCATTTGCGGCGCGATCTTCCCCAAACACACGTCACCGCTGCATTGCAGAGGCTGGGCCGCGTCGTCTAAGCCGATCGCAATGGGTGGATTAGATAGAAGCGTGATGCGCCTGCCGCTGGTCGCCGTTCTGGCGCTTGCCCTGTCCGCCTGCGCCTCGCAGAAATTCCGTCCGGTCAGCGACACGCCCGTCAGGATCGGCAAGCCTTATACGGTGCGTGGCGTGACCTATACGCCGGCGCCTGATCCGAACTTCGACGTTCTGGGCTATGCCAGCTGGTACGGCTCGGAAAGCGGAAACCGGGTCGCGCTGGGCGAGCGGTTTCGCCCCAAATGGGTGACGGCGGCGCACCCGACCCTGCCGCTGCCAAGTTATGTCGAGGTGACGTCGCTGGAGACGGGGCGAACGATCGTCGTGCGCGTCAACGACCGTGGCCCCTTCGCCCGGGGGCGGGTGATCGACCTGTCGCGTGGGGCGGCCGAGCAACTGGGCGCGAAACGGGCCGGTATCATCCCGGTGCGCGTGCGGATCGTCGACCCGCCGGAGAAGGACCGCAAGCGGCTTCGTCGCGGGAAGCCGGCGCGGGAGCGCGAGCGCGTGTCGGATCAGGCACTGGCCAATCTGCGCGCGCAATTGGCCGCCGGCGTGCGGCAGGGGCTGGTTCAGGCGCCCTGAAGCGCGCAGGCGAACCGCGTGGCCGCTCAGGGCCTTTTGGGGGCTGCTTCGCGCGCCGCCGGACTGGCGAGCCGCTTGGTAACCATATCATTGCCCTGCGCGCGTGCGACCTCTGCAGCGGTTCGGCCTGACGCGTCGGCCAGCGCGGCATCGGCGCCAGCGGCGAGCAGCAGCTCGATCTGGCGGGTGCGATTGAACAGCGCGGCCATCATCAGCGCGGTCTGTCCGGCCTTGTTGCGCGCATTCACGTCGCAGCCGGCAGCGAGCAGGCGCTCGGCGATCGCATCCTCACCCTTGAAGGCGACGCCCATCAGCGCGGTATTCCCCTGGCCCGCGTCAGCCAGGCAGGCGTCGGCGCCGGCGGCGAGCAGGGCGTCGAGCGTGTCGCGATGCCCGGCGTAAGCGGCGAGGATCACGGGCGTGAACCCGCGGCGATCGCGGGCATTGGCGTCTGCACCGGCGGTGATCAGCGGGGCGATCAGATCGGTGCGGCCGAGCCGTGCGGCCTCGAACAGCAATTCCTGTCGGCGTTCCGGGGAGGGAAGCGCAGCGGCGGGAGCGGGCGGCGAGGAGGCGGCGCCCTGCGGGGTGGTCCCCGCCAGTAGCGCAGCCGCGATCAGCGAAATCATATTGGTGTTCCGAAAGAAAGGGGCCGCCCGCCGTGGCAGGCGGCCCGGAGGGTGTTAGTTGGTGGGCTGTTCGGGGTTGGCCGCCTGATATTCGGCGACCGCGCGCTTCACCTCGGCGAGCGGCACGTTGACGGCCTTCGCCATGCGCGTGCCGTAGTCCGGGTCGGCCTGGTAGAAATAGCTCACCATGATCGTGCGGGTACGGTCCGAGCGCACCTGCCCGAGATCGGCGGCAAGGTTGCGGATCAGGTCGGCCTTTTCCGCGGCCGGCAGCGAACGGTAGAAGATGCCGGCCTGCTTGAAGTTGTTGGTCTTCGCGATCGGCCGCGAATCCACCACCGCATTCACCGTGTAGGTCGAGTTGCGGAACGTGTCGGCCGTTTCCTTGGGCGCTGCGGCCGCCGGGAAATAATTGACGCTGCTGTCACGGCCTGACGCATTGAGCTGCCCATCCTGGTTGTTGTTCACGACCGCCACGCGCGGGCGATTGACCGGCAGCGACATGACATTCGCGCCAACGCGATAGCGCTGCGTATCGGCATAGGAGAACAGGCGGCCCTGAAGCATGCGATCGGGCGAGGGCTCGATCCCCGGGACCATGTTGGAGGGGGCAAAGGCGGACTGTTCGGTCCATTCGAAGAAATTGTCCGGCACCTTGTTGAGCGTCATCTCGCCGATCTTGCGGAACGGCACGCCCAGCCACTCCTTGGTGTCGTCGAAGGGATTATAGTCGAGCTTGGCAAACTCGCTTTCGGGCATGATCTGGATCATCAGATCCCAGCTCGGAAAATTGCCCTTGGCGATTTCCGCATAAAGATCATCGGTCAGATAGTTGAAGCCGGCCTTTACCGCGTCGTCCGCCTTGTAATTGTGGACGCCCTGGCGGCTGATCCAGCGGAACTTGGCGAAAACCGTCTCGCCCTTCGCATTGACCAGCTTGAACGCGTGCACGCCATTGCCGTCCATCGTGCGGTACGAGGCGGGCGTGCCCAGGTTGGAGAAGACCTGGGTGATCATGTTGGTCGCCTCGGGCGTGGCCGAGAAGAAGTCGAAGAAGCGGTTGGGATCCTGCTTGTTGAGCACGGGATCGGGCTTCAGCGAATGGATCATGTCCGGGAACTGGATCGCATCGCGGATGAAGAAGATGGGCAGGTTGTTGCCCACCAGGTCCCAATTGCCCTGATCGGTGTAGAATTTCGTCGCGAAGCCATGCGGGTCGCGGGCGAATTCAGGACTGTCCTTGCCGTGGATCACGGTGGAGAAGCGGACGAACACCGGCGTTTCCTTGCCCTGCGCGAAGAGCGATGCCTTGGTCAGGTCGGAAATGTCCGCGGTCGCCTTGAACACGCCATGGGCACCAGTGCCGCGGGCATGAACGACGCGCTCGGGCACGCGCTCACGATCGAAACGGGCAAGCTTTTCGATGAGGTGCGCGTCTTCCAGCAGGACCGGGCCGAAATCGCCGGCGGCCTTGGAATGACGATTCTCGCCGATCGGCGCGCCATTGTCGCGCGTGAACTGCATGGCGGGGCCGCGCGAGAGGTCGACGCGCGGCGGTGCAGCGCCCGGGGCCACCGGTGCCGGGCCGGTCTGCATCCGCGCGGCGGCCGACGCATCGGCATCGCTCACCGACTGTGCAATGGCGGGAAGAGGGAGCGCGACCCCTCCGAGGAGCAACGCGGCCGCGCGGAGCGCGCGCGCCTTCAAGCTGGCGTTCATCACATATCTCTTTGTTGTGCCGCGGCGCCGCGCGGCGAGGTGGGTTCCGGTCTCTGCCGGGTCACGTCCCACTAAGAGCAGTCGATTCCGCCACGAAACGAGATTGCCCGCTTACACAAATCGAACAATCTGATGATGAAGCCTAGGCGGTCCCACCGGCTCGGTGCCGTCGGATGCTGTTGAGGCGCGCTGATGCGCGACCCGGCGAGCCTGTTGAATGAGGCAAAAATGGGAAAATCAAAAAAGCCCTGCCAAGCGGATCGCCTGGCAGGGCTTTTTATGGTGGGCGTGGCAAGGATTGAACTTGCGACCCCTGCGATGTCAACACAGTGCTCTACCACTGAGCTACACGCCCACGGGGAGCGGCGCCATTAGCCGGGCTGCCGGGGGTGCGCAACCCCTGTTCAGCTCAAACCCTGAAATTCTCCCACTTCGAACATGCGATCGACCTCCATCACGAGATCGCGCAGGTGGAACGGCTTTGAGAGGACACGGGCCTGCGGCATTGCCTGGCCAGCCTTCAGCGTGACGGCGGCGAAGCCGGTGATGAACATGACGCGCAGCTTGGGGCGGATCTCCCCGGCTTTCTGCGCCAGTTCGATGCCATCCATTTCAGGCATGACGATATCGGTGAGGAGAAGGTCGAACTCCTCCTCCTCGATGAGCGGCAGCGCGGCCGTGCCGCGGTCCACCGCGGTGACCGCATATCCGGACTTTTCCAGCGCACGCGCCAGATATTCGCGCATGACCTGGTCGTCCTCGGCCAGCAAAATTCGGATCATTCGTGGGTTCCTGTGCTCAACCGGCAGCTTATGGGAAGATCGCTTAATATTTTCCAGACGCCCGTTGATCGCTGTGTGCCCGCATTGCGAGACGTGCCGCCTGCCCATAGGTTGGCGAGCGATGGACGCGTGCTTCATCTCATACGGTGACGTGCCGCCCGCCAGCCCGGTCGTGCTGTCGGTGCCGCACGCGGGGCGCTGCTATCCCGAGGGCGTGCGCGATTCGCTGCGGGTGCCGTTCGCGGCGCTGACGATGCTGGAAGACCGGCTGATCGATTCGGTGGCGATGGCCGCGCGTGGCGGCGAGACGACGCTGATCCAGCAGGCGGCGCGCGCGTGGATCGACCTGAACCGGGCGGAGGATGATCGCGACCCGATGCTCGACGATGGCGCACGTACCGGCCACCTGAGCGCCAAGGTACGCAGCGGGCTGGGGCTGGTGCCGCGGCGCACCACCGCGGCGGGGGAATTGTGGCGCAAGCGGCTGAGCGCCGACGACGTGATCGCGCGGATCAACGCGGCGCATCGTCCCTATCACGCGGCGCTGGCGGCGGCGTTGGCTGCCGCGCGTGCGCGTTTTGGCGTGGCGGTGTTGCTGGACCTTCATTCCATGCCGCCGATCCGTGGCAGCCGGACGCGGATCGTGATCGGGGACCGCTTCGGCCGATCGGCGGACAGCCGTTTCGTGAACCGGGTGGAGGCGGCGGTGGCAGCGGGGCACCTGCCGCAGGCGCTCAACGTCCCTTACGCCGGCGGATATATCCTGGAGCGGCACGGCGCGCCCGAGCAGGGCATTCACGCCATCCAGCTGGAGATCGATCGCTCCTTATACCTCGACAGCCGGATGGACGGCGCGGGGCCGGGACACGGGCGTATCGTGCAGCTAGTCCGCGAAATCCTCGACGCGCTGGCCGATGAGGCGATCGCTGGGCCCGAGCGGCTCGCCGCCGAATAAAAAAACCACCCCGGGCGGTGCCCGAGGTGGCCAAGGTTCAGGGAGGAGACACACCAGAAGGTGTGCCATACGGTTCCGCGAAAGGGGGGACACGGAAACCGTACCTTTATAACATAAGAGACCGGCAATCGGTTTCAAGAACCCTGGCTGATACGGCAAAAGGTGTCGCGCGATGCCCGCGCCCCAACGACAAACGGGCGCAGGATTGTCCCCGCGCCCGTCCGGTTCATTGGAGGCTTGCCGCGAGCGCGGTCAGAGCGTCGGCTGCGGCATCTTGCCCATCTGTACCTGGCGCGCGAACACTTCGCGCATCAGCGACAGCGAGAACAGGTGCGCATACAGCAGCGGCAGCATCCCGCTCTGCACCATCTTGCGCAGCTGGTCGCCGCGCAGGCCCTGCAGCTTCTCTTCGTTGACCATCTGGAAGCCGCGATACACGAACGGCTGCTCGAACCCTTCCTGCTGGATCGAGACTTCACCGTCCATCAGCAGTTCGGATTCGCGCAGCTCGTTCATGAACTGGGCGGTGCGGGCGCCGGCCTGTTCGAACTGCTCGTTGAAGGCCAGGATGTTCTTGGTCACGTCGCTCGGCTGGCCGTTCTCGAACAGCGGCTCGCCCTCATCGAACTGGCCGATCGTGTCCGACGTCGGGTCGAAGCAGAGCGACAGCTCCTCCGCGTCGGGACGCAGGCGGGCGAGGAGATAGGGATAGCGGCGGATGTAGGCGGGGACGTAGAAGGTGTTGTCGATCAGCTTGCCGTCGGCATCGACGAACACGTTCACGCCCTCGTTCAGGCCCATCAGCGCGATCGGGATCGAATCCTCGCCGGCGGAAAAGACGATCGGCATGTAACGCTGCACCAGCGCGAATTCATCGACCGTCACCGGGATGGCGTGCTGCGTCGTCAGGAACGGCGCGGTCGCGGCCGGGCGGATCTTGTAGTCGGCATGCAGGTCGCTCGAAAGCGGCTCGAGGCCGTTGTAGAAAAGCGGAAGCTGCTGCGGCGCGCTGGCCATGATTACTCTCCAGATGCGGGTGCGGGTACGACCCAAAAAGCTCGATTTCGGCCCCTATTCGGCCACCGCGCCGGGCGCAAGCGCCACCAGTTTGCCCGGGTTGAAGATGCCATGCGGATCAAGCGCCTGCTTGATCGCGCGCAGCATCGCCATGCGCGGCGGCGGCGACAGGCGTTCCAGTTCGGCAAGCTTCATCTGGCCGATACCATGTTCGGCGGAGATCGAGCCGCCCGCCGCGACCACGAGATCGTCGACGAAGCGGGTGACGACGGGTGCTTCCTCGGCCAGCCATGTTGCGCGATCGGCGCCCCGTGGCGCACGGACGTGGAAATGGACGTTGCCGTCGCCCAGGTGGCCGAAACCGCTGGCGCGGGTGCCGGGGAAGCGCGCTTCGCACGCCGCCGCCGCCTCGATCAGGAAGCGGGGCATGGCCTCCACCGGCACCGATATGTCGTGCTGCGCGGCTGGCCCGGTGGCGCGTTCGGCGTCCGAGATGGAATCGCGGATGCGCCAGAATGCCTCCGCCTGCGCCTCGTTCACGGCGATGGTCGCATCCTCGACCATGTTCTCGGCGATCGCCTGGACCAGCACGCGCTCGATGAACTGCGCAGGCGAGGGGGCGTCGGGATCGCTGATTACCGCTTCCACCAGCACGTGCCAGCGATGCTCGCCGGCAAGCGGCGCGCGGGCACCGGGAACATGCGCCAGTACTGCCGCAAGGGATTCGGCAGGCAAGAGCTCGAAGCTTTCGACCAGATCGCCCGCCGCCTGGAAGCGCCGCAAAAGGCGCAGCGCGTCGTCGGGGCTGGCAAGGCCGATCCAGCCGACCGCCCGGCTGGCAATTGCCGGGGCAAGGCGAAGCGTTGCGGCGGTGACGATGCCGAGCGTGCCCTCGGCGCCGATCAGCAGCTGGTTCGGATCATAGCCACGATTGTCCTTTTTCAACGCAGCGAGACCGTCATAAAGACTGCCATCCGCCAGCACCGCCTCCACCCCGGCCACAAGCCCGCGCATCGTGCCCCAGCGCAGCACCTGGGTACCCCCGGCGTTGGTGGAGACCAAGCCGCCGATCGTCGCGGAGCCGCGGCTGCCGAGGGTCAGCGGGAAGCGACGACCCACCGCTGCTGCCGCGGCATGGAGATCAGCGAGGATCACGCCAGCCTCGACGATCGCCAGCCCGGCATCGGCGTCGATCGAGCGAATCCGGTTGAGGCGCCGCAGCGACAGGATCGCCGCGGTGCCATCTGCGGGCGGGGTGGCGCCGCCCACCATCGAGGTGTTGCCGCCCTGCGGCACCAACGGCACCCGCTCACGGCCCGCCGCGGCGACGATCGCCTGCACCTGCGCCACGCTGTCAGGCGCAAACAGGATCGGCGCCGTGCCGTGCCACCGCTGCCGCCAGTCGGTTTCCCACGGTGCGATATCGGTACGATCAGTGACGATCGCGCGATCGGGCAGGGTATCGGCGAGCGATTGTATGAGGCGGGTCTGGCGCGGGGTCATCGCCGCTTCATCGCGCGAATTCATCAAGGGTTCAAACTTCGATGGGCAGCGACGGGGGCCTATCCATGCTGATCCGCGCCTGCCCCATGCTTCCGCTGCTCATGGCTGCGCCCCTGGCAATCGCTGCCGGGCCGGCGGACGAGCGCTATGCGCAGCTGTCGACTCGCGAGCGGATCATCATTCGCATCCCGCGGCTGCCCGGGCCGTCGCGGGCGCAGCGCGCCGCGCCGGTCACCTGGGAGGAGAAGAAGGCGCCCAAATGCGTGCCGATGGACCGGCTGGCGAGCGCCAGCATCTCCCCGGACGGCGACATCGACCTGATCGTCACCGACGGGCGCCGGCTGCGCGCCAAGCTCGACCGTGATTGCCCGACACTGAATTTCTACGGCGGCTTCTACCTGAAGCGTTCCAAGGACGGAAAGTTCTGCGCCCGGCGCGACGTGTTGCGCACCCGATCGGGCCGACAGTGTGAAATAAGTCGCTTTCGGCTGCTCATCCCGAAGAATCCGTCCTAAAAAGCGGCCTTGCGCACCGCTCTACCTTGACATCGAAGGCACAATCGCGTCTCGCCCGCACGATAAAAGGGCAGCATCGACGCGCCTTCTTTTCAGGATTGCCATGAGCTTCGCCGACCTCGGCTTGTCAGAAGAACTCCTCCGCGCCGTCGGCGATACGGGCTATACCGACCCGACTCCGATCCAGGCGTCCGCCATCCCCAGCGTGTTGATGATGCGCGACATCATCGGGATTGCGCAGACCGGCACCGGTAAGACCGCGTCGTTCGTGCTGCCGATGATCGACATTCTGGCACATGGCCGCGCGCGCGCGCTGATGCCGCGCAGCCTGATCCTGGAGCCGACGCGCGAGCTGGCCGCGCAGGTCGCCGAGAATTTCGAAATCTACGGCAAGTATCACAAGCTATCGATGGCGCTGCTGATCGGCGGCGTGCAGATGGGCGACCAGGTCAAGGCGCTGGAACGCGGCGTCGACGTGCTGATCGCGACGCCGGGCCGTTTGATGGACCTGTTCAGCCGCGGCAAGATCCTGCTCACCGGCTGCAGCATGCTGGTGATCGACGAGGCGGACCGGATGCTCGACATGGGGTTCATCCCCGATATCGAGGAAATCTGCACCAAATTGCCCAAGCAGCGCCAGACGTTGCTGTTTTCGGCAACGATGCCGCCGCCGATCAAGAAGCTGGCGGACAAGTTCCTCAGCAATCCCAAGACGATCGAGGTCGCCCGGCCGGCGAGCACCAACATCAACATCACCCAATGGGTGGTGCCGGTGAAGGGCGCGGCGTTCGAGAAAAGGGCGGTGCTTCGCCAGTTGCTGCGTGAAGAGGCCGTGACCACCGCGATCATCTTCTGCAACCGCAAGACGACCGTGCGGGAGCTGAACAAGAGCCTGAAGAAACACGGTTTTGCGGCGGGCGAAATCCATGGCGACATGGAACAGCCGGCGCGGATCGCGGAGCTGGAGCGGTTCAAGGCCGGCGATATCAATATCCTGGTCGCCTCCGACGTCGCGGCCCGCGGGCTGGACATCAAGGGTGTCAGCCACGTCTTCAACTTCGACGCGCCCTGGCATCCGGACGACTACGTCCACCGTATCGGGCGCACCGGGCGCGGTGGGGCGACGGGAATTGCCTATACGCTCGTTGGCCCGGACGACGCCGAGAATATCGAGAATATCGAGAAGCTTACCGGCCAGAAGATCCAGCGTCGCACCGTCGTGGTGGAGGCCGAGGAGCAGGGCCGCCCGCCGCGTGCGCGGCGCCAGGGCAGCGATCGCCGGCGCTACGAACGGCCGGTGCCAGAGCGCAAGGCGGAAGCGCCCGTCGCGCGCGCGCCGCAGCCGCCGCGCGAGCAGGAGCGCGAGCAGGAGCGCGCGCCCGAGCGCAGCCGCCGGGCGCAGCCGCAGCGTCAGGACAGCCGGATCGACAGCGATGCCGGAGCGGATACGGGGTGGAACGGCCCGGTTCCGGCCTTCCTGAGCGTGTCGCTCGGCTCCTGACCGATGGTGGCCTGGCGCTACCGGGCTGCCGGACGCGCCATGCGACTTTACGCACGGATCGTCCGCCCGCGAACCTTTGGCGTTCGCGCGCTGGTGCTTGACCCTGCCGGACGCGTGGCGCTGGTCCGCCATCATTATATCGACGGATGGTATCTGCCTGGCGGCGGGGTCGATCGCGGAGAGAGCGCCGATGCGGCGATCCGACGCGAGCTGATCGAGGAAGTCGGGCTGCGCGCGGTCACCATCGCGGGGCTGCTAGGAGTGTATCACAACCGCGGCGAAGCGAAGGACGATCATGTCGTCGTCTATCGCTGCGTGGTGGATGACCCCGCGGCGCTGCGTGCGGCGGACCGGCGCGAGATTGCGGAGGCAGGCTGGTTTGCGCTCGATGCGCTGCCCGACGGTACCTCCCCGGCGACGCGGCGGCGGATCGACGAGCATCGCGCAGGGGCGCATGGCGTCGGCCGCTGGTAGTAGCGTCGCGCGAACACCAGGCCGACCACTTCCCGGCTACCAGCGCAGGCGCCGGCGGCGGATGGTCTCCGTCTCCTCGACCGTGTCCGCCTCCACCTCCCAGCTATGGTTTTCGACGATCCAGGCGTTCACCGGGCGCCCGTCACCATCGAGCGAGGGGCGGAAGCGGAAGCGCTCGCGGATCAGGCGGCACGTGATCGCATCAACGGTGGCGTTGCCGCTGGACCGGGTGACCACACAGTCGCGCACGCGCCCGTCGGTGGTGACGAGGTAGCGCACCCCGACTGTGCCATTGAACCCCGAGACGAACAGCGCCTCCGGCAGGTCGGACGTACTCATCCGGCCGCGCAGGAAGCGGGGCGCGGTTTCCGGCGATCCGCCGCCGCTGCCATCGCCATCGCCCGCCCCGCCGCTGCCAAATCCGTCGCCGCTGCCCCCGGCCCCCGTGCCAGGGCCACGCACGTCGGCCGAGCCGGACATGAAATCATTGGCCACATAGGGCCGCGGGGCGGCGACCACGGGCGGCGGCGGCGGGGGTGTCACGACGATCGGCGTCGGGGCAGCGACGGGTGCGGCGCGGCTGCGCAGGTTGGGCGCGGAGGCGCGGCCCTCCGGACGGGCGACCGTCGGGCGCGGCGGCGGGGGCACAGGTGGCGGCGGTGGTGGTGGCGGCGTCGGTTCGGCGGTGAACAGCTTCAGCCCATTCTCGACGGCTGTCGGGAACGACACGGCGAGGCCAGTGATCAGCGCATAGCCGAGCGCGAGTTGCACGATGATCGCGGCGCCCGCGCCAATCACGCGCTCCCGCGTCAGCCGCTGCCGATCGATCGTGCCATAGGCCATGCGCGGCACAACGCACGGGATCGCTGAACGGCTGCTGGCTCAGTCGCCGGAGTGCGGCGCGATCTATGCCGCGAGCGCATCGTCGAGCGCCCGCGCGCGGATTGCGGCGGGACGCGCCATTACCCGATCGAGGTAGCGGGTGAACGCGGGGTCATCAGGCAGCGCCCCGGTCTGCCGCCCCCAGTCGATATGGCTGCCGACATAGACATCGGCGGCGGTGAAGCGATCGCCGGCGATATAATCATGCGCGCCGACGGCGGTGCGCAGCGCGCTCACCACCCGGTCGATGCTGCCATAGCCGAGCATGACCTGCTGCTGCGGTGTGGGGACCACGCCCATGGCGAGATTGGTGCTGGCTGCCTCCAGCGGGCCAGCGGCGAAGAATAGCCAGCGGTAATAATCGGCCCGTTCCTCCGCCGTGGGGGCAAGGCCGGCGGCGGGGAAGCTGTCGGCGAGATAGGCGATGATCGCCGCCGCCTCGCTGACCACGCGGCCGTGGTGAACGAGCGTCGGCACCTTTCCCATCGGATTGGCGGCGAGGAAATCGGCGGGCTTGTCCCCCCAGTCGACCAGCCGCACCGCATAGGGTGTGCCGACCTCCTCCAGCATCCAGCGGGCGATGCGCCCGCGCGACATGGGATTGGTGTAGAAGATCAGATCATCGGCCATCGTGTCTGCTCCCCGTGAGATTGGCGGGCGTCAGCGATCCAGATAGCGGTGGAGAAAGGCGGTGCTGCGCTGCCAGGCGAGATCGGCCGCCGCCTTGTCGTAGCGCGCGGCGGAGGTGTCGTTATTGAAGGCGTGATCGACGCCGGGATAGGTGAAGGCCTGTACCGGCTTGCCCGCTGCCTTCAGCGCCGCAACCCAGGGATCGCCGGTCTGCGCGACACGGGTGTCCTTTTCCGCATAATGGAACATCAGCGGGATGGTGACGCGCGCCGCCTCGGCCGGGGCTGGGGCGGGGCCGTAGTAAGAGACGCCGGCGTCGATCCCCCCGGCCAGCGCCATGCGGTTGACGAACGCGCCGCCCCAGCAAAAGCCGATCATGCCGACCTTGCCCGTCGATTGCGGCAGGGTGCGCAGCTCATCGGCAAAGCCGCGCGCCTGCGCCAGCGCCAGATCATAATCGACCGTGCCGATCATCTCGCGCGCCTTGTCCTCATCAGCGGGCGTTCCGCCCTGCGGCGCGAGCAGATCGGGCGCGACGCCGAGGAAGCCGTCAAGCGCGAGCCGGCGGGTGACATCCTGGATGTGCGGCGTGAGCCCGCGATTTTCATGAATCACCAGAACCACGCCGCGCTTCGCCGCGGCAGGCCTTCCGGTGGCTGGGTCCTTCAGCATGGCGACATAGGCTCGGGCCGGCTTGTCAGCCTGCGTCCCCATGCGCATCTCGGTCAGCAGGCGCGGATCGGCCGGGTCGATGATCGTTGCGGCCGCGGGTGAGGCGGCGATGCCGGCAATCAGCGCCTCGGCCGCGACGGCGGAGCCGGCCAGCGCGGTCATCTGGCGCAGCAAGGTGCGCCGATCGCGATGCTCATGGGTGAAGGCGTCATAGAGCTGGACGGCGCGGTCGCGAAGGGACGGATCGGTCATGGCTTTCCCCCGAATCGGCGCCGGTAGGCGCGACGCCGCAGGCTAGCGGGAAGCGGCAGTCGAGGCGAGCGCGCGCCGGGCGTCATCGAATCGGACGTGCAACGAGTTTGGGCCGGGATCGTTACGGCGACATGGCTACCCGTTCTCATCCCGGTGCCGGAAGCACCGTCAACACGGCCGTGATCGCCGTCCTGATCGCCGCCGCGCTGCAGATCCTGACACCGGTGATGCCGGCGCTCGGCATTGGCGAGCCGATCGGATCGCAATCGGATTCGGTGCGAACGATCATCACGCCAGCGGGCTGGGCGTTCTCGATCTGGGGTGCGCTCTATACCGGGTCGACGCTGTTCGCGATTTACCAGGCGCTGCCGGCGCAGCGAAACAATCCGCTGATCGAGCGGCTGCGCTGGCCGGCGGCGGGCGCGTTCCTCGGCAATGCGCTCTGGGCGGCCTATACGCAGGTGTTCGGCCTGAGCGCGATTTCGGTGGTGATCATCGGCGCGACGCTTTTGTGTCTCCTGGTCTGCTATCGCACATTGTCCTCTGCCCGGCAGCTGACCACGGGTGAGCGCTGGCTGGCGTATCTGCCGCTGTGCGCGCTGGCCGCGTGGCTGACGGTGGCGACGACCGTGAACATCGCCGCCGCGCTGCGCTACCATGGAGTCGAAGCAGGCGAATCGGCATCGGTGATCGGCGCGATCATCGTAGTGGTGGCGGGCGCAATCGGCGCGACGGCGCTGGTGCGCGGGCGCGGCAACCTGCCCTATGCCGCGGTGTTCCTGTGGGCGCTGGCGGCGATCTTTGCCGCTGGCGGGCAGCAATCCTCGCTGGTGGCCGGCGGTGTCGCGGTGGCGGCCGTCCTGATCATCGGCGGGGCGATCGCGGGCGCACGGCGCGCCCGCTGATCGCCGCCCTCGTCACGGGAGGCTCATCACAGGCCGCTCATCACAGGCCGCTCATCACAGTCCGAAGCGGAAGCCGTAACCAAGCCCTAGCGTGAACTGCATCCGCCGCCCGCGCTCGCGCACCAGCGGGGAATCGCCGGGTTCGCCGCCGAGCCGGTCGAGGCCGCTGAACAGCGTCAGCACGCTGCGCCGATCGAGCGGGTGGACGACCGAGCTGCCGACGCCGAACAACAAGAGCCCGCCACCCGGCCGATAGGGCGCCAGGCCGGAACGCTGCGACTGCGCCGGATCGATCCCGAAATAGGTGCGCATGTAATCCGCGCTGGCGACCGTCGCGCGCGGGCCGAAGCTGATGCTCGTGCGGCCGAGGCGTGCCTGATAGGCGATCGAGCCGTCGACGAGCACGCCTTCGTGCCCGCCAAAGCCGCGTCGTGCCTCCAGCCGGCCGCGCCACGGACCGACGCGCTTTTCGGCAAAGGCGCCGACTTCGGCCGCCGCGCTCACGTCGCCAAGGCCCAGCAGGGCGTCGCTGCCGCCGGTGATGAGGAAGGGCGATCCGCCGCGTTCCTCGTCGCGACCGAAGCGGATCTTGGCCAGCGGGCCAGCGCGCCAGCCGTCGGTGTTGATCGCATTCCAGCCCAGTCCCTCGGGGATCGAGGCGAAGATCACGTCCTTGTAGTTGAAGCGGAGGTCCGGGAAGAGCGACAGCGCCGTGTCGCGCGAGCCCTGCCAGACGGGGCTGAGCACCGGGGCGACGCCGATCGTTATGCTCCAGCCGTCGGCGCCGGGCAGGGCAGGCGGCCGGCCGGGGGGTGGGCCGCCCGGCGGCGTGTTCAGCGGCGGCGCCTCGACGATGGGTGGTGTCTGCACCGGCGCCTGGGCCTGAACGACCGCGGGAAGAGCAAAGGCGGTGGCGCCAAGGGCAAGCGCCGCGGCGGCGGGGAATGAGCGCATCAGCAATCCTCTCGCTGGCCGAGCGCCCGCGCCGGTAAGCAGGCGGTACGAACGGCCTCGGTAAGTTGTGCGCAAACTAAATGATCGCGATGCAAAGACAATGGCTTATCCACCGCCGGGCCGGGTCAGGCGGCAGCATGGCTATAGCGACAGGGTCATGAAGCGGTTGTGCGGGCTTTCGGGATAGCCGCCGAAGGGCGGGCCATCGGTAAAGCCGGCGGCCTCGTACAGGCGGTTGGCGGCGTCGAACATCGGCGCGGTGCCGGTTTCCAGGCTGACGCGTGTGTACCCACGGGTGCGGGCGAGCGTGATCAGGTGCGTCAGCAGCGTGCGCCCAACGCCGCGACGCAGGTGGACCGGCGCGGTCCGCATCGACTTGATCTCGCCATGATCGCTGGCCAGCGCGCGCAGGGCGGCAATGCCGAGCAGATCCTCGCCCTCCCACAATCCCCAGAAGCTGATGTGGGGATGACGCAGGCCGTCGACGTTCATCGCATGGGCGTTTTCCGACGGCGTCGAGGCGTGCGCCTCCGCCTGATGATGCGCCACCAGCGCGAGGACGCGCGGATCGTCCAGCCCGCCCTCGCGCAACTCCATCATCGCCCGGCGATCATTTCGTCCAGCACCTCGAGGCACGCCACGCCGAGGCGTGCCGACCGCTCGGGCGACCAGGCGAACTCGGGATCGGGGTTGGCGTCGTGATCCTTGAAGGGCATTTCCAGCGTGATGCTGACCGCGCCGAACCGCTCGGCGAGCTGGTTGGTGGACATCGAGAGATTGGCGCGGCCGGGCTGGGCGCGCTCATAGCCAAGCTCGGTCTGGAAATCGGGCGTGTGCGCCGCCAGGCGCCGGCCGAATTCGACGAAGGCATCACCCTGTTCGGGCTTGAGCGACGGGATGCCTTCGAACCCGGCGATGAAATTGGCGGCGATCGCTTCGTCGCCGTGCACGTCCATCGCGAAATCGACGCCCGTTTCGTCCATCGCGGCGAGGACATGATAGACCTCCGGGCTGCGCTCCAGCGTCGGGGTGTGCCATTCGCGGTTGAGGTTCACCCCGGCTGCATTGGTGCGCAGATGGCCGCGGCGCGTGCCGTCCGGGTTCATGTTGGGCACGACATGCACCGTCGCAGCCGACAGCAGCCGCGCCGCCGCCGGGCTGGTCAGCCAGTCGAGCGCGCCGTCCATCCAATATTCGGCCATCGATTCGCCGGGATGCTGGCGGGCATAGAGCCAGACCTGCGTCTTGCCGGTGCCGAGGCGGAAATAGTCGATTGCCTGGCCGTCCAGCGTGACGCCCAGCTCGCGATGGGTGACGCCGGGCCGCGCGGCGATGCGCGCGACCAGATCGGCGTGCCGTTCCATCGTGTAGGGCGCGAAATACGCGAACCAGACGACCTGTGCGTCGCCGGTCCAGTCAAAATCCAGCACGCCATCGGCATAGCGCGTGTCGACCGTGCGCCACGCCTGCCGATCGGTCGAGGCGCGCGCGCGGTAACCGGGCCAGCCGAACGGATAGGCGGAGCCGCCCGCGTTCAGGATGCGGAACGTCAGGCGGCGTCCGGCCGCTCCGGCGACGCGGAAATAGAACCACTGGTAGAAATCGGACTCGGCGTCACGGACGATCTCCAGATCGACACGATCGCCCTGAATCCCAACGAGACGAATGTTGCCGCTGTCGAAGGCGGCGTTGATGCTGAGGGTCATGGCACCTCGATAGTGCGCCCGCTGTCGCCGGGAAAGCCGGAGAAGAGCGCGCGGGCCAGCCGGGCGGCAATCGCCGGGGTGTCGGCATCAGGGGAGGTGAGGTCGGTCAGCGACTGGGCCTGCCCCTCCCACACGGCATCGGGGCCGCGGCGGATACGTACCGACAATTCGGTCACCACGCCTTCGCGCGCGCCGCTGCCGCCGACCGGGAAGCTGACCCCGCCGCCAAGGCCGACGCCGCCGCCGCGCCCGCCGCTGATGCCGCCGCCCCCCAGCCCGATCGACACCGGCGAGCGGCGCGGGGGCAGCATGCCCGGAGCGCGGCTGAACGACACCGTGGCAAGGAATTGCGGCGTCTGGCCGGGGGGCGGGGCGGTGAAACCGAGGCGCAGCAATTCAGTCTGCACCGCGGCGGCATAGGTCTTGTACTCGATGCTGGCGGTGCCGCTGCCGGTCAGCGGCTCGACCGCGATCGTGCCGCGATCGGTCATGGCGTCGAAATGATAGCGCGTGGCCTGGACCGGAAAGCGAGTCGGCCCGGTGGCACAGCCGGAGAGGGCCGCGGCGAGCCCCGCGGCGATCATGATCTTGCGCATTTGCGTTCTCCCCACTGTCGTTACGCTGCTACAACGCATCGCGTGATCCCCGGCTCCGGCTTGACTTGCAAGGGGCCAGGCACTAGGCGGCCACGCTTTCCAGACACGCCCATTTATAGAAGCGAATCCGCCATGAAGATCCGCAACAGCCTGAAGTCGCTCAAGGACCGCCACCGCGACAACCGCGTCATCCGTCGTCGCGGCCGGACCTATGTCATCAACAAGACGAATCGCCGCTTCAAGGCCCGCCAGGGCTGATTCGAATGCGGCCGATTGCCGTTGTCTTCGACATCGGCAACGTCCTGTACGATTGGGACCCCAAGGTCCTCTACCGGCGCCTCATCACCGATGATGAGGCGCTGGACGTATTTCTGCGTGATGTCTGCTCCAAGGAGTGGCATTTCCAGCATGACGCCGGCCGCCCGTTCGCCGAGACGTCTGCGGAGCTGTGCGCGCAATTCCCGGATCATGCCGATCTGATCGCGCAATGGGGACCGCGCTTTTCGGAGCAGATCCCCGGGCCGATCGACGGCATGCCGGGACTGGTCGCCGCGCTGGACGAAGCGGGCGTGCCGCTGTTCGCGATCACCAATTTCAGCGACGAATTCTTCGCGCCCTTCCGTGAACGGGAGGCGGCGATGTTCGACCGGTTCCGCGACATCGTCGTATCCGGCACGGAGAAGCTGGTGAAGCCCGACCCGGCGATCTACCATCTGGCGCTGAATCGGTTCGGGCTGAAGCCGGACGAGGCGTTGTTCGTTGACGACCGACAGGACAATGTCGATGCCGCGGCGGCCGTCGGGATGCATGGCGTGCTGTTTACCGACACCGCGACGCTGCGCGCCGAACTGAAGCGCCAGGGGCTGCTTCCCTAGTCACGCCGCGATCGCCAAGTGCTGGTAACCGGCGCGCCGCCTGCGCGCCGGCTCCGGTCATTTGTGGCTGTGCAGTTCGTCGCCGATGATGCTGACGACGTGAAGCACGTTGGTGGCGCCCGGTGTGCGGAACGGAACGCCGGCCATGATGATGACCCGGTCGCCCGCGGCAGCAAGGCCGTGGCGCAGCGCCATTCGCTTCGACTTGGCCACCATCTCCTCGAACGAATCGACGTCGCGCGTGTGGACGGCGTGGGCGCCCCACAACATGCCCAGGCGACGCGCGGTTTCCATCTGCGGGGTCAGCACCAGCAGCGGGATCGACGGCCGCTCTCGCGCCACGCGGCGGGCGGTGGAGCCGGAGGTGGTGAAGCAGATGATCGCCTTTGCCGACACCGTGGTGGCGATGTTCTTGGCCGCTTCCGCCAGGGCGTCCGCGGTGGTCGGATCGGGACGGGTTTCGGTGAAGCGCACCCGATCGCCATGCATGGGATCGCGTTCGACGGACGTGCCGATGGCATCCATCATCGCCACCGATTCGACCGGCCAGTCACCCGCGGCGCTTTCCGCCGACAGCATGATCGCATCCGCGCCGTCGTACACCGCGGTTGCGACGTCCGAGACCTCGGCGCGGGTCGGGGAGGGCGACTTGATCATCGATTCCAGCATCTGCGTCGCGACCACCACCGGGCGACCGAGCCGGCGGGCGGTCTCGACGATTCGCTTCTGAAGCGGCGGAACGGCCTGGGGCGGCAGTTCGACGCCGAGGTCACCGCGCGCGACCATCACACCGTCGCACAGCTCGACAATCTCCTCCAGCCGGTCGATCGCGGCGGGCTTTTCGATCTTGGCCATCAGCGCGGCCTTGCCGCCGATCAGCTTGCGCGCCTCGGCCAGATCCTCCGGCCGCTGAACGAACGACAGCGCGATCCAGTCGACGTGCTGGTCAATCGCGAAGGCGAGGTCGGATCGGTCCTTGTCGGTCAGCGCCGCCATCGGCAGCACCACGTCGGGTACATTCAGCCCCTTGTTGTTGCTGAGCGTGCCGCCGACCTCGACATTGGTGATGATGCGGTCCGGCTCGTGATCGATGACGCGCAGGACGAGCTTCCCGTCGTCGAGGAGCAGGCGCGCGCCCGGTTCGACGGCGGCAAAGATTTCCCGGTGCGGCAGTTCGACGCGGGACGCGTCGCCCGGCGTGGGATCGCGGTCGAGCACGAAGGTGGCGCCATGCGCCAGTTCGACACGGCCGGCGGCGAAGCGGCCGACGCGCAGCTTGGGACCCTGCAGGTCGGCAAGGATCGTCGTGGGGCGGCCATAGCGTTTCTCCAGCGCGCGGATCGCCTGGATCACCTCCACCTTGGATGCCTGGTCCCCGTGGCTCATGTTGACGCGAAAGGCGTCGGCACCCGCGAGGAACAGCTTCGCAATCATGTCGGGCGTGTTGCTCGCCGGGCCGAGCGTCGCGAGCACGCGGACCTGCCGGCTGCGACGAATGATCGATCGTGTCATGTAAACGGTTACTCCGCTTTGCCGCGCGATGCCCTAGCCCTTATCTCGTCGCGATCAACTGTGGAGAAGACAATGGACCCGATCGACACGATCGACGATGCCGCCGCCGCTGCCGCATTCCGCCGGCTGGTACGCCATCTGCGGCATCGGAGCGATGCGCAGAATGTCGAGCTGATGGGGCTGGCCGGTTTCTGCCGCAATTGCCTGTCCGACTGGGTCGGCGAGGCGGGCGGGCTGCCGAAGGAGGAAGCGCGCACCGCAATCTACGGCATGCCCTATGCGCAGTGGAAGGCCGAGCATCAGCAGGAGGCGACCCCCGAACAGTTGCGCCGCATGGAAGAAAGCGTCGCGAAGAACGCCTGACGGGCGGTTTGCGCAACTTTCCTGCCTTTGCGCGCTTGTCGGGCACGGGTTGTTTCTTCTACCGCCGGCGGCGTCAAACAATGCGCCGCGCGTGAAGCGGCGCCGAGGGGGGTAGGGGAACGATGAAGAAGATGATCGCGACCGCGTTGCTGGCGGCCGTCAGCGTGCCGGCCATTGCGCAGACCGCGCCGGCACCCGCGGCCGCCCCCGCGGTGACCTATATCCACGCCGGCGCTTTGCTCGACCGGCCGGGCCAGGCGCCGCGCGGCAACAGCACGATCATCGTGCGCGATGGCAAGATCGTCGAGGTGCGTGACGGCTTCGTCCCGCCGGAGGGTGGCGCGAAGCTGGTGGCGCTGAACGACAAGTTCGTGCTGCCGGGGTTGATCGACCTTCACGTCCACCTGATCGGCATCGGCGGCGATCCGATGCGCGCACGCCTGACCGCGCTCAACACCGAAGGCGCCGACGACGTGCTGTATGGCGCGGGTAACGCCAAGGCGACGCTGAACGCCGGCTTCACCACTGTACGCGACCTGGGCGGCGAGCCGCGCAGCATCCGTGCGCTGCGCGATGCGGTGGATCGCGGCGACGTGGTCGGCCCGACGATCGTTAATGCGGGTACCGCGATCTCGGTCACCGGCGGGCATGGCGATCCGCTCAATGGGCTGGCCGAACCGTTCGCCCATGCGGTGAAAGAGACGGTTGAGAATACCTGTGACGGGCCGTCGGATTGCGTACGCGCGACGCGGCGGCAGATCGGGCTCGGCGCGCAGGTGATCAAGATCACTGCGACCGGCGGCGTCCTCTCCAACGTGTCGGGCGGGCTTGGCCGCGCCTTCACGCCGGAGGAAATGAAGGCGATCGTCGACACCGCGCACAATCTGGGCCGCAAGGTGGCGGCGCACAGCCATGCCGCCGAGGGTACCAAGGCGGCGCTGGCGGCGGGCGTCGATTCGATCGAGCACGGCAGCTTCATCGACGACGAGGCGATCGCCGCGTTCAAGAAGGCGGGCGCTTATCTGGTTCCGACCGAGATCGCCCCGGTTGCTGCCGTGGCGCAGGCGCGTGCCGGTGCACTGCCGCCCGCGACCATCCCCAAGGCCGAGGCCGCTGCCGCTGCGATGCAGGAAAGCCACCGCCGGGCGTACAAGGCAGGCGTGAAGTTCGCCTTCGGCACCGACAGCGGCGTCTCCAAACATGGCGACAATGCGCAGGAATTCGCGCTGCTGGTGGAAAAGGTCGGCATGACCCCCGCCGACGCGATCCGCAGCGCGACCGTCACGGCCGCCGAAGTGCTGGGTCAGGGCAATGTGATCGGCACGATCGAGCCGGGCAAGCAGGCCGATATCATCGCCGTCGACGCATCGCCGCTGTCCGACGTGCGCCAGCTGGAGCGTGTCCGCTTCGTCATGCGCAAGGGGGCAGTCGCCAAGCCGCTCGCCGACTGAAGTTCGCCGATTTCGATTTGATTGGGGCGGCGGCATCCCATAGGAGCCGCCGCCGCAACCGATAGTCCGGCAATTGCGCCGCCGCCCCACCCGCGATTCGCGCGTGAAGCGGCGGTGCTTCACTTATGGGGTTTTCAAGATGGCTGAAGAACGCGGCGAGGGCATGGGCGGCGGTCAGGTGGCGGCGGACGAGCTGCGCCTGCTGATTGAGCGCGCCGAGCGGCTCGAAGAAGAGAAAAAGGGCATCGCCGACGACATCAAGGACGTGTTCGCCGAGGCGAAGAGCCGCGGATACGACCCCAAGGCGATCAAGAAGATCATGTCGATCCGCAAGAAGAAGCGCGAGGAATATCAGGAAGAGGAAATGATCCTCGAGACGTACATGCAGGCGCTCGGCATGCTCTGAGCCGCCCGGCTCGTGAACGTCACAAAAATTGGGCTGAGGCGGCCGGCATGAAGACCATCATTCTTGTCCTGTCGCTTCTGCTGCCTGCCGCAGCGGCACCGGCCGTTGACCCTGCGGCGGGCTTTTGCGCCCGCATGGCGGCGCAGCATGGGATGAAGCTGGCCAGCCAGCCGAACGGCAAGCCCGCCTATGAGGCGCGTGCGCTGAAGGGCTTGGGCGTGGCGCTGTTCGGCGGGTCGACGATGGTCGGCATGCAGCTGAGCCCGCCCGACGACCCCGCTGCAATCGGCGACCCTGCGCGCTTCGCCGATGCGTGCAAGCTGAGCGCGGGGCGAGTGGCCTGCAGGATCAGCGGCCCGTCGAGATTCGAGATGACGGTGGGCGAGCATGCCGTTACCACCGACGCGGCGCCTGGCGAGCAGGCCGAAGTCAGCATGGCCAAGAACCGCATCCGCTGCGAGGAACGCTGACCGCCCCCCGAACGAAGGCTAGGCAGCCTCCGCCGGCGCCGTCGTCCAGCCGAGCCGCGCGATCGTGATCGATCGCTTGCCCGACAGATCGGTGCGGGTGACGATGAGGTCGCGGCTTTCGATATAGCCCATCAGCCGCCGCACGCGGCCGAGCGATGATGTGCCGTACGTCTCCGCCAAGGCGGCATCGCTGGGGCAGGGCGCGCCCTCACGCGCCGCCTTGGCGACAAGCAGGAATGGCCCGACCATCTCGTCCTGCAGCGTGCCGGCGAGCGCGATCACCTCCGCCCATTCGGGATCGGCGATGTCGAAGATGCCGGCGCGCGCGCACGACAGGCGACGGGAGAAATCGCCCAGGTCGATGCCCGATCGCGACAGGCCCTGCATCCGGCAGCGGACCTGGAAATCCTGGAACAAGACCGACGCCGGGCGGCCCGCGGCATCGGCATCCTCGACGATCGCGCGCAGCACATCGGCGATGATCGCCGCGACTTCCTCCTCGCTGCGCTCCGGCTCGGGCGGCAACGGGGCGGGGCGCGCCATGTCGGCGATGATCTCCTCCGCCGGCACGCGGCGCGGGCGGGCCTCGAACGCCATCGGCAGCTGGGGCGCCGCCTCCGGCTCGGGTTCGGCGAAGATCAGCTCCTGAAGGTCCGCCGGCGGGGCGGAGGGGAGCGGTGTCAGCTTCGGACTGCCGCTGCGCGCGCTGGTTTCCACCGCGCCGATCTTCACCGTCTTGGGACGGCGGCAGACCGCGGGGCCGAGCGCGAGGAACGTGCCGCGCGGAAGATCGCGGATCGAGTCCGCCTGGCGGCGCTCCATGCCCAGCAGGTCGGCTGCGCGCGCCATGTCGATATCGAGGAAGGTGCGGCCCATCAGGAAGTTCGACGCTTCGGCCGCGACGTTCTTGGCCAGCTTGGCGAGTCGCTGGGTCGCGATAACCCCGGCGAGGCCGCGCTTTCGGCCGCGGCACATGAGGTTCGTCATCGCCGAGAGTGACGCGCGGCGCACCTCCTCCGCCACTTCGCCGCCGGTGGTGGGGGCGAACAGCTGCGCCTCGTCCACCACGACCAGCGCGGGGTACCAATGTTCACGCGGGGCATCGAACATCGCCGACAGGAAGGTGGCGGCGCAGCGCATCTGCCCCTCCGCCTCCAGCCCCTCAAGGCTGAGCACGACGGAGGCGCGATGTTCGCGCAGGCGCCCGGCGATTCGCGCGATTTCCCGCTCGGCATAGTCCGCCGCCTCGATCACGACATGGCCATACGCGGGGCCAAGCGTGACGAAATCGCCCTCCGGATCGATCACCACCTGCTGCACCTGCCCGGCCGACCGCTCCAGCAGGCGGCGCAGCAGGTGCGACTTTCCCGACCCGGAATTGCCCTGAACAAGCAATCGGGTGGCCAGCAATTCCTCTAGGTCGATCAGGACCGGCGCGCCCGAGGCATCGGCGCCCATGTCCACCGCTATCGTCATGGCGTGCGTTTGGCCGAAACCGACCGTCGGGGGCAAGACGTTTGCGCCGATTGCGGATATTGCAGGGGACGATCGGCGGATAGCCGGAAGCAGGCCCAGGAGCAGGGAATGCAGGAGCACAGGGCGGATCTGGACCAGCTGGCGCGGCATCTGTTGGGCAAGCCGGTGGCGGCGCTGGAAGAGGAAGAGCAGCGCGTCCTGTCGGCGATCGCGTCGGGCACGACCGGGGTGCGCGACGCGTCCGACGTGGCGGACGAGCAGGCGACCTTTGGCGAGCGACTGGCGGACCGAGTCGCCGAGGTCGGCGGCTCCTGGGGCTTCATCATCGTCTTCAGCCTGGTGCTGCTGGGTTGGATGGTGCTCAACAGCAATGTGCTGGGGCGGATGGGGCTGGTCTTCGATCCCTATCCCTATATTTTTCTCAACCTGATGCTTTCGACGCTCGCTGCGGTGCAGGCGCCGGTGATCATGATGAGCCAGAACCGGCAGGCGGCGAAGGACCGGCTGACCGCCGCCCTGAATTACGAGACGAACCTTCGCGCGGAGCTCGAAATCCTGCGCCTCCATCGCAAGATGGACCAGGATGTGATCGCCCGGCTGACCCGGCTCGAGGCACTGATCGAACGGAATTGCACCGGCCGATGAGCAGAGCGGCTTGAGCAGGGCGCCCAACCTTCGCTAGAGGCGCGCACATGGCAGGTCATTCCAAGTTCAAGAACATCATGCACCGCAAGGGTGCACAGGATAAGAAGCGTTCGGGCATGTTCTCGAAGCTTTCCCGCGAAATCACCGTCGCGGCAAAGATGGGACTGCCGGATCCGGATATGAATCCACGCCTGCGCGCCGCGGTGAACGCCGCCAAGGCGCAGTCGATGCCCAAGGACAATATCCAGCGGGCGATCGACAAGGCGAGCCGCAGCGACGCGGAGAATTACGAAGAAATCCGTTACGAGGGCTTCGGTCCCGGCGGCGTCAGCCTGATCATCGAGGCACTGAGCGACAACCGCAATCGCACCGCCACCAATGTACGCACCGCGGTGAGCAAGAACGGCGGCAACCTTGGCGCGTCGGGCTCCGTCAGCCATGGTTTCGATCGCATGGGCCTGATCAACTATCCGGCAAGCGCGGGCGACGCGGACAAGGTGTTCGAGGCGGCGCTGGAAGCGGGCGCCGAGGACGTGACGTCGAGCGAGGACGGCCACGAGATCTGGACCGCGCAGGGCGACCTTCACGAAGTCGTCAAGGCGCTCGAGCCGGTGCTGGGTGAAGCGGAGAGCGCGAAGCTCGCGTGGCGGCCGCAAACGATGGTGTCGGTGGACGAGAATGACGCCGCCACGCTGTTCAAGCTGATCGATGCGCTCGACGATGATGACGACGTCCAGCAGGTGTGGGGCAATTACGAAGTGTCCGACGAGGTGATGGCGAAGCTGGGCTGATGGCCCGGCAATGATCATCCTCGGCCTCGACCCCGGCCTCGGCACCACCGGCTGGGGGGTGATCGCGGCGGAAGGGAACCGGCTGCGGCACGTTGCCAACGGGCAGATCCGCACCGACCCCTCCATGCCGCTGCCGCGCCGGCTGGCGAACCTCTATGCCGCGCTGATCGACGTCATCCGCACCGAGCGGCCGGACAGCGCGGCGGCGGAAGAAGTGCTGGGCAACACCAATGCCCAATCGACGCTGAAGCTGGGGCAGGCGCGCGGCGTGGTGCTGCTTGCCGCAGCCGGCGCGGGGCTCGACATCGGTGAATATCACCCGTCCACGGTCAAAAAGGCGGTGGTCGGCACCGGCGGCGCGGAAAAGCGCCAGATCCAGGCTATGATCGGGGTGTTGCTGCCCGGCGCGAAAGTCGCGGGCCCGGACGCCGCCGACGCGCTGGCGGTGGCGATCTGCCACGCGCACCATCGCGCGAGCGCGGCAGGGATGATGCGGCGGCTGCAAACCGGCGGCTGACACCTTCGCATTGCGAGCGCCGGGAGTTGGCCCGTCGTCGTCGAGGCGCTACGGTTCGGGCAACATGACGGACCAGCATCGGTGATCGCCTACCTCAAGGGTATTCTCGCCAGCACGAGTGCGGACGCGGCCGTGATCGAGGTCAATGGCGTCGGCTATCTGGTCGGTGCGTCGTCGCGCACGCTCGCGGCGCTAGGGCCGGTCGGCGAAGCGGTTCTCATCCATACCGAAATGCTGGTGGGCGAGGATTTCCAGCGGCTGGTCGGCTTTGCCAGCGCCGAGGAGCGCGACTGGTTTCGCCTGCTCACGGGTGTGCAGGGCGTGGGCGCACGCGTCGCGCTGGCGATCCTGTCGGCGCTCGAGCCGGCCGAGCTCAACCGGGCAATCGCGGCGCAGGACAAGGCGATGGTGGCACGCGCCAATGGCGTCGGGCCTAAGCTGGCCGAGCGGATCGTGCGCGAGCTGAAGGACAAGGCGGGCGGGATCGTTCTGGGCCCGGCGGCGGCCGCGCAGGCGATGCCGGTCGGTGCGGCGGCGGATGCGGTGTCGGCGCTGCTCAACCTCGGCTTTCGCCCGGTTGAGGCAAGCGCGGCGGTGACCGCAGCAGAAGAGGAGCTGGGTGCGGGCGCCACGCTGGACGCGCTCGTCCGGCTGGCGCTGCGCAAGGCGGCGAAGTGAGCGGCCGCGCGGTCGCGGTCTACAGCCTGAAGGGCGGCGTTGGCAAAACGACGCTGGCGGTGAACCTGGCCTGGGCGGCGGCGACGCTGTCCGCGCGGCGCACCTTGCTCTGGGATCTCGATGGCCAGGCCGCGGCGACCTGGATCCTCGGGCATGACGGGGGAGGGCGCGAGGCCGGTGCTGCGATCCGCCGCGAGATCGATCCGCGCCGGCTGATCCGGCCGACCGCCCTTGACCGGCTCGACCTGCTGCCGGCCGATGCCTCGCTGCGCACGCTCGACCTTGCCTTTCACGCCATCGACAAGAAGCGCCGGCTGACCCGCCTCGTCGAGGATCTGGCGGGTGATTACGACCGGATCATCATCGATTGCCCCCCGGGCCTGACCGACACGTCGGATCAGGTGATGCGCGCGGCCGATCTGGTGGTGGTGCCGGTCATCCCCTCCGCGCTGTCGCAGCGCGCGCTCGACACCATCGCGGCGCACGTCACGCGCAAGAAGGGCCCGAAGGTGACGCTGGCGCCGGTATTCTCGATGGTCGACCGGCGGCGCGCGCTTCACCGTGAGGCCTTGCAGCAGCATCCCGACTGGCCGGTCTTTCCGATGACCAGCGCGTTCGAGGCGATGAGCGTGCGCCGCGCGCCGCTGGGTGCCTACGCCCCGCGCGGCTCCGCTGGCGTGGAAGCAATATCGGACTTGTGGCGCCGGATCGAAACTACGCTATCGGAGATCCGATGACCGATAGCGATCGCCTGATCACGCCCACGCGCCGCGTCGAGGATGCCGATGCGGCGCTGCGCCCCAAGCGGCTGGACGAATTTGTCGGCCAGGCGGCGGCGCGCGACAATCTGCGCGTGTTCATCGAAGCGGCGAAATCGCGCGGCGACGCGCTGGACCATGTGCTGTTCTTCGGTCCGCCCGGGCTGGGCAAAACGACGCTGGCGCAGATCGTTGCGCGCGAGATGGGGGTGGGTTTCCGCGCGACGTCGGGCCCGGTGATCGCCAAGTCGGGCGATCTTGCCGCGCTGCTCACCAATCTCGAGGATGGCGACGTGTTGTTCATCGACGAGATCCACCGGCTGCAACCGGCGGTCGAGGAAGTGCTGTATCCGGCGATGGAGGACCGCGCACTCGACCTGATGATCGGGGAGGGGCCGTCGGCGCGCAGCGTCCGGATTGATCTGCCGCGATTCACGCTGGTGGGCGCGACGACGCGGCAGGGGCTGCTGACGACGCCGCTGCGCGACCGGTTCGGCATCCCGATCCGACTGCAATTCTATACGGTGGAGGAACTGACCAGGGTGGTGACGCGGGCGGCTGCGCTGCTGGATCTGCATATCGCACCAGACGGCGCAGCCGAGATTGCGCGCCGATCGCGCGGGACACCGCGTATCTCCGGGCGCTTGCTGCGCCGGGTGCGCGATTTCGCCAATGTCGCGGGCGTGGTCGAGGTTGATGCGGTCGCGGCCGATCGCGCGTTGAACCGGCTGGAGGTCGACAGCTTGGGTCTCGACGCGATGGACCGCCGCTACCTGACGATGATCGCGGACATTTATCGCGGCGGCCCGGTCGGCGTGGAGACGCTGGCGGCGGGCCTGTCCGAGCCGCGCGACACGATTGAGGAAGTGATCGAGCCGTATTTGATCCAGCTTGGCCTCGTCGCTCGGACGGCGCGAGGCCGGGTGCTGAACGCGGGCGGCTGGAAACACCTAGGGCTCAACCCGCCTGCGGGCAGCCAGGACGGTTTGTTCGACTGAACGGGAGCCGTCGGTCGACCGCAGCGTTTGTTCGTTCAACAGCAAGAGGACCACGATGACCCACACGCCGCCGGTACCGCCAGGCAACCAGTCCCCGTTCCCGATCCAGGAGCCGCCGCACACGCCGACGACGCCCGAAGCGCCGAGCGCCAAGCAGGAGTCGGGCAAGCCTGAATCCGCGAAGCCCGCCGCCCCGAAGGCGGCGGGCAGCGACGAATGGGCCGCGCCGGCGAAGCGTCGCTGGTCGCTGGGCAAGATCGCCGGCGCGACCGCCGGCATCGGTGCGATCGCGATCGGCGTCGCGGCGGTGCTGTTCCCGCGTGACAGTGCGCCGGAGCCCAAGAAAAAGAAGCGGAAGAACTGATGTTTGCTGCGGTGCCACGCAACAAATGTTGCGTGGCACCCGGCCGTGTCGCCTGCTAGCCCCTTTATCATGCTTTCTGCCGCCGCTTCCGCCCGCGAGATCCTCGTCAATCTCCACGACGTGATGGCGGCGCGGTCCAACGCGCAAGCCAAGCTGAACCAGGTCGTCGACATTATCGGCGAGGCGCTGAACAGCGAAGTCTGTTCGATCTACCTCCTGCGCGAAGGCGTGCTGGAGCTGTTCGCGACGCGCGGCCTGTCGCCTGATGCAGTTCATGTGACCAAGCTGGCGTTGGGCGAGGGCCTGGTCGGCACCATCGCGCAGAACAGCGAGGTGCTGAACCTCGACGAGGCGGCAAGCCACCCGGATTTCGCCTACAAGCCGGAGACCGGGGAGGATCGCTTCCACAGTTTCGCCGGCGTGCCGATCATCCGGCGCGAGCGCTCGGTCGGCGTTCTGGCGGTGCAGCATGCGGAGCCGCGCCGCTATGCCGATGTTGAGATCGAGGCGCTGCAGACAGTGGCGATGGTGCTGAGCGAGTTGATCGCGAACGCAGGGCTGATCGACCCCGCCGGTGTGCGCGACCGGCCGCAATCCTCCACCGCGAGCATCCGGCTGACCGGACAGAAGCTGGTCGAGGGAATGGGCGCTGGCTACGCCGTGTTCCACCAGCCGCGCATCCACATCGAGCACACGGTCGCCGAGGACGTCGAGGCGGAGCGGCACCGGGTCTATGCCGCGTTCGACAAGATGCGCGAGCAGATCGACAAGATGACCCGCGAGGCCGAATTTGGCGGCGGGGGCGAACATGAGGAGGTGCTCGAGACCTACAAGATGTTCGCCTATGACGAGGGCTGGTCGCGGCGCATCAACGAGGCGATCGACAGCGGCCTGACTGCCGAAGCGGCGATCGAGCGCGTGCAGCAGCGCACCCGCCAGCGCATGCGACAGATTGACGATCCGCTGCTGGCGGACCGGATGCACGACCTGGAGGACCTGTCGAACCGGCTGCTGCGCATCGTGTCGGGCCAGATGGGAACGGCGGCGCAGCTCGGGCTGCGGCAGGATGCGATCCTGATCGCGCGCAACCTGGGTCCGGCCGAGCTGCTTGAATATGATCGCCGCCGATTGAAGGGCGTGATCCTGGAAGAAGGATCGCTGACGGCGCACGTCACGATCGTCGCGCGTGCAATGGGCGTCCCAGTGCTGGGCCGGGTGCGCGAGGTGCGGCGGCAGATTTCCGAGGGCGACCTGCTGCTGCTCGACGTCAACGAGGGGTCGGTCGTGGTGCGCCCGTCGAGCGCGATGGAGGAAGCGTTCGACGCCAAGCTGGCGCTGCGGCAGAAGCGGCGCGCGGCCTATGCCGCGCTGCGCGACGTGGCGCCCACCACCAGGGATGGCCATCGCGTGACCGTCATGGTCAACGCCGGGCTGCGCGACGACGTGGGCGCGCTGGATGTGACAGGCGCGGACGGGATCGGGCTGTTCCGCACCGAATTCCAGTTCCTCGTCTCCGCCACCCTGCCGCAGCGCGAACGCCAGCAGCGATTGTACCGCGAGGTGCTGGACGTGGCGGACGAGCGCCCGGTGGTCTTCCGCACGGTCGACATCGGCGGCGACAAGGCGCTGCCTTATCTGATCCAGCATGACGGCGAGGAGGAAAATCCCGCCATGGGCTGGCGCGCGCTTCGCCTGGCGCTGGAGCGCAACGGGCTGATGAAGGCGCAGGCGCGTGCGCTGCTGGAAGCGGCGGCGGGGCGCACGCTCAACGTCATGTTCCCGATGGTCAGCGAGGCGTGGGAGTTCGCCGAGGCGCGCGCGCTGTTCGAGCAGCAGCGCGCCTGGGTTGCCTCGCGCCATCGCCGGCTGCCCAATGAGGTGCGCTACGGCGCGATGCTTGAGGTGCCGAGCCTCGCTTATCAACTCGACCTGTTGTTGCCGCAGGTCGATTTCCTGTCGATCGGCACCAACGATCTGACGCAGTTCCTGTTCGCTGCCGACCGCGCCAATCCCAAGCTGGCGGAGCGATATGACTGGCTTTCCGCCTCCATCCTCCGCTTCATCGGCTCGGTCCTTGAGCCGTCGCGCATTGCCGGGGTTCCGGTCGCGGTGTGCGGCGAGATGGGCGGGCGACCGCTGGAGGCGATGGCGCTGATCGGGATCGGGATCGATCGTTTCTCGATCACCCCGGCAGCGGTCGGCCCGATCAAGGCAATGGTCCGCACGCTCGATCGCGCGGCCGTGACGGCCGAGATGACGCGGCTGCTGGCGGCGCCGCCGCACGATCTTCGCGCCGCGCTGACGCAATGGGCCGAGGCCAACGGCGTCGAGCTGGGGTGAGCGAAGGGCGCTGAACGGAGCGCCAGCGCCGATCAAAAGACGTGTGGCTCGATTGACACAGGTATCGCGCTCTGTGAGACGTGCGGGCGGGGACGGACGGGGCAGTCCGCCCGAAGCGGAGAAGCGAATGACTGAGGCCGAGCGCGGCGATAACGCGACGCTCTTCCCGCAACCTGTTGGTGATAGGCTGCGCGCGGCCCGCGAGCAGCAAGGCATGTCACTGGCGGAGATTGGCGCGCGCACCCGTGTGCCGCTGCGCCACCTGGAGGCGATCGAGGCCTCGAACTACGGCGCGCTGCCGTCGCCGACCTATGCGGTCGGCTTCGTGCGCGCCTACGCCCGCGCGGTGGGCGAGGATGAGGTGGCGCTGGCCCGCGACGTGCGCGTCGAGGCGCTGAAAGCACCGCGCACAACGCCGCAATATCAGCCCTATGAGATCGCCGATCCGGCGCGCGTGCCCAGCCGCGGGCTGGTGGTGGTGGCGGCCGGATTGGCGCTGGCCGTCGCGGTGCTTGCAGTGCTGTGGTTTGCGAGCGGGCTGTTCCGCGGTGGCGACGACGCGCCGGAAGCGGCGCCCTCGGTCGCGGTCGCCGTTCCGGCCGCGCAGCCCACGCAAGCGGCGCGCCGTGCCGACCAGGTCTCGCTGGTGGCGACCGACGAGGTGTGGCTGCGCGTCTATGATGCGGCCGACAAGACGCTGTACCTTGGCACGATGAAGCCGGGCGAGCGCTATGACGTGCCTGCGGACGCCAATGATCCGAAGATCAACGTCGGTCGCCCCGACAAATTGCAGGTGACGCTGAACGGCTCCGCATTGCCCCCGCTGGGCAGCGGCGCGCGGCCGATCAAGGACGTGCCGGTCGGCGCGGCGGCCCTAACCGCCCGGATGGGCGGGGAAGGTGCGCCGGCACCGGTGGCATCGCCCGCTTCACCTCCGGCAGTCGTCGGCGCGCGCACCAGCACCGCCGTTCCGCCCGCGTTCGCCACGTCAGCGGCTGGGGCGGCTGGTGCGGAGACTGGCGCAGGGACCAGCGCTCCCGCAAACTGATCGGCCTTAAGGCTGGCGACAGGCAGGCGTGTATAGTTATAGCGCGATATTAACCTGTTTCCGGGGGCATGGACTGATGCGTAGGTTCCTCATTGTCGCGTTGATGTCGGCCGCGGCGACGCCGGTCGCGGCGCAGTCCGGCCTCGAGGGCCGGGTCGGCAAGCTCGAGAGCGAAATGCGCGCGGTGCAGCGCAAGGTGTTCCCGGGCGGGGCAGGCGCGTATCTCGAGCCGCAGGTGCGCGCGCCGCAGTCGGCACCCGAGGAGATCGGCGCACCCGCCTCCAGCGCAGTGCTGGATCTGACCCAGCGCGTGTCCTCGCTGGAACAGCAGCTCGCGACGATGACCGGGCAGATCGAGCAGACGCAATATCGCATGCGCCAGCTCGAAGACCAGTTCGCCGCCTATAAGCGGACGACTGATGCGCGGCTGGACAGCGGCGCGGGCGATGCGGGGCTCGATAGCACCGGCACGGGCGGGCCGGTGGTTCCGCCGCCGCCGCGGGCAGCCGCCCCGGCAGGCGGAGTGAGCAATCAGGCGCGTGGCGGTGGCAGCCTGGAGGGGCAGGTCGCCGGCACCCCCGCGGCCAGCAAACCGGCGGCCGCCGCGGCGGGCGGGATCGAGAAGCCGTCGACGGGCAAGGCGGACGAGGACGAATACATCTATGGCTACCGTCTGTGGGCGGCGAAGCGCTATCCCGAGGCGGCTGATCAGCTGAAGAAGGTGGTCGCGACTTATCCCAAGTCCCGCCGCGCCAGCTATGCCCAGAACCTGCTGGGCCGATCCTATCTTGACGATGGCAAGCCGAGCCTCGCGTCGATCGCCTTCTACGACAATTACAAGAAATATCCCGATGGGGAGCGCGCGCCCGAGAGCCTCTATTATCTGGGGCAGGCGCTGCTGAAGCTCAACAAGCCGGCAGACGCGTGCAAGGTGTATAACGAGCTGACCGACGTCTATGGCGACAAGATCGGACAGGGGATGAAGGACAACGTCGCGCGCGCGCGCACTTCCGCCAAGTGCAAGTAGTCTCGTGGCCGACCATCCCGAAGTCGTCCGGCTTCGCCAGGATCTGATCGCGCTCACCCGCGAGGCGCCGAGCCGCGATCGTCCGATCGGCGTGGCGGTGTCCGGCGGGCCGGACAGCATGGCGCTCTTGGTACTGGCGGCGCTTGCCTTCCCCGACGCGGTCGTCGCGGCGACCGTCGACCACGGCTTGCGGCCGGAGGCGGCGGAGGAAGCGCGGATGGTCGGGCGGGAGGCGGCCACATTGCGCGTGCCGCACGACATCCTGGCGGTGAGCGCGCCGATCGAGGGGGCGAGCGTCCAGGCCCGCGCGCGTGAGGGCCGCTATGAGGCGCTTGCGGCCTGGGCGGAGCGTCGCCACGCGATGGCGATCGCCACCGCCCATCATGCCGATGACCAGGCCGAAACGTTCCTGATGCGCGCCTCGCGCGGGTCGGGCGTGACGGGGCTTGCCGCCATCCGCCCGGCGACGACGATCAGCGGGGCAGCGGTGGTGCGACCCTTGCTGTCGTGGCGGCGTGCCGCGTTGCGTGCCACCGTGCGGCGGGCGGGGCTGCCGTTCATCGACGATCCGGCCAATCACGACCTCAGGCACGATCGTACCCGCTTTCGCCAGTTGCTCGACCGCAACGAATGGCTCGATCCGCCAGCGCTCGCGCGCACCGCGGCGGCAGTGGGGGAGGCCGAGCGTGAGCTGGCGGAGATCGCCGCGCTGTTCTGGCGCGGCCGGGCCGAGATCCGCGACGAGGGCGTGACGCTGAACCCTCAGGGATTGCCGCGCGACACGCTGCGCCGGCTCGCGCGGCGGGCGATCATCGTGGTGCGGGCTGCGGCGGGAATTACCACGCCGGCGTTTGACGACGCGGCCAATGTAGAGCCGCTGCTCGACGCGCTCGAGAGCGGCCGGCGCGCCACGCATGGCGGCGTGGTCGTGGGCATCCGGCGGGGCAGCTGGCACTTCCGCCCGGCACCCCCGCGTCGATCAGTCTGAGTGATTGAATTCTGCGGTCCGTTCCATTGCCATTAACCTCGCGCAGCCTACATTGCAGGCCGTGAAAGGTACGGCATGAACGACAACGACAAGCAGTCAGGTGACAATGGCGGCAATGGCCCCAATCCCTGGATGAAGAGTCTGCTGATCTGGGTCGGCATCCTGCTGTCGCTGGCGATCGTCGTGACCATGTTCGATGGTCGGACGAGCACCGCGACGGGCAATGCGATCGCCTATTCGGCATTCCTCGACAAGGTTGACGAAGGGACGGTCAAGGACGTGACCATCTCGCGCGACCAGATATCGGGGACGCTGTCGAGCGGCGAGAAATTCCGTACCGACCCGGTTTCCGATCCGCAGCTGACCGATCGCCTGCGCAAGGCAGGCGTCGAGATTTCGGGCAAGCGCGACGAAGGCCCCTCGATCTGGCAGTATATGCTGGTTCAGGCGCTGCCGTTCCTGCTGTTCCTGGGCATCGCCTTCTTCGTGGTGCGCCAGATGCAGAAGGGTGGCGGCGCGGGTGGCGCGATGGGCTTCGGCAAGAGCCGCGCGAAGATGCTGACGCAGAAGGAGGGCAAGGTCACCTTTGCCGACGTCGCGGGCATCGACGAGGCGCGCGAGGAGCTGGAGGAAATCGTCGAGTTCCTGAAGGATCCGTCGAAGTTCGCCCGCCTTGGCGGCAAGATTCCGAAGGGCGCGCTGCTGGTCGGCTCGCCCGGCACCGGCAAGACGCTGCTCGCTCGCGCTATCGCGGGTGAGGCTGGCGTTCCGTTCTTCACCATTTCCGGCTCGGACTTCGTCGAGATGTTCGTCGGCGTCGGCGCGAGCCGCGTGCGCGACATGTTCGAACAGGCCAAGAAGAGCGCGCCGTGCATCGTCTTCATCGACGAGATCGACGCGGTCGGCCGTCATCGTGGCGCGGGCCTTGGCAACGGCAACGACGAGCGCGAGCAGACGCTGAACCAGCTGCTGGTCGAGATGGATGGCTTCGAGGCGAACGAGGGCATCATCATCATCGCGGCGACCAACCGCCCCGACGTGCTCGACCCTGCGCTGCTGCGTCCGGGCCGCTTCGACCGCCAGGTCGTGGTGCCGCGACCAGACATCGAGGGCCGCGTGAAGATCCTCGAAGTGCATATGAAGAAGGTGCCGCTGGCGCCCGACGTCGACGCACGCACCATCGCCCGCGGCACGCCGGGCTTCTCGGGCGCGGATCTCGCCAACCTCGTCAACGAAGCGGCGCTGATGGCGGCGCGCAAGTCGAAGCGCCTTGTCGCGATGGCCGAGTTCGAGGAGGCCAAGGACAAGGTCATGATGGGCGCCGAGCGGCGGTCCATGGTGATGACCGAGGACGAGAAGCGGATGACCGCCTATCATGAGGCCGGTCACGCGATCGTTGCGCTGCATGAGCCGGCGTCCGATCCGATCCACAAGGCGACGATCATCCCGCGCGGCCGCGCGCTGGGCATGGTGATGCGCCTGCCGGAACGTGACAGCTACAGCTACCACCGCGACAAGATGTACGCGAACCTGGCGGTGGCAATGGGAGGCCGCGTCGCCGAGGAGATCATCTTCGGCTATGACAAGGTCTCGTCGGGGGCGTCTGGCGACATCCAATATGCGACAGGCCTGGCGCGCGACATGGTCACGAAATGGGGCATGTCGGACAAGGTCGGCCCGGTCGATTATGCGCAGCCCGAGGGTGAGAGCTTCCTTGGCTATTCCTCCTCGCAGCCGACGCACATGTCGAACGAGACGGCGCAACTGATCGATCACGAAATCAAGACGATCGTCGAAGGCGGCCTGACGCGGGCCAAGACCGTGCTGACCGAGCATATCGACCAGCTTCACCTGCTGGCGGGTGCGCTGCTCGAATATGAGACGCTGTCGGGTGACGAGATCAAGAAGCTGATCTCGGGCGAGGGCATCGGTCGCACGGAGCAGCCCAAGACGTCATCGTTGCCGGCAGTGGGCACGTCGATCCCCAAAACGCGTCGTCCGCAGGGTCCGTTCGGCAATCCGTCGCCCGCGGGCGCCTGACCGCCGTGGCGGCAGCCGTAGAGCGGCTGTCCGAACGAACATGCCAAAAGATCAAAGGCCGGGCGATCGCCCGGCCTTTGTCGTATGGGGAATCGCGAAGCTGAACCCGGAGCGCGATCAGCGCCGAACTGAACTCTTAGGCTGACGTCTTCATCTTCTGGAGCAGCAACGTCGGGTTCTCCCGCGTGGCGCATCTTGGCGGCGATCCAAGCGACGTGCGCGCGCTGCGGCAGCGTGTTCGCGCCTCTTTCCGCAGCAGCGCGGCGCGGGCCTCCTGCCCCGCCGCGCCCCTCACGTCAGTATTTGCTCAACTCGACCGGCAGGCGGCGATAGCCGTGGACGAAGCAAGCCGAGACACGCTCCGGCGCGCCGGTCACGTTCACGCGCATCCGCCGCTTGGCCATTTCCTCCAGCAGGATGCCGATCTGCAGTTCGGCGAGCCGCGCGCCCACGCAGCGGTGGATGCCGTGACCAAAGGCGAGGTGGCGCCGCGCATTGGGGCGATCCACCACCAGCGCATCGGCATCCTCGCCGAACACGCTCTCGTCGCGGTTGCCCGAGATGTACCAGAGCGCGAGCTTGTCGCCGGCCTTGATCTGCTGGCCCATCAGTTCGGTGTCGCGCGTCGCGGTGCGCCGCATGTGCGCCAGCGGCGTCTGCCAACGGATCAGCTCACTGACCGCATTGGGAATTAGCGACGGATCAGCTTCCAGCTTGGCGCGCTGGTCGGGATATTTGTCGAGGCCATAGGCAAGCCCCGACATGGTGTTGCGGGTCGTGTCGTTCCCGCCGACGATCAGCAGGATCAGGTTCCCGATAAACTCATTGTCGTCCATCTCTCGCATCGCATCGGAATGGATCATCATACTGATGAGGTCGGGCTGCAGCGGCTTGTCGACCCGCTCGTTCCACAGGCGGCGGAAATAGCTGCCGCATTCATACATGTGCATCAGCCGCTGCTGGCGCAGCTCGTCATTCTTGATGATCTCGATATCGCCCGCCCAGTCGGACCAGAAGGTGAGCTTGCGTCGATCCTCCCAGGGAAAATCGAACAGGATGGCGAGCATTCCGGTGGTCAGTTCGATCGACACCGTGTCGACCCAGTCGAATTCCTCGCCCCACGGCAGCCGATCGAGCACCTCTTCGGTGCGATGGCGGATGTCGGCGGCCATGCGCGTCATTTCTGACGGGGTGAAGGCGGGCGCTACGGTGCGCCGCTGCGCGGTGTGCACCGGCCGATCGCGCGCGATGAACATCGGCATGCGGACGGCATTGGGATCATCGGCGTCGAAATTTGCGATGGTGATGCCGCCGGCTTCCGACGAATAAAGGTCGGGCAGCGACTCGACCTCGACGATCGGCTTGTAGGTCGACACCGACCAGTAAGCGCCGAACTCCGAATCCGGCACATAATGAACCGGCGCCTCGGCGCGCAGCTTGGCGAAGGGCGCCCGCCATGTATCGTCCCGGTACAGCTCAGGCCGGCTCACATCGAACGGATCGACCGTCTCCGCCGCGCTTCTCGCAAGCGTCGCCATCATCTCTCTCCCGCATTTATCGGTAGAGAGAAGACCTAACTGACAGAACTGTCAATAGGGGCTGCGGCCGGGGTGCGGCGAAACAGCTTCTTCCACGCGCCGGCCGGGCTACCGGACTGCAGCACGCCGCGCCGGAACAGTCGCGCGCCGACGATGATGAAGATCGCCACCCACAGCAATTGCCACGCGAGCGCCGCGACATGCGGCCACAGATCGGGCGAGTTCGCAGCTCGCCCCGCCATCGCGAAGGGGGAGGAGAGCGGCAGGATCTCGGCGAGCTGGGCCACCCAGCTGCCCGGATTGGACGCCGCGGCCGAGGCAAGAGCGAACATCCCGACCTGAAGCACGGTGATCGGCAGGGACAGCATCTGGATTTCGCGCATCGTCGATGCCTGTGCGCCGATCCCGAGGAAAACCGAGCCGAGCAGCAGATAGGCGGTGGTGAAATAGGCCGCGAACAACAGGGCAAAAGTGCGGAAGCCCACCGCCGGCGTCAGATCGGCGACGTTCAGTTCAGGCGGCAGCACGGCGCCGATCTGGCTGACCACCAGCCCCCAGAAACCGACGAACAGCACCGCGACCCCGAACATGCCGAGCAGCTTGCCCAGGAACACGCTTTCAAGCGGCACCGCCGCGGCCAGCACCTCGATCACCTTGTTGTTGCGCTCTTCCGCCATGGTGCCGACGACCTGCCCGGACAGGAAGAGCGTCAGGAAGAAGATGCCGAACACGGCGAAGAACGCCGATGTGCTGCGCGATCCCACGGTCGGTGCGTCGCGCGTCACGCGGGAGAAGGTGGCCCGACTGAGCGGATCGATCCCGGTACGATCAAGACGCACCGCCTGATCTGCCAAGAGCGCGAGATAGCGGGCAGATCGGCGGCTCTGGCCATAGATGATCTCCGGCGTCGCGAGCGGGCCGTACATCACCGCCAGTACGTCGACATCGCGTGTTTCGAGCGCCGCGCGCGCCTGAGCCCGGGCATCGCTGCTCGCTGCCCGCAGGTCGACCGGCGGCGGTGCGACCTCGGGCGGTGACAGGCGTCGCAGTTCCCGGTCGGCGGCGAGCAGCGCGGCGGTGTCACGCGGGTCGGCGAGGATCACCAGCCGTTCCTTCTCCGCAGCGCCGGCCGACACCGATGCCGCGCCCAGCCCGCCAATGGCGCCGAACGATCCCATGATCACGGGGGCGAGCAGGAACAACAGGAAGATCGGCGTGAAGACGGTGGCGGTGAAATCGCGGCGAGCGATCGTCAGCGTCTGGCGCAGCCGCCGGCGGAAGGAGGATGATCGGCCGGTCATGCCACGCGCTCCGGATCGGCGGCCGCCTCGCCGACGATGCGAACGAATGCCTCGTGCAGCCCGGGCCGCTCGATCGACAGCCCGGAAATGCCGTAGCCAGCGTCGATCAGCCGCTTCAGCAGCGTCTCGATCCCTTCGGGTGGCAGTTCGAACCGCCACGCATTGCCTTCCCGCTGGGCGCCGGGTGGCAATTGTGCCGCGATGCCCTCGTTGGGGAAATGGGGTTCGTACAGCACCTGCTGCGGCAGCATCGCGCGCGCCTCACCGACCGTCCCCTCGAACCGGCGCTGGCCACCGGCGATGATCGCCAGCCGGTCGCACAAGCGCTGCGCATGCGCCATGACATGGGTCGAGAACAGGATTGTGGCACCGCGGTCACGCTCCGCCAGGATCAGCGTTTCCAGCCGTTCCTGGTTGACGGGATCAAGACCGGAAAAGGGCTCGTCCAGCACCAGGAGGTCAGGCTGGTGGACGATCGATCCCAGCAGCTGGACGAGCTGCGCCATGCCCTTCGACAATTTGCGGATCTTCTCATTGGCCGCCTGGCCGAGCCCGACCTGTTCGAGCAGCACGCCGGCGCGGGCGCGACCCTCATGCCAGGGAAGGCCGCGCAAGGCGCCCATGAAGGCGATCGCCTCGCGTGCCTTCATCGCCGGGTACAGGCCGCGCTCCTCGGGAAGATAGCCGACGCGGTCGCTGGCATCGCGCGGATGGGAATACCCGAGCAGCGTTCGGCTGCCCTCCTCCGGCTCGATGATGCCCAGCAGCATCCGCAGGGTGGTGGTCTTCCCGGCGCCGTTGGGGCCTAGCACGCCATAGATCATGCCGCGTGGCACGACGAGCGACACGCCATCGACGACCCGCCGGTTCCCGAAGCGTTTGACCAGCCTCTCGGCGACGATGACGAAATCCTGGTTGCTGGTCACGTCCACCGGTTCTGCCCGTAAGAACGAACGATCGTCCGTCATGATCAGGGGAGGAGCGGCCGAGAACCGGCCGATCCGCTGCCGGCATCGCTAGCAATTGGTCCGCGGAAAATACAGGCGATTTGATCCGGGCAGGGCGGGAGCCATTCGCACGGCCCGGCGTTGACCAGCTTCACCTTGCCGCAGTGCAGAAAACATAGATTACATTCTGCAGACGCGGCGAAACAAACGCGTCCCTATATGCTGCTCCGAAACAGAGGAGCCTGGATACATGAGCCGACAGCGTAAGCGACTTGTAAGTTCAATCGGTGAGCCGGTGTGGTCGTCGTTGTTCTTTATGTGTTTCGGCGTGGCAATTCTTCTTTTCCTCGTCGCCATCGAACATCAGGAATGGTTCAGTCTGAAGCCGGGAACTGGCACGGCGGAGGCGATGTCCTATGCCTCTACTTCGCAAAACAACAGGTCATAGCGGGTTGGTCGCCTGCTGGCGGATGGACGGGGCACCAGGCAGGCAGGCGCTTACTTGCCGCCCACCCGCCGGGTCAGCGCCGAGACGCAGCTCGCCCGGTCGATCGTGCGGCCATCGGGCTGGCGTGCATCGACATAGGTGACGCGCGGCTCGCCCGACCCTTTGGGATAGAGATACGTATCGAGCACGCAGATACCGCTGTGGAATTGCAGCTTGCGCGCATTGCCTTCGCGAACATCGGCGTCCGGCTGGCCGAACAGCCGCACGAGCCCGTTGGCGTTTTGGCCGATCACCCGTTCCAGGCCAACACCGCTATAGGGGATCGGCACCGGTGCCGCGCGTTCCGGCGCCCCGCTCCCCGTCGTGGCGCAGCCCGCGACGAGCAGCAGCAGGATGGGAGAAGCGGCAAGGCGGATCATCGACGGCTCCGGTGATAGTAATGAGTGGCCATGGCGGCGCCCAGCACGGGCGCCAGGATGTTGAGCACGGGGACGAGGAACAGCCCAGTCACTGCAAGCCCGAGGAGAAAGCGGCGCGCCATCGTGCGGAGGCGCCATTGCGGCAGTTCCGCCGGCGACAGGTGCCGGACGGCGACCATGTCGCCGAGGTCGCGGCCCAACAGCCAGGCGTTCACGGCAAGGAACAACGCCGCCGTGCCGATGCCCGTGACCATCAGCGCCAGATAAGCGGGCAGCAGCAGAAGGTTCACGCCGACGAAGCGCGCCGCGGAGCCAAGGCCCATGCGCACCGACTGGGCCATCGGCACGTCACGCGCCGTCGCCAGCGCACGCGGGTAATGGCGGCTTTCCACTGCCGCGACGATCGTATCGGCATACAGTCCGACGATCGCGATCGCGACCGCCCGGAAGGTGAGCCACAGCGCGAGCACGCTGACGATCAGCGCCGCGGCGGCGGCCAGCGACCCGTTGTAGGTCCAGCCGTCCAGCAGGCGGTTCACCCCCCACCAGATGGCGCCCCCCAGCAGGATGAAGACGGCAAGCGTCAGCAGCAGGCTCTTGCGCAGGACGGACAGGATCGCCCGGTCACCGAGCTGGGCCAGGCTGAGGGCAAGCGCCGTGAACATCCCTGCCGAATGCGCGCACCCGTGCGGTTGCGCAAGGCGGACCTGCCATCTACGGCCGCGCGCAACCCTCATCTTATCGGGATCGGAGTCCCTGCTTTTGACCCAGCCTGCCTATGACGTCGTCGCGATCGGTAATGCGATCGTCGACATCCTGTCTCCCTCCACCGACGCCTTTGTCGCCGAGAACGGCATGACGAAGGGGGCGATGGCGCTCGTCTTCTCTCCTGAGGACGCTGACGCGCTATACGCCAAGATGGGTCCGGGACAGGAAGTGTCCGGCGGCTCCGCGGCGAATACCATCGCCGGCATGGCCGCACTTGGCGGCAAGTGCGCCTTCATCGGCCAGGTTGCCGATGACCAGTTGGGCGCGGTCTTCGCGCACGACATTCGCGCCGCTGGCATCCGTTTCGATACCAATGCGCGCCCCGGCAGCCCGACGACCGGTCGCTGCATGATCTTCGTGACGCCTGATGGGCAGCGCACGATGAACACGTTCCTTGGCGCATCGCACTATCTGCCGGCCGAGGCGCTGGACCGCGATCTGATCGCCAACGCGCAATATCTCTACCTCGAAGGCTACCTCTGGGATCCGGAAGAGCCGCGCGCCGCGATGCGCGAGGCGATCGACATCGCGCGTGCCGCCGGGCGCAAGGTGGCCTTCACGCTGTCGGCGGAATTCGTCATCGATCGTCACCGCGATGCCTTCCACGAGCTGATCAACGCCGGGTTGATCGACGTACTCTTCGCCAATGAGGCGGAAATCGTCGCGCTGACCCAGGCGGCCGACACCGAAGGCGCGATCGCTGCGGTCAAGGACAAGGTGCCGCTGCTGGTCGTGACGATGAGCGAGGAGGGCGCCTGCGCCATAACCGGCGACCAACGCGTCCACGTACCGGCAGCACCGGTCGACAAGGTGGTCGACACGACCGGCGCGGGCGATCTGTTCGCCGCCGGCTTCCTGCATGGTCAGGCGCAGGGCTGGGATCTGGAGCGTTCGCTTCGCCTGGGGGCGATCTGCGCCGCGGAAGTGATCAGCCATTTCGGCGCGCGTCCGCTCGCCGACCTGAAGGCGCTGGCCGCAGACGCCTGACCGTTACGGGGATCAGGCCAGCGTATCCGGCCTGATCCCCCGTCATCCCCTTACCCGCCGCAATCCGCCTTCCAGCGGGCGTCCATGTCAGCATCGGTGCGCAGCTGCGAGGCGAGCGTCACCTTGCCCGCCTTGACGATAAACCGTTCATAGCCGGTGCGGCCCATGCCGACGCTGGCGTTCACTTCGCCGCAGACCGCGTCGCCATGCGCGATGACGCCTTTGAACTGCGCGCTTTCCGGCTCGCGCAACTGCTGGCGCACCGCTTCGGTACCCGCGCGCACGCGCTCCACCTCTCCCCGATCAGGTGCAACTTCGCACCCGCCCAGCGCCAGCAGAAGCAGGGCGGCGCGCTTCATTGCGCCGCTCCCGCTGCCGTTGCGCCCGGCTTCAGCAGATCGAGCACCGCCGCCGTCATCGCAGTCGCGCCGGTCACCACCACCGGTTCGGGCGTGATCTTGAACAGCGGCGAATGGTGTGACGCGACGGCCGGTCCGCCGTTGCGCGCGGCCTCTAGCGCCGCGCGCGGCGTGCCGCCGACCGCGATGTAATAGCCCTTCACGCCGGTATCGGGCTGGACGAAATAGGCAAAATCCTCTGCCCCCATGCCCATCTGCTGGAACGGCACGACGTTGGCGGCGCCCAGCGTGTCGACCATCACCGCGTTCAGCCGGCGGGCGAGCGGCGTGTCGTTGATCGTGGTGGGCGTTCCCTCGATCTGGGTCACCACGGGCATCTTGTCCTCCGGCATGCCGTTCATGATGCCAACGCCGCGCGCGATCCGCTTGATCCCGTTGACCAGTTGCGCGCGCGTCGCCTCGTCATTGGCGCGCACGGTGACCTGCAGCTTCGCCTCGTCGCTGATGATATTGTGCTTCAGCCCGGCGTGGAACGAACCCACGGTGATGACGCCGGGGAGCAGCGGCGCCCGTTCGCGGCTGACCAGCCCCTGCAGCGCGATCACGATCTGCGACGCCATATAGACCGGGTCCTTGCCGGTATTGGGGCTGGCGCCATGCGCGCCGACCCCGGGCACGACGATGTCGATCGAATCGGACGAGGAATATTGGATCGTCTCGCTGGCCGCGATCTTGCCCGTCTCCATGCTGGCATCGACGTGATAGGCCAGCGCGTAATCGGGCTTGGGGAAGCGGGTGTAGAGGCCGTCGGCCACCATCGCCTTGGCGCCAGCGATCCGCTCCTCGGCCGGCTGCGCGACGAACACCACCGTGCCCTTCCAGCGATCGGTCATCGCGGCGAGGCGGCGCGCGGTGGCGATCAGGCCGACGATATGGGTGTCATGTCCGCAGGCGTGCATCACCGGCACCTCGACGCCGTCGACGCCGATCTGGCGCACGGTGGAGGCATTGGGCAGCCCAGACTTTTCCTGCACCGGCAGGCCATCCATGTCCGCGCGGAGAAGCACCACCGGGCCGGGCCCGTTCTTCAGCACGCCGACCACGCCGGTCTGGCCGACCTTCTCGGTCACCTGCATGCCCGCGATCTTGCGCAGCTCCGCCGCGATCGCGGCCGCCGTCTTGGTCTCGCGGAACGACAGTTCGGGATTGCGATGGAACTGGTCCCACAATTTGCCGAGGTCGCGGTCGTAATCGGCCTTGATCTGGGCCTGATAATCGGGCGCCGCCGCCACGGGCGTGGCGACGGCGCAAAGCAGTGCGGCAACAATCAAACGGCGCATTCTATTCCCCTCTTGTCGCCTGCAGCATAGCCGCCGCGCCGCGGGGGTGAAGCGCGTTTAGTCGACGAAGGCGCGTTCGATCACGAACTGGCCGGGATTGGCGTTCGACCCCTCGGTCATGCCGAGCTGTTCCAGCATCTGCGCCGTCTCGCGGATCATTGCCGTCGATCCGCATAGCATGACGCGGTCGGTTTCCGGATCGAACTTCGCCGGGCCGGTCACCGGCGGCGCAAACAGGCGACCGTCGGCGATCAGATCGGTGATCCGGCCCTTGGTCTCGAATTCCTCACGCGTGACGGTGGGGATATAGTGGAATTGCTCCGCTGCCTGGTCGCCGACCAACGGATCGTCCGCCAGCCGCGCGCCCAGCTCTTCGCGGAACGCCAGGTCGTTCACCCGGCGCACGCCGTGGACGACGATCACCTGGTTGAAGCGCTCGTACACTTCCGGGTCGCGCGCGAGGCTCAGGAACGGGGCAAGACCGGTCCCGGTCGACAGCAGCCACAGCCGCTCGCCACCCAGCAGCGCGTCGCAGACCAGCGTGCCGGTCGGCTTCTTGCCCATATACAGCTGGTCGCCCGGCTGGATCATCTGCAGCCGGCCGGTCAGCGGGCCCTCCTGCACCTTGATCGACAGGAATTCGAGTTCATCGGCATAGGACGGGCTGGCGATCGAATAAGCGCGCATGATCGGCTTGGCCGAATCATCCTCGCCGGGCAGGCCGATCATGATGAATTCGCCCGAGCGGAAGCGCAGCGACGACGGGCGATCCACCGCGAAGCTGAACAGATGCTCGTTCCAGTGGCGCACCCATTTCACGTTGACCGTCAGGAAGGCCTTGTGGTCGGGAATCAACTTCGGTTCTGCAAGTACGGTCAACGATCTCGCTCCTTGATGGCGCCTGGTGCGACTGGCGGCGCCATCCAAACATCGGCAGTCTTCAACACCTGACCGCCACTCGGGTTACCAACAACGTCGTCGTCCTGCGCCCCCGCCGCAAGCAAGAAAAGCTGACGGCACGAAAAGCCGGCCACGCGCACGGCCCCTGCATCATGCAGGGGGCGAGCCATGGTCAGCGCCTGACGATCCTGCGCAGCCTCAGACACTTCTGCCCGGGGCGCGCCAACGACCGCTCAAGTAGGTGAAGCACGGTCGGAGTGCAACGCGCCCGCCGGCACGACAGCAGCAGCATTGCTCTTCCGCGCCGCACCCTGCGCCCCCATATTGCCGCAATGGCGATCCAGATCCGTACCTCGCTTGCTGAACCCGAAACCGGCGAGAATTTCGTTCCCCATCGGCCGCAGCGCCCGGACAAGGTGGAGGGCGGCAAGCCGTTCAAGCTGGTGTCCGATTACCAGCCCGCAGGTGACCAGCCGACCGCGATCCGCGAGCTCGTCGGTGCCGCGCTGGCGGGCGAGAAGGATCAGGTGCTGCTGGGCGTCACCGGATCAGGCAAGACCTTCACCATGGCGAAGGTGATCGAGGAATTGCAGCGCCCCGCGCTGATCCTCGCGCCGAACAAGATCCTGGCGGCGCAGCTCTATGGGGAGTTCAAGAGCTTCTTCCCCGAGAATGCGGTCGAATATTTCGTCAGCTACTACGATTATTATCAGCCCGAGGCGTATGTCCCCCGGTCCGACACGTACATCGAGAAGGAAAGCTCGGTGAACGAGGCGATCGACCGGATGCGCCATTCGGCCACCCGATCGCTGCTGGAGCGGGACGACGTACTGATCGTCGCCTCCGTCTCCTGCCTTTACGGTATTGGATCGGTCGAAACCTACTCGGCGATGATCTTTGACCTGAAGAAGGGCCAGACGGTCGACCAGCGCGAGATCGTGCGGAAGCTCGTCGCGCTTCAGTACAAGCGCAACGATGCAGCGTTCCAGCGCGGCAATTTCCGCGTGAAGGGCGACAATCTGGAAATCTTCCCCAGCCACCTCGAGGATGCGGCGTGGCGGATCAGCTTCTTCGGTGATGACATCGAGGAGATCGTCGAGTTCGACCCGCTGACCGGCAAGAAGGCGGCGAGCATGAACTCGGTGCGCGTCTATGCGAACTCGCACTATGTGACCCCCGGGCCGACGATGAAGCAGGCGACCGAGGCGATCCGCCACGAACTGGCGGAGCGGCTGAAGGAGCTGGAGGCGGAGGGCAAGCTGCTGGAGCATCAGCGGCTGGAGCAGCGCACCAATTTCGACCTCGAGATGATCGCCGCGACCGGCAGCTGCAACGGGATCGAGAATTACAGCCGATTCCTCACCGGGCGCCTGCCGGGCGAGCCGCCGCCCACCTTGTTCGAATATCTGCCCGAAAACGCATTGCTGTTCGTCGACGAGAGCCATCAGACGGTGCCGCAGATCGGCGCGATGGCGCGCGGTGACCATCGGCGAAAGATCACGCTTGCCGAATATGGCTTCCGCCTGCCGAGCTGCATCGACAACCGCCCGCTGCGCTTCAACGAATGGGATGCGATGCGCCCGCAGACGGTCAGCGTCTCGGCGACACCCGGCCACTGGGAGATGGAGCAGACCGGCGGCGTCTTTGCCGAACAGGTCATTCGCCCCACCGGCCTCATCGATCCGCCGGTCGAGATCCGCCCGGTCGAGGAGCAGGTGCAGGATTGCATCGTCGAATGCCGCAAGACCGCGGAGCTCGGCTATCGCACCCTCGTCACCACGCTGACCAAGCGGATGGCGGAGGATCTGACCGAGTATATGCACGAGGCGGGCGTGAAGGTCCGCTACATGCACTCCGACGTCGAGACGCTGGAGCGTATCGAGCTGATCCGTGACCTTCGCCTTGGCGTCTATGACGTGCTGATCGGCATCAACCTGCTGCGCGAGGGGCTCGACATCCCTGAATGTGGCCTCGTGTGCATCATGGATGCGGACAAGGAAGGCTTCCTGCGTTCCGAGACGTCGCTGATCCAGACGATCGGGCGCGCGGCGCGCAACGTCGACGGGCGGGTGATCCTCTACGCCGATCGCATCACCGGCTCGATGGAGCGGGCGATGAACGAGACGGCGCGTCGCCGCGAGAAGCAGGAAGCGTATAACCGCGAGCACGGCATCACGCCGACCACGATCAAGCGCAACATCGGCGATATCATCGCGCATGTGTCGAACCAGGACAGCGTGCTGATCGACACCGGCGACGAGCAGCGGCCGCACATGGTGGGACACAATCTGCGCGCCTATATCGAGGAACTCGAGAAGAAGATGCGCAAGGCCGCGTCCGACTTGGAGTTCGAGGAAGCCGGCCGCCTGCGCGATGAGATCCGCGCGCTGGAGCAGGAGGAGCTTGGCCTGCCGGTGCAGGAGCACAAGGCGCCGCTGATGGGCCGCAGCAACGAGGGCAAGCCGGGCACGCGCAAGACGCGCTTCGGCAAGCAGCAGGCGATCAGGATGGCGAAGCGGCGGTAGGGCGCGCCTGCCGCCGCCGGCAAAGCCCTATCGAAGCGTCAGGTCCTCGCCGCTCACCCCGTAATAGCCGGCGACGCGATCGGCATAGGCCTGGTCGAAATGCGGTGCATTGCTGGCCCAGCTCGGCCCGCCTTCGAGCATGCGGCGGTCGATCGTGACCACATACAGGTCGCGGACAGGATCAAAGCTCAACAGCGAGAAGGGCAGGGCATAATAGCTTTTCCCCATGCCCAGGAACCCGCCGAGGCTCAGCACCGCATGGGTCACGCGCCCGCTGACCTTGTGGGTCAGGAACGACTGCACCGTCCCGATCTTGTCACCGTCGCGACTTTCGACCTTTACGGTGGAGACGAGCGTCGCTTCGATCAGGGCAAGAGTGGTCGGCGTGTCGGCGGTGCTCATCATTGTCTCCCGGTCGGGCGGATGGTGTTTCGCTGAACCGATGGTCCCGCGCGGCGGTTCCGGTTGAGCCGGGGCGCCGGTGCGCGCTAGGGTGGGCCATGCGCCTTCTGCCTGCCGCCGCCCTTCTTCTCCCGATCAGCATGGCGGCCTGCGTCGCCCCGCCGGCCGATGCTCCCCCGCCGCCACCGCCTCCGGTCACCGCGCCAGCGCCGCCGCAGCCGCCCAAGCCGGCGCCGCTGGCGGCCGACTGGCAGGATTGGCCCTTGACGCCCGGAACCTGGCGCTATGCCCGCGAAAGCGGCGGCACGCGCGCGGTGTTCGGGCCGGGCAACGGCGCGCCCCTGTTGTCGCTGCGCTGTGACCTGGCGGGTCGCCGCCTCGTCCTGTCGCGGCCCGGCGCGCTGCCGGGCGCGATGACGATCCGCACCAGCAGCACGACCCGCGCCGTTCCGGTCCAGGTGTCGACCGGCTCCGCCCCCTCTGCGCAGGCGGTGTTCACCGCGCGCGAGCCGTTGCTGGATGCCATGGCGTTCAGCCGCGGGCGGGTCGCGATCGAGCAGCCGGGCGCGCGGACGCTGGTGGTTCCGCCCTATGCCGAAGTCGGCCGCGTGATCGAGGATTGCCGGGGTTGATCCGATCCGCGGCGGGGCGCGAAGGATCGTGCGAAGCGGCACTGAAAACAAGTCTTGTTTCTGGTCGATAAAGGATTCAGATTGCGGATGTGGCTGACAAGGTCACGCTCGTTATCAACCAGCGAAAGGAGGTGATCCGATGTCTCATGGTTCAGCAATGGGGTCGGTTCAGTTCGTTCGGGGGACGCGCTTCTGATCCTGTGACGCTTCGACGGGAGGTATCCCCCTCCAACCAACGTCGGACGCCGTAGCATTCAGAGGCCCGCATGGTCTCCCGGGCTGGAGCTCTCCGGCCGCTGACCATGTTTAGGGGTTGTCGGGTTGTCCGAAAGGGTGCCCGGCAACCTCTTCTCATATCTGACGCTTCCGCAAGGTGCCTGTAAACGTGCAGGACGCCGCGCCGGGCGACCGCCATGCCGCGCGGAGACGCACCAACGGTGGAGCTTCCCACGCTTGGCCGCTACACGGCGTATCGATGCGTGCTCTCCTTCTCCTGCTTCTCGGCCTCGGCCTGGCCTTCCCCGCTGCGGCGCAGCGCGCCGACCGCGCGACCCCCGGCTATGTGCGGGTGCGGCTGGAAACGGCGTTCGGGCCGATCACGCTGGCGCTGGACGCAAAGCGGGCGCCGGAGACCACCGCGAATTTCATGAAATATGTCGATGACGGCCGTTTCGATGGCGTCAGCTTCTACCGTGTCGCACGCAACAAGAAGGCGCCGCAGTTCGGCTTCATCCAGTCGGGCATCCGCACCGATGCGCGCCGCTTCCTCGACATGATTCCGCATGAATCGACCAAGAAGACCGGGATCAAGCATCTCGACATGACCATCTCGATGGCGCGGCGCGGCCCGCCGGGTTCGGCCAACGGCAATTGGTTCATCTCGGTCGGGGCCATGCCCTGGATGGACTGGAAGCCCGACAATCCCGGCTATGCCGCCTTCGGCCGCGTCGTCGCCGGGCAAGTGGTGGTGAAGAAGATCCTGGCGCAGCCGACGGGCGGGGGCATGAATGGCACGCTGTTGATGAAGCCGATCTACGTGAAGCGCGCGGTGCGGCTCGACGGCAACGCGAAGCCGACTGGCCGGCCCCGGCCATGGGTGCTGGAAGGGCGCAGGGACGGCTAGGCGCCCACGCGGCAGGGGCAGAAGTAGGGTCAGGACAGCGCGCCACTCCACTCGTCGCAAGCTGGACGATATAACGGTACTTTGACGTTGCTATGGCAGTGACACTGACCTAGCAATCGTCATGCAGTACGGCGATCATATGGCCGGATCGGTTACGTCCTTCCGCTACGGCACGGCCGGTTCGCAGCGCCCCTTGGGGCTTTGCTACGAGGAAGCGGACCCCGTAACCGCCTTCGTTCCTCCGCCTCGTCCGCGCTATGAGGAGGCCGATCCCCTCATTGATGACGCGCATGATGTGGACAGCGGCCCGGCACGCGAGCAGCAGCTGTTCTTCATTACCAGCGGGAACCGCAATCCTGCCGAGGACCAGCTGATCCATGCGCTTGCCGCGCCCCTCTACGCGCGCCGCCGCGAGGATGCCTGATCGCGCCTCACCCGCTATGACATGCGGGCGCGGAACAGCTGCCCTTCCTCCACGACCCAGATGATGCCCAGCACGATCAGGCCGATGCACAAATAGCCGATCGCCAGCGGCGTGGTGGTGCCCGCATAGGACTGGCCGATCAGCGTCCCCACGATCACCGCGCCAATGCTGGTGATGAAGCCCTGCAGCGACGACGCGGTGCCGGCGATATGTCCTACCGGCTCCATCGCCATGGCGCCGAAATTGGCGCCGCACAGGCCGATGCAGGTCATGCTGAGCGCCTGGAAGAAGACATAGCTGGCCAGCGTCTCCCACCCCGCGAGCACCACGGCGACATGGACGATCGAAAGCGCGATCAGCGCCAGCACTGCGCTTTGCGAGATGAGCCGCGTGCCCAGCCGCTCCACCAGCCGGCTGTTGAGGAAGGAGGCCGCACCCATGGCGCAGGCGCACAGCGCGAACAACATGGTGAAGCGATCGCCCGCGTCAAACTCGTCGACGAAGATCTGTTGCGACAGCGACACGAAGGCGATGATGCCGCCAAAGGTGAGTGAGGCGGCAATTGCATAGCCCAGCGAATAGCGATTGGTGAGCGTCAGATGATAGCTGCCGCGCAGCGCCTCCATCGAGATCGCCCGCCGCCGCGCAATGGGCAGCGTCTCGGGCAGACGCACCGCGCTCCACGCCAGGACGAACGCCGCAAAGCCGCCCAGCACGTAGAAGATGAAGCGCCATGGCCCGAAGGCGAGCAGCAACTGTCCCAGCGTCGGCGCCAGGATCGGCACCAGGAAGAAGATCATCTGCGCAACTGACATGGTGCGCGCCATCTGCCGCCCGGACGATCCGTCGCGCACGATGGCGACCGCCAGCACGCGGGTGGAGGCGGACATCAACCCCTGCAGCAGCCGCGCGAAGAGCAGGGCGGCAAAGGTTGTCGAACTGGCGGCAAAGATGCTCGCGGCGGTGAATCCCGCCAGCGTCACCAGCAGGATCGGCCGCCGGCCATACCGGTCCGCGAGCGGGCCATAGACCAGCTGCCCCGCGCCGAATCCCACCATATAGACGGTGATGATCCACTGCCGATGGTTCGCTTCCATGATCGACAGGTCACGGCCGATGTCGGCGAGCGCCGGCAGCATCAGGTCGACGCCGAATGCGTTGACTGCCATCACCGCGGCGACAAAGGCCACGAATTCGCGCGGATGCATGCCGGCGGGAGCAGGGTGGGTGTTCATGCAGGGCCTATCGGGAAGGTACGGCAGGAGGACAAGCGGTGGATGGCGGGCGAGGCGCTATTCCTCGCCTTCAGCCAATGGGGCAACGTCGACGGAAACCTCCATCTTCTGCGCCCCCGATCCCAGCACGACACCGTCGACAGGGGCGATTTCGGCATAATCGCGGCCGACCGCGGTGATGATATGGTCGCTGGCCATCCAGATGCCGTTGGTTGGGTCGACACCGATCCAGCCACGCACCGGGCCGCACCATAACAGCACCCAGGCATGCGTCGCATCCGCGCCCACCAGCCGCTCCTGCCCAGGCGGTGGCAGCGTGCGGATATAGCCTGAGGCATAGGCTGCCGGCAGGCCCGCCGCGCGCAGGCCGGTGATCATGATCTGCGCGAAATCCTGACATACGCCGCGCCGCTTCAGGAACGCCTCGTGTGGCGGCGTGTCGACCAGCGTCGCCGCGGGATCAAATTCGAACTCGCGCTGGATCCGCTGCGCCAACGCAATGCCCGCCTCCAGCGCGTTGCGCGAGGGATCGAGATCGGGCGCGCAATAATCGGCGATCTGGCGATCGAGTGGGATCAGCGGGGAGGGGAAGAGATAGCTTGGCGGCCCCGCGGGTGACAGGTCGCGGCTGTCGCGCGCCATTGCGGCAATCTCGCCCAGCGTCGGATCGCCCGGCGCCGGCATCGGCACCGGACGGTCCACCGTCATGCGTGCGCAGCTCTCGATCGTCAGCCGCTGGACCGGCACGTCGATCGTGAGGCGCGTCACGTTGGCGAGCCCCGCCTCTGCCCGTGCCGGGGTGCTCCGGCCCGATGGCGTGACGCGCAGCATGTACGATTCCAGCCTTTGTCCCGGCCAGTCGATCGGCTCGAGCCGCAGATTGCAGCGCGCAAACCGCACCGGCGCACCATAGTCGAACCGGGTGACGTGGGTGATGTCGTAGATCATGCCAGCGTCAGCCCGCCGGCGCGCAGCGGCTCCGCCCCTTGCAGGAAATAGCGCCGGGCAATCTCGTTGGAGAGGCCGATCAGCCGCGCCTCCAGCTCGCTCAGCATCTTGCCGTCGAGCGTTCCGGCGCGGGCGCTCGATACGATCGCCTTCAGCTCGGTTGCCTGTTGCTGCTGCTCCTCCGCCATGCCGTCGTCGTTCAGCACCGGCAACGCACAAAGATGCTCCCAGATGCGCTCCACCTGAAAGGCGAGCGAGCGCGGGTTGCCCGTGTCGAGCGCGACCAGATCGACCACCGGCACGCGTGCGAGGCCGGTCAGATAGCGCTGGCGATAGCTGATCTGGCTGTCGGCGAGGTCGAGCAAGGTCGACAGATCATCGAGCGAGGATCCCGCGAGGCCAAAGGTCAGGAGAGCGCGGACCATGGCCAGTGCGCGCTCGATCCGCCGACCGAGATCGTGGAACCGCCAGGCCGCGGTGCGGCTCATATGTTCCGCCGACAGGCCGGCGATCGCCGCGTAGCGCCGCTGAAGCGAGCCCGCGCGATCCAGCGTCCCGCGATGGGTGGGGAAGGGCGCGTCAAGCAGCCGCACCATATCCGCCGACAACCGGTCACGCGAATTGTTGCCGATCCGCCGTGCGTGCAGGTTGATCTCCGCGACCGATTGCCAGCCCTGGCCGACCGATTCCATCGCATGCCGCGCCATCTGGGTCAGGTCCGCCCGCTTGTGGCTGGACGGGCGCGGCGCGGCGCCGGTGCTGGCGATCAATCCTGCCAGCCGCCCGATCGTGTCGCTGCTCAGCGCCGCGCCGCCATCGGCGTCGATCGAATTGCCCAGCATCACGCGGATCACCGCCAGCAGCGCCTCGCCGCGTTCCAGATACCGGCCCAGCCAGAAGAAATTGTCCGCCACGCGGCTCGGCAGGGTGCCGGGATTGCGGCGAATATGCTGGGTGTCGGTTGGCGGCAGCAGCGACACGGGATCGACCGGCGTGTTCCCGTGTACCACGACATCGGCCGACCAGATGCCCTCGCCCATCACCGCCGCGCGCGGATCGGGATGCTCGGCGATGCGGGCGAAGCCGCCCGGCAGCACGACCCAGCGGCCGTCCGGGCCGCGCGCGGCAAAGACACGCAGCGTGAAGGGGCGTGATACCAGGGTGTCACCGGCGACGACCGGCATGGTGGAAAGCCGGACGATCTCCTGCCCGACATAATCCTGCGGCCGACGCGCCAGATCGGCGCGCAGCGCCGTTCGTTGTGCGGCATCGAGATCGCTTCCCGCGACGGCGCTGTCGGTGGGCAAGCCCAGCGTCCCGCCGCCAAAGGCGGGCGCGATGAGCAGATTGTCGAGATCCTCCTCCACCCGCGCGCATTCCGACGGCTGGCCGCACCACCAGGTCGCGATATTGGGCAGGCTGAGGCTGGCGCCGGTCAGGCGAAGGCACAATTGCGGCAGGAATGCGTGCCAGGCGGGCGCCTCCAGCACCCCGACACCGGGTGCGTTCGCCAGCACGACATTGCCGGCGGCATAAGCGTCGATCAGGCCGGGCACCCCGATCTGCGAGTGAGTGTCGAAGGCGAGCGGGTCGAGGAAGCGTGCGTCGAGCCGGCGCCACAGAGCGTCGATCCTCTTCAGCCCGCCGATGGTGCGGACATAGACCTTGTCCTCCAGCGCGGCGAGGTCAGCGCCCTCCACCAGCAGCAGGCCGAGGTAGCGCGCAAGATGTGCCTGCTCGGGATAGCTGACGGTGTAGTTTCCCGGGGTCAGCAGGCCGATGCGGGGATCGGTGCGGTTGCACGATGCGGCGAGGCCGTCGCGAAATGCGGCAAAGAAGGGCGCATGGCGCGCGACATTGAGCCGCGCCTGGAGGCCGCCGAGCGTGCGGCTGACCGCCAGGCGGTTTTCCAGCGCATAGCCCGCACCCGATGGCGTGCGAAGATGATCGGCCAGCACGCGCCATTCGCCGGTCGGCCCGCGGCCCAGGTCCACGGCCATGAAGTGAAGCTGGTGGCCGCCCGGTGGCGGCAGGCCGACGAGCGGGCGCAGGAAGAACGGGCTGCCTGCCACCAGCGCGGCGGGGACCAGCCCGCGGGCGACCAGCTTTGCCTCCCCGTACAGATCAGCAAGGATGGTCTCGAACAGGTCGGCACGTTGCACGATCCCGCGTTCGATCGCGGCCCATTCGTCGCCCTCGATCAGCAGCGGGACCGGGGACAGGGGCCAGGGGCGCTCCTCGTTCTCGCCGGTCACGCGAAATCCCGTGCCGATGTCGGCGGCATGGCGCTGCACGCGTTCGCGGGCGTGCGCCAGGTCATTGCCGACCAGCGCCGCCAGCTCCTCGAACATCGCCAGCCACGGAGTCTCGTCGCCGCCGCACAGCACATCGCCGCCGCTGGCGACATGCGCGCGGTAATCGTCGATCCAGCGACGCGCGTTGGTATAGGGATCAAAAAGGGCGGGCTGTGTCGCCAAGACGATGGGGCTCCTGCGCGGCGCGGACCCTAGCGGGGCCTTGTCGCGGCGCAATATGAAATCGGTGCTGCGGGGAAGGGCGGGATCGGATGGGAGCGCGCGGGCGGAACGGCCCACGGCGTCACAGGTCCGGCAATGTCTGCTCGGCCACCCCCCATCCGGCAAGCGCACGGCTGCCCGCGCGTTCGATCAGTTCAGCCGCGTCCGTGACATGCCAGCGCGCGGCGCTGTCAATGTCGCGCAATTCGGTCCAGGAAACCGGCGCTGCAACGGGGGCGCCGGGACGTGCACGCGCCGCATAGGGCATGATCGCCGTGGCGCCCCGCTGGTTCCTCAGCCAGTCGATGAAGATCCGGCCCTTGCGTTTCGCCTTGCTCATCGTCGCGACAAAGCGGTCCGGCTCGGCCTGCGCCAGCGCACGGGCGAAGCGATCGGCAAAGCTCTTCACCGCCGGCCATTCGGCATCGGGGGTGAGCGGCACGACGACATGCACCCCCTTGCCCCCGGACAGCATCGGGAAGCTGGTGAGGCCAAGCTCGGCGAGCTGGTTTTTCAGATGCTCGGCCGCCTTCTTGGTGTCGCCAAAATCGAGGCCCTCGTCGGGGTCGAGGTCGAACACCAGCCGGTCGGGCTGCTCCAGATGGTCGACCGTCGATCCCCAGCCGTGGAATTCGATCGTGCCCATCTGCACGCAGGCGACCAGCCCGTCGGCATCGTCGACCCAGAGGTAATTTTCGGTCGATCCGTCTTTCCCCGTGATCGGCACCTGATGGACGTGATCGCCGAACGATCCCGCGTCATGCTTCTGGAAGAAGCATTTTCGGGCGCGTCCCTGCGGGCATCGAACGAGGCTGATCGGCCGCCGACCGGCCCAGGGCAGCATGATTCCGGCCACCTCAGCATAATAATCGGCCAGATCGCCCTTGGTGACTTCCGATTCGGGAAAAATCAGCCGATCGCGGCTGCTGACCTTGATGCTGGTCGCCGGAAACGCTGTCGGCGAAGCGGCGGGCGGCGCCTGCGGCTGCTCGATCACCACGTCGTTGGCATCCTTGTCACCGCGCAGCCCGAGGAAGCTCGAGTGGCGCAGCAGCTTGTCCGGCGTGGTCTCGGTGAAGGCGATTTCGGCGACCAGCTTGGGCGTCACCCAATGCGCGCCCTTCACCGCGGCGCGGCCAAGATTCTTGGGCACCTCGACGGTCGGCGTCTTGCGCTCCAGCTTTGCGAGCTTCTCGCTCAGCTCGATCATCAGGTCGTTGGAGAACCCCGTGCCGACCTTGCCCGCATAGCGCAGCTTGCCGTCCTCATGCACGCCGAGCAGCAGCGAGCGGAAGCCGCGCGCCTTGTCGGACGTGGTCCAGCCGACGATCACGAATTCCTGCCGCCGCGTGCACTTGACCTTCACCCACGCCTTGGTGCGCTGCCCGCGATAGGGCGCGTCGGCCTGTTTGGAGACGATCCCCTCCAGCCCCTCGGCGCACATCGTCTCGAACAGTTTTTCACCCGATCCCATGACATGTTCGCTGAACTGCAGCCGGTCGGAGGCGGTGATGATCGGCCGCAGCCGTTCCTTGCGCTGGAGATTGGTGAGCGGGCGCAGATCCTCGCCATCCAGTTCGATGAGGTCGAAGGCGAAGAAGGTCATGTCGCCCGCGGAGGAGATCGCGTTCTTCAGCGTGGAGAAATCGGGCCGCCCGTCCTTGAAGGCGACGATCTCGCCGTCCAGCAGCGCGCTGTCGACCGGCAGCGCCGCCGCGGCGTCAGCAATCGCCTGGAACTTGTCGGTCCAGTCCAGCCCGTTGCGGGTATAGACCTTTGCGGTGCCGCCGCCGACCGCGATCACCGCGCGATAGCCGTCGTATTTCACCTCATGCATCCACGCAGACCCGTCGGGCACGCTGTCCACCAGCGTGCACAATTGCGGCGGGGAGAATGCCGGCGGTGCGCCTTTCGCCTTGCCTTTGCTCGTGCTGCGCCCGCGTGACGCAGGCGCCTTCTTCTTCGCTCGGGTCTTTTCGACCTTCTTCGGTTTCTTACCCTCGGCGATCTCCTGCATGGTCCGGCCAGTGGTGACGCTGGTCAGCGCGGTTTCGACCAACGTGTCCGTGCCGCCGGCGAAGCCATCATCGATCTTGCGCAGCAGCCAGTTCTCGCGCTTTTCCTTGCCCCTGGACTTCAGCCGGATCAGCAGCCACTCGCCCTTCATCCGCTCGCCATCGAGCACGAAATGAAGGTGGCCTTTCTCTAGGTCCTTGGGCGACTTGCCCTTGATCACCGACCAGGTGCCGCGATCCCACAGCATCACCGTGCCGCCGCCATATTCGCCCTTGGGGATCGTGCCCTCGAACGTCGCATAGCTGAGCGGGTGATCCTCGGTCCTGACCGCCAGCCTTTTCTCGTTCGGATCAAGGCTCGGCCCGCGCGTCACCGCCCAGCTTTTCAGCACCCCGTCGAGTTCGAGCCGGAAATCCCAATGCAGCCGCGTCGCATCATGCTTCTGCACGATGAAGCTGTTGCCATTGCCCGGCGCCAACGTGCCGGCGGGCTCGGCCGTCTTCGCGAAGTCGCGCTTGGCATTGTAGAGGGCGAGGGGATCGCTGCTCATGGCGTGACCCCCATCGGCGGCATGAGGATGAGGTCAGGCACGTTTGCGCGCCGCCGGCTTGCTGGCCGTCTTCTTCGCCGGCGTGGTGCGCGACGCGGCCTTCGCAGCGGGCTTCTTGGCGGGCGTGCTCTTGGTCGCCGCGCCAGCACCGCCGGATTTTTCCATCGATTTCTTCAGCGCGGCCATCAGGTCGACGACGTTGGAGGCGGACCGCCCGCCACCGTCATCCTTCTCCTCGATGATCTTGCGATTGCCCTTCTGCTTGCGCTTGCGCTCGATCAGGTCCCTCAGCGCATCGACATAGCGATCGTGGAACTCCTTGGGGTCGAAGGCGGCGCTCTTCTTTTCGATCAGCGCCTCGGCCAGTTCGAGCAGTTCCTCGTCCGGCTTGGCATCGGGAATGTCGCGGAAATAGCCCTGCGCCCGGTTCACCTCATCGGCATAGCGCAAGGTTTCCAGCACCATGCCGCGCCCGCACGGCTTCAGGCTGACGACATATTCGCGCCCGCGCATCGCCAGCTGCCCCAGCCCGACCTTCTTGGTCCGCCGCAACGCCTCGCGCAGCACGATGAACGCTTCCTCCGCCAGGTCGTCCGCCGGCACGACGAAATAGGGCTTCTCATAATACAGGACGTCGATGTCGCTCGCGTCGACGAACTGGGTCAGCTCCAGCGTCTTCTTCGATTCCAGCTTCACCGAATCGATCTCGTCCTGATCGAGCAGGACATATTCGCCCTTGTCGATCTGATAGCCCTTCATGATGTCGTCGGCATCGACCGGCCCGACGCCCTCGGCCACCTTTTCATATTTGATCGGCTTGCCGGTCGGCTCATGGATCTGACGAAAGCTGACGCTCGCGCCCGATTTGACGGCCGAATAGATTTCCACCGGGATGGAGACGAGCGCGAGGCGTATCTGCCCTTGCCAATATGCCCGTGCCGCCATGATCGTCCGCCTTCATCGTTGCGAGGCCGATTCAATTCGCGGCGCGGGGAGTCGTTCCGCCGCATCGCCGGTGCTATGGCAGCCACCATGTCCACCGATCCCTTCGGCCTGTTCGACGCCTGGTTTGCCGAGGCGCAGGAAAGCGAACCCAATGATCCCAACGCGATGGCGCTGGCGACTGCGGATGCCAGCGGGCGGCCTGCCGCGCGCATGGTGCTGCTGAAGGGGCACGGCCCCGATGGCTTCGTGTTCTACACCAATCGCGAGAGCCGCAAGGCGCACGACCTGAAGGAGAATATGCAGGCTGCGCTGCTGTTCCACTGGAAGTCGCTGCGCCGGCAAATCCGCATCGAGGGCGTGGTGGAACGGGTGAGCGACGCCGAGAGCGACGCCTATTTCGCCTCGCGTAGCCGCGACTCGCAGCTGGGCGCCTGGGCGTCCGAACAATCCCGTCCGCTCGCCGCCCGCTCGATCTTCGAGGGGCGGTTCGAGGCGATGCAATTCCGGTTCGAAGGTAGCGACGTGCCGCGCCCGCCGCATTGGGGCGGGTATCGCGTAGTGCCCGATCGCATCGAGTTCTGGCAGGATCGCGCGCATCGCCTACATGAGCGTCGATTGTTCACGCGTGAAGAAGCGGGGTGGACGGAAGGCTTGCTCTACCCATGACCAACGACGAACGCCGCCGGATCATCCCGCTTGCGATGCGCGCCGCCCTGGCGAGCGTCGCGACGGCAGCGTTCCTGCTGGCGCTGAAGGGCTTTGCCGCGTGGCACACCGGATCGGTCGCGATGCTCGGCTCGCTGGCCGATACCGCGCTCGACCTGCTGGCGAGCCTCGTCACCCTTTACGGAGTCAAGGTGGCGGCGGAGCCGGCGGACCACGATCACCGTTTCGGCCATGGCAAGGCGGAGGCGCTGGCGGCATTGTTCCAGGTGGTGCTGATCACTGCCTCGGCGATCGGCATCGCATGGCGCGCGATCGAGCGGCTGACCAATCCGCAGGTCAATCAGGACGCGACGCTGGGCATCGGCGTGTCGGTGGCGGCGATCGTCGCGACCTTTGCGCTGCTCGCCTATCAACGCAGCGTCATCCGGCGCACCGGATCGGTCGCGATCCTCGCCGACAATGTCCATTACCAGTCGGACGTCCTGCTCAACGTGGCGGTGATCGCGGCGCTGGTGCTCGATCAGTTCGCCAGCGTGCCCGGCGCCGATCCTATCTTCGGCATCGCCATCGCGATGTGGCTCGCATGGGGCGCGTTCAAGGCGTCGAGCCAGGCGATCGACATGCTGATGGACAAGGAATGGCCGGAAGATCAGCGCGCCGCCTTTATCGAGGTTGCCGCGCGCCAACCCGGCATCCGCGGCATCCATGATTTCCGCACCCGGCGGGCCGGCGCGCATGATTTCGCGCAATTCCACATGGAGGTGGATCGCACGCTGACCGTCGCCGCCGCGCACGACATCGTGGAGAATGTCGAACGCCGGCTGCGCGACGTGTTTCCGCGCGTGGAGGTGCTGATCCATCTCGATCCGGAGGGGCATGTCGATACCGACAATCCACTGGTCGAGGCGGACGTGACGCCGCATTGGTTCGGCAAGCGTATCTGAACCTCGCCGCTGATCCGGCGTTCGCAGCCGCACCGGCGGCATCCCGGCCGCTTCACGAAAGGACATTATGAGGATCCCGTTCGCGCAGATCGACGCCTTCGCCGACGCGCCGTTCGTCGGCAATCCCGCCGCCGTGCTGCCGCTTTCGGCCTGGCCCGACGACACGTTGCTTCAGGCGATCGCGTCGGAGAACAACCTGTCCGAAACGGCCTTCATCGTGCCAGCGCCGGCGAACGATGCGGCGGATTTTGAACTGCGCTGGTTTACGCCTGCCGCCGAGGTGGCGCTATGTGGGCATGCGACGCTGGCCAGCGGGCATTTCGTCCTGTCCTCCGACACCACGATCGATCGCGTGCGCTTCGCCACCCGGCAGGCCGGGATGCTGGAGGTCGCGCGGCGCGGCGCGGGTTATGAGATGGCGCTGCCCGCGTGGCGGCCCAAGCCAAAGCCGCTGGACGCGATCGTCGCCGCACTGGGCGTCGAGGCGGTGGAGACGCTGTGGCATGACAAGGGCTATGCGTTGGTGATCGTCGCCGATGAGGCAGCGGTGCGCGCCGCCGCGCCCGATGGTCGCGCGATCAAGGCTTTGGGGCCGATCGTCCATATCGTCGCCGCGCGCGGTGAGAGCGCGGATATCGTCAGCCGCGTCTTCACCGACTTCTACGACATTCCCGAGGATCCGGTGACCGGCTCCGCCCATGCGGTGATGGCGCCTTACTGGGCCGATGTGCTTGGCCGCGACACCTTCAGCGCGTTTCAGGCGAGCGCGCGTGGTGGCCGGATCGGCTGCCGGGTTGCTGGGGACCGCATCCTGCTGACCGGCGAGTGCGTCACCGTGATCGAGGGGACGTATCTGCTGCCCTGATCGGCGGTTGCGCGCGTCGGTGCCTGCCGTCAGGCCGCCAGCGCGGCGGCCTGGGTGCTCGCGATCCAGCCGCCGCCGAGCACCCGGTCGCCATCGTACAGCACCGCCGCCTGGCCCGGCGCGACGCCATATTCGGGCGCGTCGAACAGCAGCATGTCGCCGTCGAGGCGCGCGGGCACCGGCTTGGCCATCGATCGCACCTTGGCGGTCAGCGGGCCGTTCAGAGGTCCGAGGATGTTGAGATCGGCGAGCCGCGCGGCGGCCACCGCCAGCGCCGCGCGCGGGCCGACGACGACGCGCCGCGCCTCGGGCTCCAGCCGGATGACGTACAGCGGCTCGGGCTGGCCGCCGATGTCGAGCCCCCGGCGCTGGCCGACGGTGTAATGAATGATCCCCTCGTGCCGGCCGAGCGCGCGTCCTTCGAGGTCGACGATCTCGCCGCCGTCCACGGCGGCGGGGCGCAGTTTCTTGACCAGCCCGGCGTAGTCACCGTCGGGGACGAAGCAGATGTCCTGGCTGTCGGGCTTGCCCGCGACGCCCAGCCCCATCTCGGCGGCAATCGCGCGCACCTGGTTCTTGGGCATGCCGCCCAGCGGGAAGCGAAGGAAATCGAGCTGCTGGCGGGTGGTGGCGAACAGGAAATAGCTCTGGTCGCGCGCGGGATCGATCGCGCGGTGCAGCTCGGCGCCCGCGCTGCCCATCATTCGGCGGACATAATGGCCGGTGGCGAGGCAGTCCGCCCCCAGATCACGCGCCAGCGCGAACAGGTCGGTGAATTTGGGTCCCATGTTGCACTGGACGCAGGGGATCGGCGTTCGGCCCGCGAGATATTCGTCGGCAAAGCGGTCGACCACCCGGCTGCGGAAGCTGCTTTCGTGGTCGAACACATAATGCGCGATGCCCAGGCTGTCGCACACCGCGCGCGCATCACGAATGTCGCGCCCAGCACAGCAGGCGCCGGGGCGGGCGGTCGCCTCGCCATGGTCGTACAATTGCAGCGTCACGCCGATCGTCTCCGCCCCGCTCGCCTTGGCCAGCGCGGCGACGACGGAGCTGTCCACCCCGCCCGACATGGCAACGACGATGCGGCGGCCGGCGGCGCCGCCGTCCAGCTGGAAATCACCGATATCAGTCACGTGCGCGCCATAGCACATCCGAATTGGATGGTGAACGCGCACCAGGATGGTGGCATCCTTTACGGACCCTTCATCTGCGGCGCGTAGCAGGGGTGTCCCGTAGGACGCATGAGGAGCCAGGCGTAGCGTGGACCTGAGTTTTGCCCTGTTCGACCGCCGCGCACCGCTGGTCGAGCTCCCCAGCGACCTGGCGGTATTGCTGGTGGAGATGACGGCGCGACAGGCGGCGTCGCCCACCGCGACCATCTACGCCCGTTCGGCGCGGGTGCGGCTCGATTCGCCGCTTTTCGCGCCGGTGGACGGTGCGTTCAACGGTCCCGTGGCCAAAGCAATGATGCAATGGAAGGACGATTGAACATCCCGTTTACCGATCGGTGGCTAGAGTACGCCGGTTCGCGTTCGTCACGCTGTGCAATGTCAGGTGGAAAGGGGGCCTCGCGGTCCCCACAACCGAGGTTGAGTCATGATTGAGAACCAGAAGATCCGTCCCGCCCGGGTCATCGGCCCGCTCGGCGAGCCATTGACCCTCGAAACGCTGCCGCCGCCGACCACCACCCGCTGGGTCGTGCGTCGCAAGGCGGAGGTCGTCGCGGCGGTGAACGGCGGTCTGCTGACGGTTGACGAGGTGTGCAATCGCTACGGCCTGACGGTGGAGGAATTCGCCAGCTGGCAGCGTGCGATCGACCGGTCGGGCATGCCCGGGCTGCGCGTCACGCGCATCCAGCACTACAAATCGCTCTATGAGCGCCAGCAGAACTTCTGAACTGAGTTACGTGATCGGAACAAAGTTTGGCTGTCAAGAGTATTTTCCCCAGCCCGGCCGTTCGGGCCGTTAACGCAGGGGAGTTAGTTATGGGTATCATTCTCTGGTTGATCGTCGGCGGTGTGATCGGCTGGCTCGCCAGCATCATCATGCGGACCGATGCACAGCAGGGCATTTTCCTGAATATCGTCGTCGGCATCGTTGGCGCGTTCATCGGTGGTCTGATCATTTCGGGTGGTTCGATCAACAATTCGCCGCTGACGCTGACGTCGTTCCTGGTGTCGCTGCTGGGTGCGGTTGTCCTGCTGGCGATCGTCAACCTCGTCCGTCGTGGCAGCGTGCGTTAAGCCCGCGCTACCAGGACCATGATAAAAGGGCCGCCCGATCACTCGGGCGGCCCTTTTCTTGGCCGGTACTTTCCGGCCCTTGGGAAAGCCTGATGCCGCCCCGCGCCGCTGCGGGGCGGCATTTGCTCATTTCAGCAGGAAACGCACCGCGATGGTGACGCTGACTTCGGTCTCGCCCGGCAGCATCTCGGTCTGCGCATCCGCCTTGGCCGCGCGGGCGTAGAGGACCGGCGGGCGGGGCTGGTCGCCGCGATTTTCGCCCTGCTCGTTGATCGACACGATCCGGTCGACGCGAAGCCCTGCAGCCTGCGCATAGAGCTGCGCGCGCGCTTGTGCCTGCCGGACCGCATTCACCCGCGCCTCGTCGAGCGCCGCCGCCGGCTTGTCGATCGACAATTGCGGCCCGTCGATCTGGTTGGCGCCCGCCTTCACCAGGGCGTCGAGCACCCGTCCGCTCTTGGCGATGTCACGAAACTTCACCGACACGGTGTTGGTCGCCTGATAGCCGGTGATCACCGGCGGCTGGTTCTCGCCATAGCGATATTGCGGCGACAGGCCGATGCTGGCGGTCGCGATGTCGCGCTCGGCAATTCCCGCGGCGCGGAGCGCGGCGATGACGCGCGCCATCTGGCTGGCATTCTGCGCCGACGCCTCGCTCGCGGTCGCCGCCTGCGTCACGACGCCCGCGCGCAGCGTCGCAACGTCCGGTACGCGGGTAATGTCGCCAGTCGCGACGACGTCGAGCAGCGTCCCGTCCGGCAGCACCGGCCCGCCCACCACATTCTGGGCCAGGGCGGGGGTGGCGGCGGTGGCCAGCATCAGCGAAGCGAAAAGAATGCGCATGAATGTTTAACTCCGGACAATCGGTTGGTCGTTCCTGGACAACGCTTCGACAACGCAAGCTGAACGAGGCTGGCTTGTGGTGGAGCACCTAATCTGCCATGGCGCCAATCGGGGCAAGCCGGTACTTGAGGCCGGTGACTTATTCATATAATACACTGCCGGCAAGGTAGCGAACGGCCGTCTGACGTCGCCGGAGCGGGATGTAGGGTGCATGAATCACGATACCGGTAGTGTGAGTGGCGAGACCGTGTTGATCGAAGGTCCGACGGATGATGGCCGCCGGCGTCGGCGGCTCATCATCGTGGCCGTGGTGGCGGTACTGGCGATCGTGGCCGCGGCGATGTTGCTGACGCGCTCGGGCGATCCTGCGCCTTCGGCCTCCTCCGCCGCCGATCAGGCGCCGCGCGTCACGGTCATCGTGCCGGGCCGTGCATCGGTCGATCGCGCGGTCACTGCCACCGGCACGCTGGCCGCGCGCCGCGAGATGCCGGTCGGTGTCGCTGGCGAAGGCGGCATGGTGACCGCCGTTCTGGTCGAACCGGGCCAGTGGGTGCGGGCCGGCCAGGTGCTCGCCACGGTCGACCGGTCAGTGCAGACGCAGACCGCCGCCAGCCTCGCCGCGCAGGTCAACGTGGCCAAGGCTGATCTGACGCTCGCCCAGGCGGAGCTTGATCGCGCCGAGCAACTGGTTGGCCGCGGGTTCATCAGCCAGGCCGACGTTCAGCGCCGCATCGCCACCCGCGATGCCGCCGCCGCGCGGCTCAAGGTTGCCAACGCCGCCGCTTCCGAACAGCGCGCGCGCAACAATCGCCTCGATATCCGGGCACCCGCCGCCGGCCTCGTGCTGACGCGCCAGGTCGAGCCGGGGCAGATCATCAGCTCCGCCTCGGGCACGCTGTTCCGCATGGCCAAGGGGGGCGAGATGGAAATGCGCGCGCAGCTCGCCGAGGATGATCTCGTCAAGCTGCGCCCGGGCGCACGCGTCAGCGTGACCCCGGTGGGCAGCGAGACGAAGTTCGATGGCGAGGTGTGGCAGGTTTCGCCTGTCATCGATCCGCAGACGCGCCAGGGCATCGCCCGCGTTGCGCTTCGCTATGATCCCGCGCTTCGCCCCGGCGGTTTCGCCTCCGCCACGATCGTCGGCGGCACCGCCAGCGTGCCCGAGCTTCCGCAATCGGCGGTTCTTAGCGACGAGAAGGGCAATTACGTCTATATCGCCGACAAGGACAATGTGGTGCAGCGCCGCGACGTGCGGCTGGGCACGGTGAACGACGATTCGGTTGCGATTGCATCAGGTCTCGACGGCACGGAAAAGGTGGTCGTCTCGGCAGGTGCGTTCCTGAACCCGGGGCAGAAAATCGCACCGGTGCTCGGCAAGCCCGGAGTGTGACGGCATGAGTTTCCGCAATATCTCGGCCTGGTCGATCCGAAACCCGGTTCCGGTCATCGTCCTGTTCGTGATCCTGACGGTCGCCGGCATCGTCAGCTTCATCCGGATGGACATCAACCGCGAACCGGACATCGATTTCCCCGCGGTCGCGGTGGAAATCACGCAGCCGGGCGCCGCGCCGAGTGAGCTGGAAACGCAGGTCACGCAGCGGATCGAGGCCGCGGTGCGGACGATCGAGGGCGTGGACGAAATCCAGTCCTTTGTCTCCGAAGGCAATTCGACGACGATGATCCAGCTGGACATCGGCACGCCGGTCGACCGCGCGGTGAACGAAGTGCGCGATGCCGTCACGCAGATCCGCTCCAACCTGCCCGAAGGCATCCTGGAGCCGCAGATCAGCCGTGTGAAGATCAACGACAATGATCTGGGCAGCTATTCGGCGATCGGCACCGACATGACGATCGAGCAGCTGAGCTGGTACATCGACAATACGGTGACCAAGGAGCTGCTCGGCGTCGAGGGCATGGGCTCGGTCGAACGTAACGGCGGCGTCGATCGCGAGATCCGCGTGATCCTCGATCCGGCGAAGCTTGCCGCCTACGGCCTCACCGCCACGCAGATCAATCAGCAGCTGCGGCAGGTGAACCTGAATGCCGCCGGCGGCCGTGCGGAGATCGCCGGCGCCGAACAGTCGGTGCGCGTGCTGGGTAATGCGCGCGACGCCTATGAACTGGGCCAGACGCAGATCATCGCCGGCAACGGCCGCACGATCAAGCTGAGCGCGGTGGCGACGGTGCGCGACCTTTATGCCGAGCAGCGATCCGCCGCCGGCGTCGACGGTCGACCGGTCATCACCTTCGATTTCAAGCGGGCCAAGGGCTATTCGGAAGTCAGCGTCTTCAAGGAGGCGCAGAAGAAGCTCGCCGAGCTGGAGAAGCGCAATCCGCAGGTGAAATTCCAGCTGCGGATCGACGGCTCCAAATATGCGATCGAGCAATATGAGAGCGCGATTCACGCGATGATCGAGGGCGCGGTGCTCGCCGTGTTCATCGTGTTCCTGTTCCTGCGTGACAAGCGCGCGACGTTCATATCGGCGCTCGCCATCCCGCTCTCCGCGATCCCCGCCTTCTGGTTCATGGACCTGATGGGGTTCACGCTGAACCAGATGACGCTGCTCGCGCTCAGCCTCGTTGCCGGCGTGCTGGTTGACGATGCGATCGTGGAGATCGAGAACATCGTTCGCCACATGCGCATGGGCAAATCCGCCTATCAGGCGTCGATCGACGCGGCGGACGAGATCGGCCTGGCGGTGCTCGCCACCACCATGTCGATCGTCGCGGTGTTCCTGCCGGTCGGCCTGATGCCGGGCGTGTCGGGGCAGTTCTTCAAGAACTTCGGCCTCACCGTCGTCGTCGCGGTGCTGATGAGCCTTGCGGTCGCGCGCATGATCACGCCGATGATCGCGGCCTATTTCCTGAAGTCCGCCGGCCCCGAAGCGCATGGCGAGGGGCGGATGATGGACATCTACATGAACGTCCTTCGCTGGACGCTCGACCCCGGCAAGTCGATGGCGATCCGCGCGCGCGGCGGGTTCAGCCGCGTGACCGGCTATTTCCGCGATCACCGCGTCTGGACGATCGGCATCGGCGTGCTCGCCTTCCTGCTGACCATTGTCGGTTTTGCTAGCCTGCCGATGCAGTTCCAGCCGTCGATCGATCAGGAACGCTCGACCGTCACGATCACCATGCCTCCCGGCTCCACGCTGGCGCAGACGCAGCAGGTGGTCGACAAGGTCTATGACCTGCTGCGTCAGCAGCCAGAGGCGGAGACGATCTACACCCGCGCCTTCGTCGGCACTGGCCGCGTCACCGTGCAGTTCAAGGACAAGCCGAGCCTCAACGAACGGATCGGCGCGCTGTTCGGCGGCGACCTCAGCCATCGGCGCGAGAAGACGTCGACCGAGTTCGAACGGCAGCTTGCGCCGGAACTCGCCAAGATCCCGGATGCGCGCGTCAACTTCCAGTCGCAGTTCGGCTGGGGCGACAACAACCGCGACGTGTCGGTGACGCTGGGCAGCGACGATCCGGTGCTGCTGCGCGAAACCGCCGACAAGATCGTGCGCGAGATGGCGAAGATCCCCGGATTTCTCGCGCCGCGCATTGCGGGCGACCTCAACCGGCCGGAAATCGTCATCAAGCCGCGGCTTGATCTCGCGGCGGACCTTGGCGTCACGACCAGTGCGCTGTCCAACGCGATCCGCATCGCGACCTTGGGTGACATCGACCAGAACAGCGCGCGCTTCTCGCTCAACGACCGGCAGATCCCGATCCGGGTGGCGCTGGATCAGTCGTCGCGCACGCGCATGGCGACGATCCGCAACCTCCCGGTGCCGACGCAGAACGGCGGATCGGTGCCGCTGTCAGTGGTGGCGGAGATCGGCTTTGGCTCCGGCCCGACCAAGATCAACCGCCTCAATCAGCAGCGACAGCTGACGATCGGCGCCGATCTGGCCCCGGGGCTGGTGCTGTCCAACGCGATGCAGCAGGTCAACGCGCTGCCGATCATGAAGAACCTGCCGCTCGGCGTGCAGAAGATGAGCGTCGGCCAGGCCAAGTGGCAGATGGAGATGCTGATCAACTTCGTGATCGCGGTGATCGCGGGGGTGTTCCTCGTCTTCTCGGTGCTGGTGCTGCTGTATCGCCGGCTGCTGCCGCCGCTGGTCAATATGGGCTCGCTGCTGCTCGCGCCGCTGGGCGGCGTCATCGCGCTGATCATCACCGGCAACCCGTTGTCGATGCCGGTGTTCATCGGGCTCCTGATGCTGCTCGGCATCGTGGCGAAGAACTCGATCCTCCTGATCGATTTCGCGCTGGAGGAAATGCACGCCGGCGTGCCGATTTATGACGCGGTGGTCGACGCCGGGCACAAACGCGCGCAGCCGATCGTAATGACCACGGTGGCGATGGTCGCGGGCATGGTGCCGACCGCGCTGGCGCTCACCGGCGACGGGGCATGGCGCGCGCCGATGGGCATTGTCGTGATCGGCGGCCTCATCGTCTCGACGTTGCTGACGCTGCTGATCGTGCCGGCTGCCTTCAGCCTGTCGATCGGGATCGAACGCCGCATTGGCCCATGGCTCGGTCGCAAGCTGCTGACCTATCGTCCCGGCGACGATGGTTCGACGGTGATCGACCACCAGGGCCCCAGCGGCGTCCTGCCCGCCCCGCACGGCCGCATCGGCTTCCGCGACGGCGACGTTCCGGCCGAATGACCCCATCATAAGCGTCAACTTCGAGAAAGAAGGCTTGAACAATCCCCCGCTTGGGGGATTGATCGGGGCATGATGCCGGTCGCGCTGAGGCGCCCCTTGCGAATGTCTGCACCCCCGGGGCTGGTCCGCATGCGCGTGATCGCCACCGGGATGCTGGTCGTGATGGCGGTGACGTTCTTCGTCGCTGGCCGGTTGCAGGACAGCGCGCCCGCCTGGGGGTTTGTCCGCGCCTTTGCCGAGGCGGCGATGGTGGGTGGTCTTGCCGACTGGTTCGCGGTGACTGCGCTCTTCCGCCATCCGCTTGGCCTGCCAATCCCACACACCGCGATCATCCCGCGCAACAAGGATCGGATCGGCGACCAGCTCGCCGTGTTCCTGCGTGACTATTTCCTCATTCCCGTCGTCGTCGCCCGCCGCATGCGACGCATGGACGTGGCAGGCGTCGCCGCGCGCTGGCTGGCGAACCCGTCGTCCGGCAGCAAGCGCGTGACGCGCGGCGCGTCGCGCCTGGTGGTGGAGGCACTGCAAGCGCTTGATCAGGAGCGGCTTGGCGGGATGGTGCGCGGCGCCATGGTGGAGCAGATACGGCGGATCGATCTGGCGCCGCTGATCGGTCGCGCGCTGGAAGCAGCCATGGCCGAGAACCGGCACCAGCCGATCATCGACGGCATCGTGCGCTGGGCGGCGCGGGTGCTCGATTCGAACCAGCAGGTCGTCCGCAACATGGTGCACGAGCGGGCCGGTTCCATCCTGCGCTGGACCGGGCTCGACGAAACCATTGCCAACAAGATCATCGACGGTCTCGACAAGATGCTGGTCGACATGGCGGAGCAGCCCGACCATCCCCTTCGCGCAAAGGCCGAGGAAGGCCTGGCGACGCTTGCCCGCGATCTCCAGCACAAGCCCGAGATGCGCGAGCGGGTCGAGGCACTGAAGCTGGCGCTGCTGGAAAACCCGGCCATGCAGAACTGGATCAACGGCCTGTGGGAACAGGCACGCCAGGCCATGCTCCGCGCCGCTCGCGATCCCGAACGGCTGCTGTCCGGCGGGATGGGGGACATGCTGCGGCAGTTGGGCGAGACGTTGGAGCGCGACGTACGCCTGCGCCGTACGCTGAACCGCTATGTGCGCCGCGTCGCGGTTGGCACGGCCGCCGATTATGGCGACGTTATCGTCGGCCTCGTGTCTGAAACGGTTCGCGGCTGGGACGCGCAGACGATTACCCAGCGGCTGGAACATGCGGTGGGCAAGGACCTTCAGTTCATCCGCATCAACGGCACGCTGGTGGGTGGCATGGTCGGCCTGCTGATCCATACGGTCGACGTCGCGCTCTGAGCAGGAGCAGGCGAGCTATAGAAGTTCTGGAGATGGCGTGATCGCCGTGCGGCCACGCCGCTGTGCCAGCATCCATGCAACAAGCCGCCGCTCCGTACGTTCATCTTGCCGAGGTGCGGGGTTTCCCGCAAAGGGTGGGAATGCGCGCACTGGCCGACTTCAGCGACGATAGCGGAGCGATGCGCTTCACTGGCGATCTGGTGCTGGCTCGCCTTGGTGATCTCCCGACGCGGCTGGATGATTACAGCGGCGCGGTATCGGTGATCGACCTGTCCGACGTGTCGAGGATCGATACGATCGGTGCATGGGTCATCCACCGCTTCGCGCAGCGTACCGGTGCCAACATCGAGGGGCTGCGCCAAGAACAGCGTGCCCTCTTCGATCAGGTGGTCAATGCCGATCAGCCTGTTCCGACGCGGCAGCAGCATGTCAGCTCCTTCAACCGCGTTCTCGGCGAAGTGGGCGAGGCGACCGTCACCGCGGGACGCACGTTGGTCGGCTTGCTTGGCTTCATGGGCGCGACGCTGGCGGCCCTGGCGTCGGTCATCCGCCATCCGCAGCGCTTCCGCTTCAATGCGACGGTGCAGCGTTTCGAGGTGGTCGGGGTGTCGGCGCTCGGCATCATCGGCCTGATGAGCTTCCTGATCGGCATCGTCATTGCGCAGCAGGGCGCGGTGCAGTTGCGGCAATTCGGTGCCGAGGTGCTGACGATCAACCTGATCGGACGGATCACCTTGCGCGAGCTGGGTGTGCTGATGACCGCGATCATGGTTGCCGGGCGCTCCGGTTCTGCCTTTGCCGCGCAGATCGGTACGATGAAGTTGACTGAGGAAGTCGACGCGATGCGGACGATCGGCGTGTCCCCGATGGAGGCGCTGGTGGTGCCGCGAACGATCGCGGCGGTGGTGATGATGCCACTCCTCGGCTTCTACGCCTCGCTCGTCGCGATCATTGGCGGTGGACTGCTTTGCTGGTGGCAGCTTGATATCCCGCCGGTGACCTTTGTCGCCCGGCTGCGTGAAGTGGTGCCGATCACTGACCTCTACGTCGGCCTGGTGAAGGCACCCGTGTTTGGCGCGATCATCGCCATCGCCGGCTGTTTCCAGGGGATGCAGGTGAAGGGTGATGCGGAGCAGGTCGGCATGCGCACGACCGCAGCGGTCGTCCAGGCAATCTTCCTCGTCATTGTTCTCGACGCCTTCTTTGCGGTCTTCTTCGAGCGGATCGGCTGGATCTGATGGCAGAGCCGGAAAACATCATCGAAGTCCGTGGCCTGAAGAATGCCTTCGGCGACCAGGTCGTGCACGAGAATCTCGATCTGGATGTGCGTCAGGGCGAGATCCTGGGGGTCGTCGGTGGGTCGGGCACGGGCAAATCGGTGCTGATGCGATCGATCATCGGCTTGCAGCAGCCGATCGCAGGCGAGGTGACGGTGTTCGGCGAACCCACGCTCGGCCGTGCGGAGACCGATGCGCTTGAGATTCGCAAACGGTGGGGGGTGCTGTTCCAAGGGGGGGCGCTGTTCTCGACGTTGACCGTGGCCGAGAACGTCCAGGTGCCGTTGCGCGAATTCTATCCGTCGCTCAGCCTGTCGCTGCTCGACGAGATCGCATCCTATAAGGTGATCATGACTGGCCTGCCCAATGATGCGGGCCCGAAGTTTCCGGCTGAATTGTCGGGCGGCATGAGGAAGCGCGCCGGACTAGCCCGTGCGCTGGCGATGGACCCCGAATTGCTGTTCCTCGACGAGCCGACGGCGGGGCTCGATCCGATCGGCGCGGCGGCGTTCGATGAGTTGACCAAATCTTTGCAGCGTACGCTGGGACTGACCGTCTTCCTGATCACGCATGACCTCGACACGTTGTATGCCATCTGTGATCGGGTGGCGGTGCTCGCGGACAAGCGCGTGATTGCGGTCGGCACGATCGACGAACTGCTGGCACTCGATCATCCGTGGATCCAGGAGTATTTTCGCGGACCGCGCGGCCGGGCGGCAGTGGCAACACAAGAGGCGCAACGGGAAAGGTCGGAACGATCGACCGCCGGGGCAGCAGCAGATTCAGGGGCTGATTGATGGAAACCCGTTCCAACCACGTCCTGGTCGGCGCCGTCGTGCTGATCCTGCTTGCCGTGCTGGCGCTGTTCACCGTGTGGATCGCGCGTCTGGGCGGCACCAAGCAGAAGGAATACGACATCTTCTTCAAGCAGTCGGTCGACGGGCTCGCCCGCGGATCGCAGGTGACCTATTCGGGCGTGCCGTCTGGGCAGGTGAAGTCGATCCAACTGTGGCGCAATGATCCGCAGTTCGTACGCGTGCGGATTGAGGTGAGCCAGGATACGCCGATCCTGCAGGGTACCGCCGCCACCATCCAGGGCAGCTTCACCGGTACGAGCACGATCAGCCTGGACGGTGCACGCAAAGGTGCCCCGCCGATCGTCTGTCCGGAGCGCGATCCCGGCAGCGTATGTCCCTATGGCGTGCCGGTCATTCCGACGCGGACCGGCGGTCTTGGCGCGATCCTGAATTCTGCGCCGCAGCTGCTCGAACGACTGTCGACCCTAACCGAGCGGCTGACCGGGCTGCTGACGGACCGTAATCAGGCGTCAATCGCCGGCATCCTTGAGAATACCAACCGCTTGACGGACGCCTTGGCTGATCGCGGACCGGAGATCGCTGCAACGCTGGCGCAGACGCGTATCGCGGTGGCCCAGGCCGGCACGGCAGCGGAGCAGATCGGCAACCTGGCGGCCACGACGAACGGCATTTTGGCCGAGGACGTGAAGCCGACGCTGGCCAATCTGAACGAGACGATCCGCTCCGCGCGGCAGAGCACCGAAACGCTGAACTCCGCGATCCAGGATGCGCGACCCGGCCTGCAAACCTTCTCCAAGCAGACCATTCCGGAGGTCAACCAGCTGGTTCTGGATCTGCGGCAGATGTCGGCGGCGCTCGCATCGGTCGCGGAAAAGGTCGATCAACAGGGGGCAGCGGCCTTGGTTGGCCCGCGAAAGCTGCCGGACTACAAGGGCAAGTGAGGACGCACATGAAGAAGCTTCTGATCGGTCTTGCTGCCCTGCCGCTCGCCGGCTGCATCAGCTTTGGCGAAAAGCCGCCCAAGGCACTTCTTACCCTGTCCTCGACGGAACAGGTCCCCGTCGGGCGTGAGCAATCGTCGGCGGGCGCCCGCACGGTGACCATCCAGGTGCCAGTCGTGCCGCAGGAACTGGCGACCAACCGCATTCCGGTGCAGTCGAACCTGACCGACGTGGCCTATGTCAGGGATGCGCAGTGGGTCGAGTTGCCGGCGCGGCAGTTCGCGCGCGTGGTGTCCGACACCGTTGCTGCGCGGACCGGCCGCGTCGTCCTGTCGGGGGCGCAGGCGATGGGAAGTCCGGGCGCCCGGTTGTCGGGCGAATTGCGGACCTTCGGCGTCGATGCGGGCGCTTCCGCCGCGGTCGTGACCTTCGACGCGGCACTCGTCCGTGACGAGGGCGGCGCGCTGGAAAAGCAGCGCTTCGAAGTGCGCGTCCCGGTGGCCGCGATTGAAGCGGCACCGGTTGCGGTCGCGCTCAATCAGGCGGCCAATCAGGTGGCGGTGCAGGTCGCCGACTGGGTCGGACGCTAAACCGAATGTGCCCCGCCGCCCGACGTTGGGCTGGCGGGGCGCCAAGGGTCAGCCTTGGGTGGCCAAGGCCTTAGCCAGATCGTGAAGGTAGTCCCGGCCTTCGTACAGCGCCGTCACCCGGATGCGCTCGTTCAATCCGTGCGTGCCGTTGAGGTCAGGTTCGAGGAAGATGCCGGGAACGCCATAGACCGGCATCTTCAGCACGCCGAAGAACACCGCGTCGGTCGCACCCGTCGACATCATCGGGACGACCGGCGTCCCCGGAAAATGCTTCGCCGCGAGTGTTTGCACAGCGCCCATGATGCGCGGGTCGAGCGGCGGCGGCACGGCAATCGGGCGCACCGGCTGATTGGCCGTCACCGTCACCTTCGGCCCTGCCAACTCGGTCAGCTTTGCCAATGTGCTCTCGACGGTCTCGCCCGGGAAGATCCGGCAGTTGATGTTGGCGGTGGCGCGCTGCGGGAGCGCGTTTTCCGCATGGCCGGCGTTGACCAGCGTGGCGACGCAGGTCGTGCGCAGGGTCGAGTGAAGGACCTTGTCGCGACTGACGACCGCGTCCGCCCGCTTGTCGGCTGGGTTGGCCAGCAGCCGCTTGATCGCCGCGCCTGTTTCCGGTGGCAGCGCCTGGGCGCTGGCGGTGAAGAACGCGCGCGTCGTGTCGGTGAACTTGATCGGGAATTCGTAGCCCTGCACCCGCTTCACGGCGTCGGCCAGTTCGTAGATGGCGTTGTCGGGCGTCGGCGCGGAGCTGTGCCCGCCAGGGTTGGTGCTGGTGAAGGTGAAATTCTGCGCGGCCTTCTCCCCCACCTGGATCGCGAGCGCCTGTCGCTTTCCCTGTGCGTCCAGCCGGCCGCCGCCGCCCTCGTTCAGCACGAATGCCGCGCGAACCAGGTCCGGTTTGTTGTTGGCGAGCCATTGTGCGCCATTGAAGGCATAGGTGGTTTCTTCACCGCAGGTGAGCGCGAGCTTGATCGTGCGCCTGGGTTTGAAGCCCTCCTGCTTGAAGCGGATCATACTGTCTGCCCAGATCGCCGACATGCCCTTGTCGTCGACCGTACCGCGGCCATAATAAAAGCCGTCTTCCTCGATCAGCTTGAACGGGTCGCGCGCCCAATCCTCGCGCTTGGCGGCGACGACGTCGATGTGCCCCAGGAGAAGCATGGCGTCGGCGGACGCATCGGTGCCGGGGAGGATGGCGACAACGCCACCGTCCTCCGAATGCTCCGGCGTCGAGAAAAGGGTAACCTGTGCATCGGTGTAGCCGGCTGATTTGAGCCGGGTGGCGATCTGTTGCGCGGCCCGGGTGCAGCTTCCCTCGCCAACGACCGTGTTGGTTTCGACCAATTGCTTGTAGAGATCGAAGAACGCTCGCTCGTCCGCCCGGTTCTGTGCTGCCGCTGCCAATGGCGCGAGCGCCATTCCTGCGGCGGCGACCGTCATGGCTTTCCAAATGCCGCGCATCCCACTCCCTTTTGTCGTTATCTGAACCGGGAGGTTACAGCGAAGCCGCTGGTGCGCAACGTGCCAATCGATGGTCGAACGGCATGGCGCCATAAGGCGCGGTGATCAGGGACGCGGCGCGGGTTCGGCCTGATCGTTCCCCAGATCGCCCGTGGCCGGGGCCGCATCGCCCGTCACCTGTGGTACAGCGGGGACGAGGGCAGCGGCAGCCGTCGGCGCGCTGCTCGGGATCGTGCCGACGATCGCCTCGGTTTCCAGCGTGTCGAGCGCCTGGCGCGCCGCAATGTAGCGTCGTGCCGCCGCGCTCCAGTTTGCCGCCTGAGTCCCGCCGGGCAGTCGGGACACTTCCTCAACCGCGGGCTCCACCTGGCCGGCATCCAGCAGGCGCTGGGCACGCGCGAGGCGATCCGCGGGCAGGGGCGACGGCGTGTTGGCATCATGCAGGACGACGAGGCGCCGCAGTTCGTCCATGAAGCCGGCGAACCAGCCGTCCGCGCCGGGATTGAGCAGCATCGAACGGTTGGCATCCAATGCCTGGCGCAGTCCCTCGCGCGTGACGGGATCGCGACCAGCCTCAATCACCGTATTCACCGCCTTTTGCTGGGTTTCGCCGAAGCGTTGTCGCAGCTGATCCTCCAGATAGCCAAGGGCTGCGCCCTTTTCGATCGCGCGGCGGGCAGCGAAGGCGATGAGGATCGCCTCGGCACGGCCGGCGCGGTCCTGCGACTGGGTGACATCCATGCTGAGGCTTGCCGTCCTCGCCTCCAGCGCCGCCAGCTGAGCGGCAAGCGCGCTTTCGCGAGCAGCGAGGGTGGCCGGATCCACCGCGGCGGGCGCCGGCGGCGTGGCTGCGATGACGTCCTTTGTCGTGACGGCCTTGTCCACGGCGGTCGGTGCTTTGGCCTGGCGCTGCCACCAGCTGGTACCATCCCGCATCGACAGGAAGATCAGCGCGAGCCCGACAACCAGAGCCAGGATCACAAACACCGTGAGCAGGCCAACTCGTGACCGGCGCGGAGCAGGAGCGAGCGGCGCGTTTTCGTCCATGCCGCGGCTTATCCCCGCCCGACGCTCACCGGTCAATCGCGAGCGTCATGGCGGTTTCGAGCAAAGCCGGGTCGCTGGGGAGGGGCGCAACACTGATGCGCTGCCATCCCCCGCCGGCCGCGTCCGCCACCGCCTGGCTGAGCGCCGCCAGCCGGATGGAGCGCCGGGCGATGTGCGCGCCGGCGATGAGGCCGGCGAAATGGCGTGCCGCGCGGGGTGAGTGAAGGAGGACGATGCTGTCGGCGAGCGCGCGTAGTTGATCCTCTGCAGGATGGAGAGGGTCGCTGGTGTAGACGACGATGTCGGTGACGCCCGGCAGATGGATATGCGCGCGGCCGGTGAGGCGCACCAGCCGGTGCCAGCCGCGTCCCTTGGCGAGAGCGAGCGCTTCCCTCCCGTCCGAACTGCCCACCATCTGCGGCGTGAGGCCGGCTGCCTCCGCCGCATCGGCGGTGCCACGTCCGACGGTGACGAGCGGGAGCGAGGAAAAGGTGTGGAGCTCTGGTCCGGCCTGACGAACCGCGTTGGCGCTGGTCAGGAGCACCGCGTCGAAATCGGTCGCGGGCGGCGGCGCCCAGGGAACAGCCGAGATGGTGAAGATCGGGAGTCGAAGCGCAGTGAAACCCGCCTTCGCGATCCGGTCAGCGGTCGCGCTGTTTCCCGGTTCCGGCCGCAGGACGGCGATAGGACGTGTCATCCCCCGAACAGATGTCGGACCGAAGCGGGCGCACGGGCGAGCAGGTCGGCCGCCAGTTCGCGGCCAAGCGTGGGGCCATCCTCGCCCGCGATGACGCCGGTGACATGCTCCGACCCATCCTCCGTCAGCAGCTCCGCCGCCAGGGTGATGCCGTCGCCCTCGCGCCGGGCAAGCGCGCCCACCGGCGAGTGACAGGAGGCGTCCAGCGCCGCCAGCAGCGCACGTTCGGTGTGGATGCAGATGCTGGTGGTGGGACAGTCGATGGCATGAACCAGCGCCAGGGCGGGGCTGTCGGCCAGCGTCTCGATCCCGATCGCGCCCTGCGCCGGGGCGGGCAGCATGACGTGCGTCTCGATCGCAACGCCCGTGTCGTGCCGGCCAAGCCGCTCCAGACCGGCCGCGGCGAGGAGCGTGGCGGCAACCTCTCCGGTGGCGAGCTTGCCCAGCCGCGTATCGATATTGCCGCGGAACAGCACGATTTCGAGGTCCGGCCGGTGGCGCAGGAGCTGCGCGCGGCGGCGCGGCGAACTGGTCCCCACCACGGCGCCGTGCGGCAGCGCGTCGATCGTGTCGACGCCGATCAGGCGGTCGCGAACGTCCGCGCGGGGCAACATCGCGGCGATAGCGATTTCGGCCGGTCGAATGGTTTCCACGTCCTTCATCGAGTGGACGCAGGCATCCACCTCGCCGGCGAGGAGGGCACGATCGAGCTCCTTGGTCCACAAGGCCTTGCCGCCAATCTCGGCCAGCGCGCGATCCTGCACGCGGTCACCGGTGGTACTCACGACGACAATGTCGACATCGTCCCAGCCGTGGGCGGCCATCAAGGCGTCGCGCACCAAGCCTGCCTGGGTCAGGGCCAGCGGCGAACCGCGGGTGCCGAGTCTGAAACGCTGAGCCACCGGTCTCTTCTATCCTGCAGATATCGCGTCCGCTCTATCGGACGTGGGCGCCCTTCGACAAGCGTGGGTCGAGCGGATATGAGCCGGGCATGCTGATCCTTGGTCTGGAATCCTCGTGCGACGAAACGGCGGCGGCGCTGGTGACGGGTGATCGCCGCGTGCTGGCGCATCGACTGGCGGGGCAGGAAGCGGCGCATCGGCCCTATGGCGGGGTCGTGCCGGAGATCGCCGCCCGGGCGCATGTCGAGGCGCTGGAGCCGCTTATCGAGGCTGCTTTGGCCGATTCCGGAGTGTCTTTGGCCGATATTGATGCGGTCGCGGCCACGGCCGGTCCGGGGTTGATCGGCGGCGTGATGGTGGGGCTGGTCACGGGCAAGGCGATTGCCCATGCGGTCGGCAAGCCGCTGATCGCGGTGAACCATCTGGAGGGGCACGCGCTCAGCCCGCGTCTGGCCGATCCCGACCTTGCCTTGCCCTACCTGCTGCTGCTGGTGTCGGGCGGGCATTGTCAGTTGTTGCTGGTAGAGGGGGTGAACCGATACCGCCGGCTGGCAACGACGATCGACGATGCGGCGGGCGAGGCGTTCGACAAGACGGCAAAGGTGCTGGGCCTTGGCTTTCCGGGCGGGCCGGCAGTGGAGCGCGCGGCGCAGATGGGTGATCCGACAGCGGTGCCACTGCCCCGGCCCTTGTTCCGGTCCCCGGAGCCGCACTTCTCGTTCGCCGGGCTGAAGGCCGCGGTGGCGCGGATCGCCGGCGATTACCGCCCGGAGGATGTCGCGGCATCGTTCCAGGCGGCGGTGGTGGATTGCCTGATCGACCGGACAGCGCGTGCGATCGACCGTGCGCCGGGCGCAACGGCGCTGGTGGTCGCCGGCGGTGTCGCGGCCAACAATGCGGTGCGCAGTGCTTTGTCGTCGCTTGCCGACGCACATGGCCTGCGTTTCGTGGCACCGCCGCTGTGGCTGTGTACCGACAATGCCGCGATGATCGCCTGGGCCGGGGCGGAGCGGTTCGCCGCCGGGCTGGTCGATCCGCTCGACACACCGGCGCGGGCGCGCTGGCCACTTGATCCAACCGCCGAGGCGGTGCGCGGTGCGGGGGTGAAGGCATGAGCCGCGACATGCGGATCGGCGTGATCGGCGGCGGCGCCTGGGGCACCGCGCTGGCGCAGGTCGCCGCGCGTGGCGGCGAGGTGCTGCTGTGGGCGCGCGAGGAGGAGGTGGTCGCTACGATCAACGACCGCCACGAGAACAGCATGTTCCTGCCCGGCGTCCCGCTGTCGCCAGCGATCCGCGCCACCAGAGCGCTGGACGACCTCGCGGATCGTGACGCGCTGCTGGTGGTCGCGCCGGCGCAGCATGTCGGCGCGGTACTGAACTTGCTGCCCAGCAAGGACACGCCGCTGGTGCTGTGCGCCAAGGGGATCGAGGCGGGATCGCGGCGTCTGGTGGGCGAGGTCGCCCAGGCCGCGCACCCCGGCGCGCCCATCGCGGTCCTGTCCGGCCCCACCTTTGCCCATGAAGTCGCGGCGGGGCTGCCGACGGCGGTGACGCTGGCCTGTGCCGATCCGGCGCTGCAGGTGCGGCTGGCCGAGCGGCTCGCCAGTCCGACCTTCCGTCCCTACGCCTCCAGCGACGTGATCGGCGCCGAGATTGGCGGGGCGGTGAAGAACGTGCTGGCGATCGCCTGCGGCGTGGTGGAAGGAGCAGGGCTCGGCCAGAATGCACGCGCGGCGCTGATCGCGCGCGGCTTTGCCGAAATGACCCGCTTCGGATTGGCGCGCCGCGCGCGAGCGGAGACGCTGGCTGGCCTGTCGGGGCTGGGCGACCTGGTACTGACCTGTTCGTCGACCAGCAGCCGTAACTTCTCGCTTGGCGTGGGGCTGGGGCAGGGACGGTCGGCGACCGACCTGCTGGCGGACCGGCGCACGGTGGCAGAGGGTGCCTTCACCGCGCCGGTGCTGGCCGAGGCTGCAGCAGAGGCGGGCGTCGACATGCCGATCACCGATGCGGTGTGCCACCTGTTGCAGGGCGCGCCCGCCAGCGAGGTGATCAGCAGTCTCCTGGCCCGCCCGCGTCGCGACGAGGCGTAACGCGCGCGGCGACGATCACCGCAGGACGCGCGCGGAAAGCGCCGCGCAGTCGGCGTCGGTCGCGGTCGGACCCTGCTTTCCGGTGATTGCACGGCCGATCGCCTTGAAGACGTTGCCGACCGATTTGACCTCCTTGGGCACCTGAACATCAGGTTCGCTGATCGTGCCGGAGAGTGTGGCCGACCCGGGAAGGCGCAGCACGGCGTCCTGCTTGGGCGCGCCGGTCAGCCGAACCGCGAGCGTTTCGCCGGGGAAGGTGACGGTGCCTGCGCCATCGAGCCGGCTTTGCGAGGTGTCGATAACAAACGGCCCGACCGTTCCGCGCCCGCCGCGCAAGGCGATGCCGACCACTACGCAGCGCAGGGCAGCGCGATCCTTCTCACCGGCGAGCAGCGCGCGCCCCGCGTCAAAGCCGAGCGCGGCGGCGATCTCCGCGGGCAGGGCGCCGTTGCGGGCGACCACGCCGATCCGGCCGGAGGATTTGCCGACCGCTTCGCGGATCGTGCTGCCGCGGCCGGCAAGGACGGCGCGCGCGTCGACCCGGCCCGTTACCGAACCGCCACCGCCGCCGAGCGCCGGAATGCTGCTGTCGAGGAGGCGAAGATCGAGCCGGACGAGCGGCTCAGGCGCACCATCCGACTGATCGACGACCGCGCTGCCCGTGATCCTGCCCTGGCTGAGCCCGATCGTGAGGGGCGCCACCGAGAGCTTGCGGTTGTCGAGCGCCAGCGTGCCGGCGAGGGTCTTCAGCGACGATGGACCCTGCCGGCTGACGATGTTGCCGACGCGAAAGGAAATGGTGCCGTCCGTCTTGCCGACCTTTGCAAGGTTGACGCGGGTGTCGGGAACGATGCGGGGGCCAATCGCGCGCTTTTTCGCGGCGGCGCGGCGCAGCCCCTCGTCGGAAGCGAAATCGTCGAAGTCGAGTTGGCGGGAGACAAAGGTGCCCGACAGCTTCGTGCGGCCGTCCACCTTGTCGACCGTCAGCTTCCCCGACAGGTCGGACCGACCGATCCGGCCGTCGAGCCGGTCGATCAACCATCGTGTGGGTTCGCGGCGCACATGTGCCGACAGCGTCACTGGCTGGGTCTGGAACAATCCCGCCTCGATGATCGCATCGATGAGTTTCAGGTCATTCGCGCGCGCCGTGACGTCGAGCGTCATGCGATCGGTGTCGAAGGGCGCGGCCATGGTGCCGCGGGTGTGCATCGACAGCGCCTCGCCGGTGATCCGCGCCTCGAACGGCCAGCGCCCCCCGTCCCGGTCCGACAGAGCGGGCGCCCGGGCGGCAAGTGTCACGGGCGCGCCGCGCACGGTACCGGATCCCTGCAGCCGCAAGCCGGCGCCTGCATCGGAGGCAAAGGCCATGTCGAAGCGGCGATCCTGCTTCGCATCGTCATAGCGGAGCCGGGAATTTGCGACCGTCAGGCGATCGAGGCTGCTGTTGCCCGACTGGCGATCAGCGCTCTTGTCCTGCCGCCAATTCTCCCGCCCATCGCGGGTTCGAACGAGATTGATCTGTGCGCCCGAGATGTCGATCGTGTGCGGCGACAATCGTCCGAGCAGAAGCGACAGTGCGTTGAAGCCAACGTCGATCCGGCCGATCTTTGCGAGGTCACGCGGGGCGGACCAGGCCGGGCCAGGGATCCGCACGTCGCGAAGGCGGACAATAGTGGCGAAGCCGACGGGGTCGACCCGCTCCATCGTCCCGATGGTCACGGGGCGACCGAAACGCTGGGTCAGCCGGCTTTCCGCGGCGCCTTTCAGCATGCCCCAGGGGAAGATCGCCAGCGCGAGGAGCGCGCACAGGAGAAGCGCGCCCGCGGTAGCAAGGATGACGCGGACACGGCGCCGGGAAAGAAAGGTGGGCATCGAGGCTGAGACGCGCCGACCCAAACTTCGTTCCGGTCACGAAAGGAATGACGTTACGTCACCTGTCTGCGCCGTCAGGGTGGGTCAGAAATCGACGGCGATGCCCTTCTTCTCCCAGTCGCCATAGCGCACCGGATCGCGGCCGAGTGGATCCTCGGGCGGGCGCTCCATCGGCGCGGGCTCGGGCACCGGCTTGTTCGGCGAAAGATAGGCCGGCGGCTTCACATGAGGTGGTCGATTGGACATGGGCTCTTCCGGTTACGGCGTTCACCCGCCACATGGGCGCGATGTCTTCTTCCGCCAAGCCCCGCCCGCCTGTCCATCATCGTCGCCCGGCGGATCCGCCCGGCACCGCGCCGCGCCGCGCCGCGCTCCGCCTGCTCGATGCGGTGTTGCGGCGGGGTGAACCGCTGGAGGCGGCCCTGCCGCAGGCGACGCGCGGACTGGAGGGGCCGGATCGCGGCCTCGCTCATGCGATTGCGGCCGAGACGCTGCGCCGCCTGCCCGACCTTGATTCGCTGATCGATTCGGCGACCCGCCAGGTGCTCCCCGAAGATGCCAAGGCGCGTTCCGCACTGCGCATCGCGCTGGTGCAGACGCTGGCGCTGGGCACCCCGCCGCACGCCGCGATCGCCACGGTGCTGCCGCTGGTCGATGGCGGGCCGCGCAAGCTGGTCCATGGTGTGTTTGGGGCACTGACACGCGGGGGTGCGACCCTGCCGGATGTTCCCGCGTTGCCGCCGGAGATCGCGGCGCGCTGGCGTGAATCATGGGGTGAGGACGTGGTGGCAGCCGCCGCCCGCGCCATCGCGGTGCCGCCGCCGCTGGACCTGACGCTGGCCGCTCCTGATGCGCTGGCGCCCGAGGGGGACAGTCTGGCAACCGACCATCGGCGGCTGCGCCATGCGGCGCCGGTGGCGCAATTGCCGGGGTTCGCAGAAGGCACCTGGTGGGTGCAGGACGTGGCCGCCTCGCTTCCCGCGCGGTTGATCGGGCGGGGGCCGGGCCGCGCGCTCGACCTGTGCGCCGCGCCGGGGGGAAAGACGATGCAGCTGGCGACGGCCGGTTGGGTCGTGACGGCGCTGGAAATATCGCCGTCGCGCGCCGCGCGCCTCCACGAGAATTTGGCGCGGACCAAGCAGCCGGCGACGGTCGTGATCGCCGACGCGATGGATTGGGCGCCGAGCGAACCGGTTGATGCCCTGCTGCTCGATGCGCCGTGCAGCGCGACGGGCATTTTTCGGCGGCATCCCGACGTATTGTATCGCGCCCATGCTGGCATCATCGCCGACATGGCCGCGCTGCAGGCGCAATTGTTCGATCGCGCCGCCGCATGGGTGCGGCCGGGCGGGCGGCTGGTCTATGCCACTTGTTCGCTGGAGCCGGAGGAGGGCGAGGCGCAGCTGGAGCGGTTTCTGGCTGAGCATCCCGATTATGCCCTCGAGCCGCCACAGCCGGGTGAATTGCCCCACGGGTTCGCGGCGCAGAGCGGCGGCTATCTCCGCACGCTGCCGGGGACGCTGGAAGATGCGGGCGGGTGCGACGGGTTTTTCATCGTCCGGCTCGTGCGTGCTTCCGCCTGATCAAATCGCACGTTAAGCATCTGAGCGACACGTCCATTCGTTCGCGCTGATCCGGGTTCCTGCACGCGTGCAGCGAAGCCGGCGGGCGCGGGCCGATCCACAGTGAGTTCCATGACCAAGCCTGTCCGTATCGCGCCTTCGATCCTCTCCGCTGACTTTGCCAAGCTGGGCGAGGAGGTTCGCGCGATCGATGCGGCGGGCGCCGACTGGATCCACATCGATGTGATGGACGGGCATTTCGTGCCCAACATCACGATCGGGCCGGCGGTGGTGAAGGCGCTTCGCCCGCACACCGACAAGCCGTTCGACGTGCATCTGATGATCTCGCCGATCGACGCCTATCTCGATGCCTTTGCCGAGGCCGGGGCGGACACGATCACCGTTCATCCTGAGGCTGGACCGCACATCCACCGGTCGCTTCAGCACATCAAGTCGCTGGGCAAGCGGGCGGGCGTGGTGCTCAACCCCGGTACTCCGGCCAAGATGCTGGATTACCTGATCGACATGGTCGACCTGGTACTGGTGATGAGCGTGAACCCGGGCTTCGGCGGTCAGAGCTTCATCGACAGCCAGCTGCGCAAGATCGCGGCGATCCGCAAGATGATCGATGCGAGCGGGCGTGACATCGATCTGCAGGTCGACGGGGGTATCGATCAGCGCACTGCGCCGCTGGCGATCGACGCTGGCGCCGACGCGCTGGTGGCGGGGACTGCGACGTTCCGTGGCGGGCCTGAGGCCTATGCCGCCAATATCCGAGCCCTGCGAGGCGCATGAGCCAAGGCGCCCGCGATCCTGCAGCCGTCCCGGGCGGAATAGACGAAGGCAAGCGGCTGGTCCGTGTCGGCGGCGACAAGGGGCTGTCGCTCGCCGAACGGCTAACCGACCGTTTTCATCGCCTGACCTGGCGGACGCCGATTCACGGGCTGCGGCTGAAGGGCCGTTATCCGCTGAAGCTGATCGCGGTGCCCGACGATCCCCTGTTCGGCGACATCGCGCGCGGGGAGTCGCTGCTCGCGGGGCAACTGGCCTTCCGCGGTGAACGGCATGACATTGCAGGGCTGAACCTGCGCACCTTTCAGCCTTCGGCGCCCTTTGCCGATTATCTTCACAGTTTCGGCTGGCTGCGCGACCTGTCCAGCGTGGCGACGCGGGCGCAAGGGGCACCGATCGCCGAGGATCTGATGTCGCGGTGGCTTGCCGCACATGGTGAGCGGGTGACGGCGCTGGCGTGGCGGCCCGAGCTGTGGGGGCGGCGCATCCTGTTCTGGACCGCGCATGCCCCGCTGATCCTGTCGTCGACCGATCTGGTCTACCGATCCAAGGTGCTGAACGCGCTGGCGCGCGGTGCGCGGCACCTCGACACCAGCGCGGACAAGGCGCCGATCGGGCCGGCGCGGGTGGCGGCGTGGTGCGGGGTGATTGCTGCGGGGTTGCTGATCCCGGGCGGGGATCCGCGCCGCAGCTTTGGCGAGGCGGGGCTGATGCGCGCGCTGGCGGGCGCGGTGTTCGAGGATGGCGGTGCGGTCAGCCGCTCGCCCGAAGCGCTGCTGGACATGATCGGCCTCCTGGCGATGCTGCGCGAGACGTACATCACCCGCCGGCTCGAATTGCCCGAGGGCATCCAGGGTACGCTTGCGCGCATGGTGCCGGCGCTGTTGGCCGTGTGTCACGCCGACCGGGGTCTCGCAAGCTGGCAGAGCGGCGGGCCGGTGCCGGCCGAGCGGGTGGCGCAGGTTATCGAGGCGAGCGGCGTACGCACCCGGCCGCTGCGGCAGCCACGCGACTGGGGATATCAGCGGCTGGTCGCCGGCACGGCCGTGGTGCTGGTCGATGCAGCGCCACCGCCGGTCGCGAGGGTCGTGGAAGGCGGCTGCGCCTCCACGCTGGCGTTCGAACTTTCCGATGGGCCGGCGCGGATCATCGTCAACTGCGGCGGCGCGAATGCGGCCATGTCCGGGCTGCCCAAGGCGTTGGTCTCCGCGCTGCGCACCACCGCCGCGCATTCGACGCTGACGCTGGCCGATACCAACTCAACCGCGATTCACGCGGACGGCACGCTGGGTCGGGGGGTCGGCGAGGTCGAGCTGAGCCGGCAGGAATCGGAAAATGCGAGTCGGATCGAGGCGAGCCACGACGGCTATGTCCGTCGCCACGGCTTCGTCCACCGGCGGCAGTTGGTGCTGACCGAGGATGGCAAGGAACTGCGCGGCGATGACGTCCTGCTGCCCAAGGGGCGGCGGCGCCCGATGGGGCCAAAGCCGTTCGCCATCCGCTTTCACCTGGGCCGCGGGGTGGAGGCGTCGCCGACGGCGGACGGCATGGGGGCGGTGCTGCGCGTGCCGGGCGGCGCGATGTGGCAATTCCGAACGCGGGGCGGATCGCTGGCGATCGACGACAGCCTGTGGATCGATGGTGATGGTCGCCCGGTAACAACTCAGCAGCTGGTCGTGAGCGGCATGGCCGAAGCGGGCGGCGCGACCGTCGGCTGGGTGCTCAAACGCGCGCGATAGGCGATTTCTTCCGCCGCGGCGGCGCACGAGGGCTTGGGGGCGCGCGCCGGCACCGCTAGGGGGCTGCACGTCGCATCGTGACGATCAGCGACTCGCGCGCGATCCGTCACCCACCCACCCCTTGCTCCTCCCGATCGGGGAGGAGCGGAAAGAGTGTCATGACCGCCATCCCCATCCGCCGCGCCCTTCTGTCCGTGTCCGACAAGACGGGGATCGTCGATCTCGCCCGAACGCTCGCCGAAAAGGGGGTGGAACTGGTGTCCACCGGCGGCACGGCAAAGGCGCTTCGCGATGCCGGACTGACGGTGCGCGACGTGTCCGACCTGACCGGCTTCCCGGAAATGATGGACGGGCGCGTGAAGACGCTTCACCCGATGGTTCATGGCGGGTTGCTGGCGGTGCGCGATGATGCCGCACATGCCGCCGCGATGGAGGAGCATGGGATTGGCGCGATCGATCTGGTCGTGGTGAACCTGTATCCGTTCGCGCAGACGGTGGCGAAGGGCGCCGACCGGCCCGAGGTGATCGAGAATATCGACATCGGCGGCCCCAGCATGGTGCGCTCGGCAGCGAAGAACCATGCCTATGTCGCGATCGTCACCGATCCGGCGGACTATGCCATCGTCGGGCGCGGCGAGACGACGCTGGAGGAGCGCAAGCGGCTGGCGGCCAAGGCGTTCGCCGCGACTGCCACCTATGATTCGATGATCGCCCGGTGGTTCGGGCTGGAGGACCAGAAGGACCAGTTTCCCGCGACCCTACCCTTCACGCTCGAGGCGCCCACCGTGCTTCGCTATGGCGAGAACCCGCACCAGCAGGCGGCCTTCTATCGTCCCGCCGGCCCGAGCACGCCGGGCATCGGCCAGGCGCGGCAGGTGCAGGGCAAGGAGCTGAGCTACAACAACCTCAACGATGCCGATGCGGCGCTGGAACTGGTCAGCGAGTTCCGCGACGCCGATCCGACCTGCGTGATCGTGAAGCACGCCAATCCGTGCGGCGTGGCGACGGGGACGACGTTGGCAGATGCCTATGAAGCGGCATTTGCTTGCGACACGGTGTCGGCATTTGGCGGGATCATCGCGCTGAACCGCACGCTGGACGCGGCGACGGCGAAGGCGATCACCGGCATCTTCACCGAAGTGGTAGTGGCGCCCGACGCCGACGAGGAAGCGATTGCGCTGTTCGCGGCGAAGAAGAACCTGCGCCTGCTGCTGACGGGGACGCTGCCCGATCCGGCGCGCGGGGGGCTGACCGCCAAGACGATCGCTGGTGGCTGGCTAGTGCAGACGCGCGACAATGGCGTCTTGTCTGACGACATGCTGAAGGTCGTGACCAAGCGTCAGCCCACCGCACAGGAACTGGCCGACTGCCGGTTTGCCTGGACGGTCGCCAAGCATGTGAAATCCAACGCGATCGTTTATGCCAAGGAGGGCAGCACCGCGGGTGTCGGCGCGGGGCAGATGAACCGACTGGAGTCGGCGCGGATCGCGGCCTGGAAGGCAAAGGACGCCGCCGACAAGGCCGGCTGGGCAGCGCCGCGGACGATCGGCTCGGCCGTCGCCTCCGACGCATTCTTCCCCTTTGCTGACGGTCTGCTCGCGGCAGTGGAAGCCGGTGCGACCGCAGTGATCCAGCCGGGCGGATCGATCCGCGATGCCGAGGTGATCGCCGCGGCTGACGAGGCCGGGTTGGCGATGATCTTCACCGGCATGCGGCATTTCCGCCATTGAGCCTGATCGCGGTGACGGACGGATCGTGGACCGTGGGCCGCTGATGGCGTCCGCGGTCGCGATCCTGGTCGATGCGGATGCCTGTCCCGTGAAGGAGGAGGTCTATCGCGTCGCCTATCGGCTGAACGTGCCGGTCACCATCGTCAGCAACGCGCACCTGCGCGTGCCGCAGCATCCGCTGATCGCGCGCGTGGTTGTCAACGATGGCTTTGACGCGGCGGACGACTGGATCGTCGCCCATGCGAGCGACGCAACGGTGGTCGTGACGGCTGACATCCTGTTGGCCGACCGGTGCCTGAAGCTGGGCGCGACGGTGATCTCGCCCGCGGGGAAGCCCTTCACCACCAGCTCGATCGGCAATGCCGTGGCGGTGCGCGCGATCATGGCCGATCTGCGCGCGGGTGGCGACAGGATCGGCGGCCCGCCGCCGTTCAGCAAGGAGGACCGATCGCGCTTTCTGTCGGCGCTGGATCAGGCGCTCGGCAAGCTGCTGCGGGCGCGGCGCGCGTAGCAGCCAGCGATCAGCGGCGGCTGTACCACCAGGTGCCGCCGCTCTCCTCGCGCACGGCGCGACCCTCGACCTCCAGCCGGCGGAGGTGGGCGAGCGATTCGCCGGTCGCCATGCCGATCACGTCGAGCCCGATCGGGCGGCGGAACAGCACCTTGAAGCAATCCACCGCACGCACCGCGCCGCTGCCCATCAGGTCGATGATCGCATCCAGCCGGTCGATATGTTCGTCGCGCAGCGCGTCGAGCCGGGTGTGCAGGCCGTAGAACGGGTCGCCATGACCGGGGAGGACCAGAAGATCCTCCGGCAAGGTGCGAAACTTCTCGATCGAGCGCAGCCAGTCGCCGAGCGGGTCGTCATTGCTCTGGCTGACGTGGACCGAGATGTTGGAGCTTATTTTCGGCAGCACCTGATCGCCAGCGACGAGGACGCGGCGGTCGTAATCGACCAGGCAGGCATGTTCGGGGCTGTGGCCGTTGCCGGTGATGACATGCCAGTCGCTGCCACCGATCTGCAGCACCTCGCCGTCCTGGATGCGGGTATAGGTGAGCGGCATGCGCGCGATCGCCTTGCCGAAATTGGACCAGCCACGGCCGGCGCCATGCGCGACCTGTTCCTCGTTCCAGCCAGCGCCGCGCCAGAAGGCGAGCTGCTCCTCGGGTACCTCGGGACGCGAATCCCCCGCCAGCATACGCACCATCAGCCATTCGGTGCGGGTCATCACGATGTCGGCATCATCGAACCGGCGCGACAGCCAGCCGGCGAGGCCAACGTGATCGGGGTGCATGTGCGTGCACATGATCTTGCCGATTCGCTGGCCCGCGAGCGGCCCCTCCAGGATGGTGCGCCATGCCTCGGTTGAGCGGGGGCTGGCGGTTCCGGTGTCGATCGCGAGCAGTTCGGGGCCGTCATCAAGGATCAGGCCGTTCACATGTTTCAGCGGCCCCGACATCGGCACGCGCCACCAGCGGATACCGTCCATCAGGGTGAGCAGTTCGCCGGGCTGCGGCCCGCGATCACCGAAGGGAAAGGTAAGACCGGCCCAGCTGGTGGGCGTCAGCCCCTCATCCCCGATCAGCGTGCGTTGAATTGCCGTCGCCATGGCGATGACGCTATCAGCATAACATTCGTTACGTCGAGAGAATTTGCGCCTGGATGCGCAAAGGGCGCGATCCCGGCATCCGGAACCGCGCCCCTTGTAATGTTCATGCCAGCCGGTGGCGGACCAGCCATCCGCCCGTGACGGCGGCGGATCAGCGGCGGAACGGATCCTCGAAGAACGACTTCGACACGCCATCCTCGTCGCCGGCCATTTCGGCACCGCGCGATGCCTGCTCGCGTTCGGCGCGCAACTGCTCGATCAGCGCCTCACGGTCGCCGTCGAGGCGGGTGTCGGTCGGCTGCGCCTCGACGCCGGCGGTCTTGGCGGCCTTGGCCACGGCGGCGTCCAGCTCACGCTGCGTGGTCAGGCCGAGCGTCACCGGGTCCTTCGGCGTGATGTTGCCAATGTTCCAGTGTGTCCGGTCGCGGATCGCGGCAATCGTGGTGCGCGTGGTGCCGATCAGGTTGGAGATCGCCCCGTCGGTGATCTCCGGATGGTTGCGGATGATCCAGGCGATACCGTCCGGCTTGTCCTGACGCTTCGACACAGGGGTGTAGCGCGGCCCCTTGGTCCGGCGGACCTGCTCCGGCCCCTTGGTCATCTTCAGGCGATAGTCGGGATTGGCCTGGCCCTTCTCGATCTCGTCCTGGGTCAGTTCGTGTGCGCGCACCGGATCGCGCCCGGTCAGCTTGGTCGCCGCGGTATCGTCAGCGATCGCCTGCACTTCGAGCACGTGCAAACCGCAGAATTCCGCGATCTGCTCGAACGTCAGCGACGTGTTGTCGACGAGCCATGAAGCGGTCGCGTGGGGCATGAGCGGCTGGGCCATGCGGGAAAGCCTTTCGGTATAAACAAATAGGGCCGCCCCTTACCGGAGCGGCCGCCTAACCTGTGGTGACTTAATGTGCCCGTGCCGTCAGGGCAAGCGCCGTCGCATTATGCGGCGCGCGGAAGTGCGATCGGGACGAGTGCCGCCAGGAATTGCTCGGCGCTTGCGCGCCAGCTGTGGCGCCTGCCTTCGGCCGCGCATCGTGCCCGATCGAGCGTCAGCGCGCCGGCGATCGCGCGGGTGAGGTCATCGTCCATCACGCCGCTGGCGGAGGAGAGGACGTCGATCGGGCCGGGCACCGGATAGGCGGCCACCGGCGTCCCGCATGCCAGCGCCTCGATCATCACCAACCCGAAAGTGTCGGTCCGGCTGGGGAACACCAGAACGTCGGCGGTGCGATAGCAGGCGGCGAGCGCTTCGCCGAAGCGGGGGCCGAGGAAATGTGCGTTGGGGAAACGGTGGCGAAGGTCGGGAAGGGCGGGGCCGTCGCCGACCACCACCTTGCTGCCCGGATGCGGGGCGGCGAGGAAGGCGGCGACATTCTTTTCGATCGCGACACGGCCGACGTACAGCAGGACCGGGCGGGGCAGGGCGGCGAGGTGTCGGTCCGTAGCGCCGTTCGGCGTGAACTCGCGCGCGACGCCGCGGCCCCAGGGCAGCGTGTGCGAGATGCCGTGTGAGGCCAGCATGTGCTGGATGGTGGGGGTCGAGACAAGGACGGCGTCGGCGCGCTGGTGGAAGCGGCGAACAAGGTGCCAGATCCACGCCGGGCTCAACCCGGTGCGCGCGGCGACATAATCCGGGAATTGCGTGTGATAGGCGGTGGTGAACGGAACGCCGCGGTCGAGGCACCAGCGGCGTGCGGCGAAGCCGAGTGGCCCTTCGGTCGCGATATGGATCGCCTCCGCTCCGAAGGCGGCGATGCGGCTGCCCACTGCGCGAGAGCTGGCCACCGCCAGCCGGATCTCCGGATAGGTGGGGCAGGGGAATGAGCGAAAGCCATCGGGCGCGATGACCAAAGGATGGTGGCCCATCGTGGTCAGCTCGCCGACCAGCGACTGGAGGGTGCGCACAACGCCATTCACCTGCGGCGCCCAGGCATCGGTGACGATCGCGATCTTCATGATGCGCGCTCAGGCTGCGATGGCGAGGACGGCCGCCGCCTCGCGCCGGGCCATTACCTCGGCCCAGTGGACGATCTCCATCCGCCCGTCGACATGCTCGACCAGCGCCGTGGCGCTTTCCACCCAGTCGCCATCGTTGAAATAAGCGATGTCGCCGATCGTGCGCATCTCGGCGGTGTGGATATGGCCGCAGACCACGCCGTCGACCCCGCGCGCGCCGGCGGCCTCGGCGACAATCTCCTCGAAGCGGGAAATGAAGGCGACCGCGTTCTTGACGCGCGCCTTGGCATGTTTGCTGAGCGACCAATAAGGAAGCCCGAAGCGGCGACGGAAGGCGTTCACCGCGCGATTGGCCAGCATTAGCAGGCTGTAGGCAGTGTCGCCGACATGGGCGAGCCAGCGATGCGCAAGAGTGATCGCGTCGAATTCGTCGCCATGGAGCACCAGCAGGCGACGGCCGTCGGCGGTGACGTGAATAGCGTTGCGGCGGATCGCGATGCCGCCGAAGTCGAGGCCGCAGAACTGGCGAAACGCCTCATCATGATTGCCGGGGATGAAGATCATCCGCGTCCCCCGCCCAGCGCGTTTCAGCAGTCGCCATACGACATCGCTGTGCGCTGCCGGCCAGTAGAATTTCCGCCGCAGCCGCCAGCCATCGACGATATCGCCCACCAGATACATGGTGTCGCTGTCGACATGGTCGAGGAAGTCGATGAGCATCCCGGCATTGCACCCGCGGGTGCCGAGATGGACATCGCTGATCCAGATGGTGCGATAGCGCGTCCGTTCGACGGCGCGTTCGGGAAGATGGGGGCGCGAATTGGCGAAATCCGCAAGGTCGGTGACGTCGGCGAGCGTGACGGTCGTCGGCATGGCGGGCCCTCCCTGCCATGCAGCTCTAACCGCGGCAGGTTACGGGCAGATCACCGATCGATGACGCTTTGATAGCAGCTTCGTATCAGGCGTGTGACGGCCGGGTAACGGCCGTCGTCAGCGTATCAGCGAACCTGTTCGACCACCGGCGCGCCCGTCACCGGATCGGTCGTCGGCGTGAGCGTGAACAGGCCGACCGCACCGAGCAGGAACCCGCCGGCGAACTGCCACAGGAAGCTGGACTTGAGGAGGCGGGTCATAAGCGTACTCTGTATCTCGTTTCTGTTCGTCGCAGTGGTAGCCACGACCGCCTGAACCGGGGCTGGTGCCCCCGTTCATCACGTGTTTTGCATGTAGGGACGCGGCCCTTGCCCTTGTATGGTCAACAAGGAAAGGAACTGTTTCCCTACGGGAACCTTTTTTACGTCCGTTCGTGCGCCGACCGAGCCGGATTGTTGAAGCTGGTCGACGCGAGATTGCTGCTAGCGCAGCGCGGCGCACGCCTGCTGGATCCGGGTGCACGCCTCGCGAAGGATCTCCTCGCTGGTCGCGTAGCTGATGCGCATCGCCGGGGAGAGGCCGAACGCCACGCCCTGCACTGCGGCGACCCGCGCTTCCTCCAGGAGATAGCCGACGAAATCGCTGTCGGTTTCGATCTTCTGCCCCTTGGGCGTCGTCTTGCCGATGAGGCCGGAGACCTCGGGATAGACGTAGAATGCGCCTTCGGGCGTCGGGCAGGTGATGCCCGGCGTGTCGTTCAGCATGCCGACGACGAGATCGCGGCGCGCCTTGAAGGCGGCATTGCGCTCCGCAAGGAAGGATTGGTCGCCATTCAGCGCCGCCGCGGCCGCGGCCTGGGCGATCGAGCAGGGGTTGCTGGTCGACTGCGACTGGAGCTTCGCCATCGCCTTGATCAGCCATTGCGCGCCGCCAGCGAAGCCGATGCGCCAGCCGGTCATGGCATAGGCCTTGGAACAGCCGTTCACCGTCAGCGTGCGATCGTAGAGCGACGGGCAGACCTGAGCGATCGTGGCGAACTGGAAATCGTCATAAACGATATGCTCGTACATATCGTCGGCGAAGATCCAGACGTGGGGGTGGCGTTCCAGCACCTCGCCCAGCGCCTTCAGTTCGGCCGCGGTATAGGCGGCGCCGGTCGGGTTGGACGGCGAATTGAGGATCAGCCACTTGGTACGCGGCGTGATCGCGGCCTCCAGCATCGCCGGGGTCAGCTTGTAGCCATGTTCCGGGCCCGCTGCGACGACGATCGGCGTGCCGCCGGCGAACTGCACGACATCGGGATAGCTGACCCAATAGGGCGCCGGCACAATCACCTCGTCCCCCTCGCCGACGGTCGCGACCATGGCGTTGAACAAGGTGTGCTTGCCGCCGACGTTCACGCTAATCTGGGCGGGGGTGTAGTCGAGCCCGTTGTCGCGCTTGAACTTGGCGACGATCGCATCCTTCAGCTCGGGCGTGCCGTCGACATTGGTGTATTTCGTCTGGCCACGGCGGATTGCCTCGATCGCCGCTTCCTTGACGAAATCGGGCGTGTCGAAATCCGGCTCGCCGGCACCCAGACCGATGACGTCGATACCGGCACGCTTCAGCTCCTGCACCTTGGTGGTGATCGCCAGCGTGGGCGATGGGCTGATGCGATCGAGCGCGGCGGACGTCTTCATGGGGGCGGCTCCTTTAAGCGCCGCGGCCTATAGCGAGGCGTCTCCCGGCTCCGCAACTGTCACGAACGCGGACATGAGGCCGCGCAGCGCATTTCCGACATGAAAGCCCGCCGCGAGATCATCAGCGGTCAGTTCGTGTTCGACCGCGCGGCCGATGTCGATCAGCTCGGCGCGCAGCACCCCGGGAAGAAGGCCACGCGCCAGCGGCGGCGTGAGCAGCAGCCCATCACGTTCCACGAAGACGCTGGTGAAGCTGCCTTCCGTCAGGAACCCGTCCGGATCGACGAACACCACCTCGTCAGCGCCGGCGCGGCGGCGTGCCTCGTCATAGAAGCGTCTACTGCTGGTCTTGTGGCGGAGCCGATAGTCGGATGGGACGACCGGCAAGGGTGCCAGCGCCACGTGCAATGTTCGGGGGATCGGGGGCGGAGCAGGCGCGACCTCGATCGTGATCCGGCCGCTGTGGCTCAGCAACAGCCGGATGCGAGCAGGTGCCCGCAACCGGAAGGTCGCCGCCTGCAGTTCATTGCGGGCGTCATGCCGGTCGAAGACGAAGCCGAGGCGGGCGGCGCTGGCCTTCATACGCGCCAGATGCCGCTCGACGAGCAGGATGCCCGCATCGGGATCGAAGCGCATCGTCTCGATCAGGTCGGGGGTTCGCTGGCCGTGCGTCAGGAACGCGCCCTTGGCCAGTGCCTCGTCCCACTCGCTGTCAGCGCGGCTGTCAGCGACGATCCCGCCGCCAAGGCCAAGCGTCGCGTGATCCGCACCCGCGGCGATCTCCAGCGTGCGGATGGCGACATTGAACTGCGCGTCGCCGCCGGAATCGATCGCCCCGATCGAGCCGGTATAGATGCCGCGCGGCGCATGTTCGATCTCGCGAAGCACCTGCATGGCCCGAACCTTCGGGGCGCCGGTGATCGAACCGCAGGGGAAAAGGGCCGACAGCACGTCGATCGCGTCGCGCCCGGGGGCGAGCCGTGCGGTGACGGTGGAGGTCATCTGATGAACCGTCGGATATCGCTCCACCGCAAAGAGCGCAGGTACCTTAACGCTGCCGGCGGCGGCGACCCGTGACAGGTCGTTGCGCATCAGATCGACGATCATCAGGTTTTCCGCGCGCTGCTTCTCGTCGCTGGCCAGCGCATCGGCGATGTCGTCGTCGCGGGAGGGGTCAGGATCGCGGCGCGCGGTGCCCTTCATCGGCCGGCAGGTGAGCGTGTCTCCTTCTAGGCGGAAGAACAATTCCGGGGAGAAGGAGAGCAGCAGATGATCGCCGGTGGCGACGATCGCGCCCCATCCGGCAGCAGCGCGGGTGCGCACCGCGGCGTAGAGCGCCAGTGGATCGCCCGCAAAGGGCACCCGCGCCCGGAACGTGAGGTTCGCCTGATAGATGTCGCCGGCGGTGATCAGGTCCAGCACCTGTCGCAGCGCCGCATCATATTCGTCGCGCGAGATGGCGGGTTCCAGCGCGCCGATCCATGCGCCGTCCGGGGCGGGCAGGATCGTGTGGGGGGCGCATAGCTCCTCCACCGCCGCGAACAGGCCGAACCACAGGAGCGGGGTGGCCGGTGCGGGAAGCGTCCCGACATGCGGCTCCAGCGCGGCGCCGCCCTCATAGGCAATGAAGCCCGCCGCGTGATGGCCCGCCGCGATGCCTTCGCGAACGCTGGTCAGCGCGGGCGCCAGTTGATCCACCGAATGTGCTTCGATGATCGCCACCGGATCGCGATACAGGCGTGCGGGCGCGCCACCGGGCCGGGCATCGTCGAGCAGCACGAAGGGTGCGGCGAGGGACATACAAGGCGCCATGCCCGTCCCCGCCCATGGCGGCAACCCCGCTTGGTGCGCCGCGCCAACGCTGCTGCCTTGCCGTGAGGGCGATCTGCGGGCTAGCAATGTGCGCCGCTCATCCAGCGCAAGTTTTCGAGGAAATGCCCGTGACCGATGCGACCACCGAACCAGCGCTGCGCGCGATGATCGTCCCGGTGACGCCGATCGAGCAGAATTGCACGATCATCTGGTGCACCAAGACGAAGAAGGCGGCGGTGATCGATCCGGGTGGCGACCTGCCCAAGATCAAGGCAGCGCTGGCGCAGGCTGGCGTGACGGCGGAGAAGATCCTGCTGACCCATGGCCATATCGACCATGCCGGCGAGGCGAAGCCGCTGGCCGAGGAGCTTGGCGTGCCGATCGAGGGGCCGCAGGAGGAGGACCGCTTCTGGCTGGCGCGGCTGGGTGACGATGGCCGCAACTGGGGCATCCGCGGCGTCCCGTTCGAGCCGGATCGCTGGCTGGAGGATGGCGACACGGTGACGGTGGGCGAACTGACGCTCGACGTCTATCACACGCCGGGGCACACTGCGGGGCACGTGATTTTCCACCACGCGCCGTCCAAGTTCGCGCAGGTTGGCGACGTGCTGTTCCAGGGCTCGGTCGGCCGTACCGATCTGCCGCAGGGCAATCACAAGACGCTGATCAACTCGATCGTCACCAAGCTCTGGCCGCTGGGCAGCGAGACCGCGTTCATCCCCGGGCACGGCAAGCCTTCCACCTTCGCGCATGAGCGGCAGTGGAACATGTTCGTGAGCGACAGCGCGCTGGAGGCGTGACCCGGCTGGGCCGCCCGGCGGCGCTTGAGACCAGGACATGATGGAAGCCGAATTCATCGCCGCGTTGCGCCGCCTGCCGCTGCATGAGGGGGCGCAGGGGCTGAGCGACGACGTGGCACGGCTGGGCGACCTCGTCATCACCACCGACACGATGATCGCGGGGGTCCACTTCCTGCCCGACGATCCGCCTGGCGATGTGGCGTGGAAGCTGGTGGCGGTGAATTTGTCGGATCTGGCCGCCAAGGGGGCGGAGCCGGTCGGAATCCTGTTGAATTACCCGCTGTCGGATACCGGCTGGGACCGGGCGTTCCTTGCGGGACTGAACGCCTGCCTGTCGGCGCTGGGCTGCCCATTGCTGGGCGGCGACACGGTTGGGCTGCCCGAAGGTGCGGCGCGCGTGCTGACGGTGACGGCTTTTGGTCGGGCCGATGCGGTCCCGGCGCGATCGGGCGCAAAGGCGGGTGACCGTTTGTGGGTGACGGGCACGATCGGCGATGCGGGCGCGGGGTTGAAGGCGGCCCAGCGGGGGGATGGCCCGGATGCGCTGATTGCCGCCTATCGCCGGCCGCGCCCGCGGCTTGCGGAAGGGCGGACGCTCGCCCCGCTGGCGCATGCGATGATGGACGTGTCCGACGGGCTGTTGATCGACGGCTGGCGCATGGCGGCGGCGAGCGGGCTGGCCCTGACCATCGCGCTCGATCGCGTTCCGCTGTCCACCGCCTATCGCAGCTATGCCGGTGACGATGTGCTGGCGGCGGCGACGGCGGGGGATGACTATCAGCTTTTGTGCGCGCTGCCGCCGGAAGTTGCGCCGACCAGCATCGCGACGTGCATCGGCAGCTTTGCTGCGGGCAAGGGACTGGTCCTGACCCAGAACGGAGAGGTTGTTGCCCTGCCGCCGCGGCTCGGCTTCGAGCATCGCGCCTGACCGATCAAAGTCCAGCGTCAGTCAAGACGGGAAATCATCAGTCATCATTGCGGGCAGGACGCCGCTCTGATTGCCCGAAAACCGGCCATTATTGGTGCCTTGCACTTTCCTGCCGCACGGTTACGCTCCGTCATACAAGAACGATAAGCATAGGAGGCCGGCGGTTACCGCCCGGGGGCGGGGCCGATCGGCCACGTTAGGGGAAGGAACGCGATGACCACGGTCTATATCGCCATCCTCTGCGGCCTGCTGGCCGTGGTCTATGGCATCGTCACCAGCCAGCAAGTCCTACGAGCCTCTCCGGGCAATGAACGGATGCAGGACATCGCCGCCGCCATTCAGGAAGGGGCGAAGGCCTATCTTGGCCGCCAATATACCACGATTGCCATCGTCGGCGTGGTCGTCGCCGTCATCATCTTTGCGACCCTGGGCGTCCTCTCGACGGTCGGGTTCCTGATCGGCGCAGTGCTGTCGGGCGTTGCCGGCTATGTCGGCATGAATATCTCGGTGCGCGCCAACGTTCGTACGGCAGAGGCTGCGCGGGGCACGCTGCAGGGCGGATTGACGATGGCGTTCCGCTCCGGCGCGGTCACCGGGATGCTGGTGGCGGGGCTGGGATTGCTCGCGATTGCGGGATTCTTCTGGTATCTGACCGGGCCGGGCGGCTACGCGCCCAACGCGCGCGTGATCATCGAGGCGCTGACCGCACTGGCGTTCGGCGCATCGCTCATTTCCATCTTTGCGCGGCTCGGCGGCGGCATCTTCACCAAGGCCGCTGACGTCGGCGCCGATCTGGTCGGCAAGGTCGAGGCGGGCATCCCCGAGGACGACCCCCGCAACCCGGCGGTGATCGCCGACAATGTGGGCGACAATGTCGGCGATTGCGCGGGCATGGCCGCGGACCTGTTCGAAACCTATGTCGTGACGCTGGGCGTGACGATGATCTCGATCGCGCTGCTGATCCAGGCATCGCCCGCCGAACTGATGAACCTGATGAGCCTGCCGCTGATCGTCGGCGGCGTGTGCATCATCACCTCGATTATCGGCACCTACATGGTGCGGCTGGGATCGAAGGGGTCGATCATGGGCGCGCTGTACAAGGGGTTCTGGACCTCCGCGCTGCTCGCCATTCCGGCGATCTATGTCGCCACACAGCTGACGCTCGGCGACCTGAACGTGCCGATTGGCGCCGCTGGCTTCCTTGAGGCGACCAGCGACACGATCGTCAGCGGGGCGGGCGATCTTACCGTGACAGAGGTCACTGGCGCGCCGGCGGCGGACGCATTCACCGGCATGGACCTGTTCTGGTGCATGTTGATCGGCCTGGCGGTGACGGGCCTGATCGTGTGGATCACGGAATATTACACGGGCACCAATTACCGCCCCGTCAAGTCGATCGCCAAGGCGAGCGAGACCGGCCATGGCACCAACGTCATCCAGGGGCTGGCGATCAGCCTGGAGGCGACCGCGCTGCCGACGCTGGTGATCGTGATCGCGGTGGTGGCGACGTACAAGCTCGCAGGCGTGATCGGCATCGCCTTTGCCGCCACTTCGATGCTGGCGCTGGCCGGGATGGTCGTCGCGCTGGATGCTTATGGCCCGGTGACGGACAATGCCGGCGGTATCGCGGAGATGGCCGGCCTGGAGGACGAGGTTCGCCACAAGACGGACGCGCTGGACGCGGTCGGCAATACGACCAAGGCGGTGACCAAGGGCTATGCCATCGGGTCTGCCGGGCTGGCTGCGCTGGTGTTGTTCGGCGCCTATACCACTGACCTGCAGACCTATTTTCCCGACATCGCGGTCGATTTCAGCCTGTCCAACCCGTACGTCATCGTCGGGCTGCTGCTCGGCGCGCTGCTGCCGTATCTGTTCGGGGCGTTCGGTATGACCGCGGTCGGCCGGGCGGCAGGTGCGGTGGTCGAGGAAGTGCGCGACCAGTTCCGCAACAATCCCGGGATCATGGAGGGGACGAGCCGGCCCAATTACGGCCGCACCGTCGATCTGGTCACCCGCGCGGCGATCCGCGAGATGATCATACCGTCGCTGCTGCCGGTATTGTCGCCGATCGTGCTGTATTTCGTGGTGACCGCGGTGGATGGCCAGGCGTCGGGATTCGCCGCGCTTGGCGCGATGCTGCTGGGCGTGATCGTCTCCGGCCTGTTTGTCGCGCTGTCGATGACCAGCGGCGGCGGCGCGTGGGACAATGCCAAGAAATATATCGAGGACGGCAATTACGGCGGCAAGGGATCGGAGGCGCACAAGGCGGCCGTGACCGGCGACACCGTGGGTGACCCGTACAAGGATACCGCCGGTCCGGCGGTCAATCCGATGATCAAGATCACCAACATCGTGGCATTGCTGTTGCTGGCGGCGCTGGCCGGCGGCGGCTGAGGCAGCAGCAATATTGCGTCGGGCCGCTGCGCTGCCTATCCCGGGTTGAAATAGGAGCAACGCAGCAGCCATGACCACATTCGACGATCGCGAGCGCGCCTTCGAGACCAAGTTCGCGCGCGACGAGGACCTTGCCTTCCGCATCATCGCCCGGCGCAATCGCCTGCTTGGCCAGTGGGCGGCCGGGTTGATGAAGCTGACGCCCGAGGAAGCGGACGCTTATGCCAAGACGGTGGTGCACGCCGACCTGGAGGAAGCGGGCGATGGTGACGTGATCCGCAAGCTGGTCGGGGATCTGACCGCAGCTGGCGTCGACATCGGCGAGGCCGAGGTGCGTGAGGCGCTCGACAAGCAGACCGTCGAGGCGCGCCGCCAGCTGATGGAAGCACAATAACGTGCCCATGGCGGCGGACGAAATCGCGGCGTTGATCCGCGAGGGGATTCCCGATGCCGAGGTCGAGATCACCGATCTGGCCGGCGACGGCGATCATTATGCCGCGCGGGTGACCGCGGCGTCCTTCGCCGGCATGTCGCGGGTGAAGCAGCATCAGGCGGTCTATGCCGCGCTGGGTGGTCGCATGGGCGGGGTACTACACGCCTTGCAGTTGACGACGGGCGTGCCGAAATAACGGCCAGCCGCTTCACGCGAAGGACAAAGAATGACTGACGATACCAACGCCCGCATCGACGCGGTGGTGAAGAACAACCCCGTGGTGCTGTTCATGAAGGGCACGCCGCTGTTTCCGCAGTGCGGCTTTTCCAGCCGGGCGGTGGCTATCCTCCAGCATCTGAACGCCGATTTCGAGAGCGTCGACGTGTTGCAGGATCAGGCGATCCGGCAGGGCATCAAGGCCTATTCGGACTGGCCCACGATCCCGCAGCTGTACGTCAACGGCGAGTTCGTCGGTGGATCGGACATCATGATGGAAATGTACGAGAGCGGTGAGCTGGCCGAGCTGATCAAGGACGGGCCCAAGGCTGCCTGATTGATTATCCACCGGAAGGGTGCGCGGTACTAATGTGCTCCCTTCCGGCTGGAACGTGCGACTGGCTCGATCCTGGCGCGCGCCTGGCTGGCCGTTCCTGCCCCAGCGCTGCTCCGGCGATCAGGCCAGTGAGCGCAATTGTTCCAGCGTATCGATGTCCACCAGCTCTTCCGCGGGTGCATGAACGTGCTTCCCGCGGCGAATGATGTCGCGGGCGCCACTATCACCGGAGAGGCGTTCCAACAGTGGGAGAAGGGCGCAACCGAACACGGCCGGTGGGCGTGGAGCGTCGCCATCCGTGGAGGCGACGATAGCCGAGGGTCCATCCGCCGCCGCCAGTAGTCGCTGGATGTGACCGGCGGTGACGCGGGGCATATCGGACAGCACGACGAGCAGCGCCTGCGGCTTCACTTCGGCGGCACGCCGCACGCCCAATCGCAGCGATGACGCCATGTCACCCACCGGATCGTCATTCACGATCGTGGCATAGCCGTGGCTGGCATAATCGATGAGGCTCCACCTGACGACGGCGAGCCGGGCGTGAAAGGGAAGAACCGCTAGCGTCTCCACGACATGGATACCCAGCGGTCGCCCCTCCAGCACGGCGTCTAGCTTGCTCGGACCAGCACCGAAGCGCCGCGACTGGCCCGCTGCGAGCAGGAGGAGCGCGGTGTCCTCAGCCGCGATCATGGAAGGCCTTCACCATCGCGCCGGCGATGGAGAGGGCGATTTCGGCCGGCCCGATCGCGCCGATATCGAGCCCGACGGGACCGTCGATTCGCGCCAGATCATCGGCCGAGACACCGGCCTCCGCGAGCCGCTGCAGCCGCGCGGCGTGGCTCTTGCGGCTGCCGAGCGCGCCGACATAGCCGGTATTGGCGGCGAGTGCGGCGACAAGCGCCGGGTCGTCGATTTTGGTATCGTGGCTGAGCGTTACCACTGCTGTCGAGGGCCCGGGCTTGTATGCCTCGACGGCCTCGTCGGGCCAGCGATCGTCGAGCGCCGTATCGGGGAAGCGTTCCTCGGTGAGGAAGCGGCCGCGCGGGTCGACCACTACCGTCTCGATCCCTAGCGTGCGGGCGAGGCCGACGAGCGACTGGGCAATCTGCACTGCGCCGACAACGATCAGCCGGCGGGGCGGATCGTAGCGGTTGGCGAAGATCTCGCCCGTTTCGACAGGGCGCAGGTCGCTGTGGCCGGTCGAAAGGTCGGTGGTGACGGTGAGCGACTCGCCGTCCGCGCGGGCCTCGATGATGCGGTCGAACAGTTCGGGGTCGAACCCCTCTGCCGAGACCGGTTGCACCATCACGCTGATCTCGCCGCCGCACGGCAGGCCGACTTCCCACGCGCTGGCGTCGGCGACGCCGTATTTCTTCACCGCAAACGGCGCGCCGGCAATCACCTGCGCTGCGGTGTCGAGGATGTCGCCTTCGACGCAGCCGCCGGAGACTGAACCTTCGAAGCGGCCGTCCTCATGCACCAGCATGTGGCTGCCGCGGGGGCGGGGGGCTGAACCCCAGGTGGAGACGACCGTGGCGAGCGCCATGCGGGCGCCCTTCCACGATTGAGCCGCGGAGAGGACGCTGTCGTTATCGGCCATGGATCACACCGGTGGGAGATGAGGGAGAAGTTTGTCGAGCGTCACGGGCATGTCGTAGATGCGCACGCCGGTGGCATTGTGGATCGCGTTGACGATCGCGGCGCCCGAGCCGGCGATGCCGAGCTCGCCGACGCCCTTCGCGCCGACCGGATTGGCGGAATCGTCGATTTCCTCGATGAAATACGCTTCGATCTGCGGCACGTCGGCATTCACGGCGACGTGATATTCGCCGAAATCGGGGTTCACGAAGCGACCGTTGCGGGTGTCGACCACGCCATCTTCGCTCAGCGCATAGGCAAGGCCCCAGACCATGCCCCCAACGATCTGGTTCTTCGCGGTCTTTACGTTGAGCACGCGGCCGATATCGAACACGCCGAGCATCCGGCGCACGCGCACCTCGCCGGTGACGGCGTTGACCGCGACTTCGGCGAATTGCGCGCCGTGACTTGCCTGGCTGGTCGCCTGCGATTCTTTGCCGGGCGAGGTCTTGCCCTTGGCGGCGATCGGCGAGCCACGGACGAGATCGGCAAGCGGACTGGTACGGGTGCCGGCGGCGACGACGCCGTCCTTGAGGCGCATGTCCTCCGGCGCCGCATTCATGCGGCGGCCGAGCTCGGCCAGAATGTCCTCGCAGGCGAGCGCGGCGGCGGCGCAGGCGCTGCCCGCGCCGAACGAGCCGCCGGAGCCGGCGCTTGGCGGCAGATCGCTGTCGCCGATCACGACGTCGATCGCCTCGATCGGCAGACCGAGCATGTCGCCGACCGTCTGCGCAAGGACCGTGTAGGTGCCGGTGCCGATATCGGTCATGTCGGTACGCACGGTGGCGCGGCCGTCATCGCCAAGGATCACCTCGGCCTCGGCATTGACGGTGAAATTGCCGCGCAGTGCCGCGGCCATGCCCATGCCGATGAGCCATTCGCCCTCGCGCCGGCTCCCGGGCGTCGCCTCGCGCCGATCCCAGCCGAAACGGCGCGCGCCCTCCTCGTAGCAATCGAGCAGGCGGCGGGTGGAGAAGCGCTTGCCGGTGGTGGGATCGCGGGGCGGCTCGTTGCGACGGCGCAGCTCGATCGGGTCCAGGCCAAGCGCCTCGGCCAGTTCGTCCATCGCGCATTCGACCGCGAAGGTGCCGATCGCCTCGCCCGGCGCGCGCACCGCGCCCGTTGCGGGCAAGTCGATCCGGGCAAGATCGGTGCGGAAACGGCGTGCCTCGCCGGCGTAGAGCGGCAACGTGCCGAACGGCACCGGCTCCAGAAAGGCGCTGTCGTCATTCTGATAGGCGACGCTTTCATGGCCGATCGCGCTGATCCGTCCCTCATGATCAGCGCCGATGCGCAGCCGCTGCGTCGTCGGTGAGCGATGATGGACCATATAGGCGGTCTGTCGACGGCTGAGCGCGACCTTCACGGGGCGGCCGATTTTCTCCGCGGCGATGGCGGCGAAGATCACCTCCGGGCCGACGCCGGTCTTCCCGCCGAACCCGCCACCGACATAGGGTGCGACGACGCGGACGCGATCAGCGTCGATGCCAAGCGCGGTGGCGATCGTGGACTTGGCCGCGCCGATCACCTGATTGCTGGAGCGGACGATGAGTTTGTCGCCCTCCCACCAGGCGGTGGTAGCATGCGGCTCGAGCGCGGCGGGGAAGTGGATCGGGGTCGTATAGGTGCGGTCGATCACCACCTCGGCAGCGGCGAGCGCCGCGTCGAGATCGCCGCGGTTCACCGGCGGAAGGAAGCCGAGCTTGTGATCCTGCTGGACCTCCACGTCGGCGGCGTCGAAGCGGCCGGGCGATTCCTCGTAGCTGACGGCCACGAGGCGGGCGGCGGCGCGGGCCGCCTCCTGCGTCTCTGCAACGACGATGGCGACGCCCTGGCCGTAGTGGAACACCTCGTCCTTGCCGATCGCGGACATGGCGCGCGAGTTGCCCTCACCGGTCGGCATGCGCGGATCGCCATGGATGACCGCGATCACGCCGGGCGCAGCCTCTGCCTCGGTCGCATCCACGCCGGTCACCCGGCCGCGGCCGATGCTGGACTGCACGACGGCGAGGTAGGCGGTGTTTTCCGGTGCCTGCTCGAAGGCATAGGGCGCCGCGCCGCTGACCTTTTCGCGTGCTTCGTAGCGGTCGATCGGCTTGCCGAGCAGGCCCTGCTGCGCGCGGTCGAGGGCGGCGGGACGATAGGGCGCGTCCATCGCGAGATCGTTCATGCCGGCTCCCCGGTAAGGTCACGCAGCGCGGTGACGAGCACGCGCCGGGTGAGCGGGATCTTGAAATCATTGTGGCCGAAGCCGCGGGCGCCGGTGAGCAGCGCGTCGGCGGCGGCATCGAAGGTGGCTTGTTCGGCCGGCTTTCCCATCAGCGCAGCCTCCACCGCGGGATCGCGCCATGGCTGGTGTGCAAGGCCACCTAAGGCGAGCGCCGCATGGGTAATCGTGCCGTTCTCCACCGCGACGACCCCGGCGACCGAGACCAGCGCGAAAGCATAGGAGGCGCGGTCACGTACCTTGCGGTAAAGCTGCCGCGCGCCGGGGGGCGGGGCGGGAAGAGCGATGTGGGTGATGAGTTCGCCCGGTTCCAGCACCGTCTCGATATGCGGCGTGTCGCCGGGCAGGCAGTAGAAATCGCCGAGCGGGATGCGGCGGCGATCGCCGTCGGGCTTCAGCGTGACGACGGTCGCGTCGAGCGCCCGCATCGCGACGGGCATGTCGCCAGGGTGGGTAGCGATACACTGGTCGCTGGTGCCGAGGATCGCGTGGATTCGGTTGAACCCGTCGATCGCATCGCAGCCTCTGCCGGGGTCGCGTTTGTTGCACGCGGCGTGGGTGTCGTAGAAGAAATAGCAGCGGGTGCGCTGGAGGAGGTTGCCGCCAGTGGTCGCCTTGTTGCGGAGCTGGCCCGAGGCGCCGGCAAGCAGCGCGCGGCTGAGCGCCGGATACAGGGCGATGACGCGCGGGTCGGCGGCAAGATCGCTGTTCGGCACCAATGCGCCGATCAGCAGGCCGCCGTCCTGTTCCTCGATCGTATTCAGATCGAGCCGGCTGATGTCGACCAGCCTTTCCGGCGTTTCCACCTGCAGCTTCATCAGGTCGAGCAAATTGGTGCCGCCAGCGATGAAGCGGCCGCCGGCGCGAACGGCGGCTTCGGGGCTCTCCGCGCGGGTGTAGTCGAAGGTCTTCACGCCTCCTGCTCCTGCGCATGTACGTCGCGGATGGCATCGACGATGTTGGGATAGGCGGAGCAGCGGCAGATGTTGCCGCTCATCCGCTCGCTGATCTCCGCATCATCCAGCGCCGGGGCGGAAAGATCGTCGGTGGCATGGCTGGGCCAGCCTCTGGCCACTTCATCCAGCATGCCGACCGCCGAGCAGATCTGCCCCGGCGTGCAATAGCCGCATTGATAGCCGTCATGGCGGACGAACGCCGCCTGCATCGGATGAAGTGCATCGGCGCTGCCGAGCCCCTCGATCGTCAGGATGTCATCATCCTGGTGCATCACGGCCAACGTGAGACACGCATTGATCCGCCGCCCGTTGACCAGCACTGTGCAGGCACCGCACTGGCCATGATCGCAGCCCTTCTTGGTGCCCGTCAGGGCAAACTCCTCGCGGAGGACGTCGAGGAGCGAGGCGCGGATGTCGGGATCGGCCTCGCGCTTGCTGCCGTTGATGGTGAAGCGCATGGCGATACTATGCGCCACTCGCCGAGACGATCCAAGTATATCCCGATAATTCTTGTTATGGCGCTGGCAGCTTGTGGATCCACGTCGCAAATGGAGCCGATGACTTTCGTTCCTTCCTTGTCGTCACCGATTGTGATTGCTCATCGCGGTGCTTCCGGAGAGCGCCCGGAGCACACGATTGCCGCCTATCAACTCGCGATCGCGCAAGGTGCGGATGTGATCGAGCCCGATCTGGTGCCGACCAGCGATGGTGTGCTGGTGGCGCGCCACGAGAATGAGATCAGCGAGACGACCGACGTCGCGGACCATCCGGAATTCGCCGATCGCCGCACGACCAAGACGATCGACGGCAAGGAACTGACCGGCTGGTTCACCGAGGATTTCACGGTCGCGGAGCTGAAGACATTGCGCGCCAAGGAGCGGCTGCCGCTGATGCGACCGGGCAACCGGGACTATGACGGCACGGAGACGATCCCGACCTTCGACGAGGTGATCGCGCTGGCCAAGAAGCACGGCGTGGGGATCTACCCCGAGACGAAGCATCCGACCTATTTCGCATCGATCGGCAAGGGGACGGACGCTCCGCTGGTGGAGGCGCTGCGCCGTGCCGGATGGGACAGCGCCGATGCGCCAGTGTTCATCCAGTCGTTCGAGGTCGCGAACCTCGAGCGGCTGAAGGGCATGACGAGTGTGCGGCTGATCCAGCTGGTCGATGGGAAGGGCGGGCCGGCGGATGGCGCCGCGCCAAGCTATGCCGCGATGATGACGTCGGCCGGGTTGAATGCGGTAGCGGGCTACGCGTGGGGCATTGGGCCTAACAAGGCGATGCTTTGGGATGGCTCAGCGCCGACCAGGCTGGTCAGCGACGCCCATGCAGCCGGCCTGCGCGTCCATCCCTGGACGTACCGCGCGGAGAATTACTTCCTTCCCGTCCCCTATCGACAAGGGATCAACCCGCGCGGCCACGGTGACTTGGCCGCCGAGATTTCGGCAGCGCTTCGCCTTGGTATCGACGGATTCTTCACCGATTTTCCCGCAACAGGCGTAAAGGTGCGCGATCAGGCGCGGGGAGTGAAGTGATGCGTAAAACAATTCTGATCGCGGCGGCCGCGATCATCCCGCTCGCCACTGGCGGCTGCGTTCGCACAGCCGCGAGCGTCGTGACGGCGCCGTTCAAGGCAGCCGGGAAGGTGGTCGACTGGTCCACCACGAGTCAGGAGGAGGCCGACCGCAATTACGGCCGCAAGATGCGCAAGGCCGAAGCGCGCGAAGGCAAGGAGCGGCGCGAGTGGCAGAAGCGCTGCCGCAAGGATCCGGAAACGTGCGGTCCCTATGACGGCTTCGTCGCCGGCCGGGATCGCTGAGCGAGCGGCAGGTCCGCAGGTGCTACGCGCGCCCCTGAAGCGACGGCGCTAGGCGGCGCGGCGCTGCGCCTGGGCGATGATCGCACGGGCCGCGCGCTGGGCCACCGCTATGTCGCGGGCCGGCATGTCATCGGCGATTTCGGCGCGGGCTGCCTGGGCCGCGACGTGTCCGGCGACGGCGGCCAGATTGAACCATTTGTGGGCTTCGATCAGGTCGTATTCCGCGCCGTTGGTGCCGGTGGAATAGGCAACGCCCAAATCGTAGCAGGCATCATCATCGCCGCGCAGCGCATCGCTGAGCCGGCTGTTGATCAGAAAACGCGCACTTTCGAGACTGTTACCCATTTCCCTCGCCCCATGTTCATGTCCCCATGCGGCGACATTGGCGCGATTCGTGTATCAAAATGGTTAACGCGCTCAGTCGAGCGTGACAGCAATGTTGTCGATCAGCCTGGTCTGTCCCATCCGGGCGGCGGCGAGCAGGCGGCGGGGGCGATCAGCGCCCGGGTTGGCGGCCAGCGTCTCAGCGTCGACCAAAGTGACATAATCGACGGTGAACCCGGCTGCGACGAGGCTCGTCTGCGCTTCTGCTGCTGCTTCCTCTGCGGGGATGCCGCGGGCGATCGCGCGGGCGGCGACGCCGAGCGCGCGGGGCAGGGCCACCGCCTTGGCGCGTTCTTCCTCGTCGAGGTAGATGTTGCGCGACGACAGGGCCAGGCCGTCATCATCGCGCTGCGTCGGCACGCCCACGATGTCGATCGTGAAGTCGAGATCGCTCACCATCCGGCGGATCACCTGCAATTGCTGGTAGTCCTTTTCGCCGAAGAAGGCGGCGTCCGGCGAAACCTGGTTGAACAGCTTCGTCACCACCGTCGCGACGCCGTCGAAATGTCCGGGGCGTGACGCGCCGTCCAGCGTCTCGCTCACGCCTGCGACGCTGACGGTCGACGCAAAGCCGTCCGGGTACATGGTTTCGACGGTCGGCAGCCACAGCAGGTCGCAGCCCGCCTCTACCAGCATCCGCGAATCGGCGGCCTCGCGCCGGGGATAGCGCGCCAGATCCTCGTTCGGGCCAAATTGCGTCGGGTTGACGAAGATCGAGGCAACAACCTTGGTCCCGGCCCGCTTTGCCGCGTCAATCAATGCGATATGCCCGGCGTGAAGCGCCCCCATGGTAGGCACGAGCGCGATGCGCGCACCCTCTGCACGGAAGGCGGCGATTGCGGCGCGCAGCTCGTTCAGGTCACGGACAGTCTGCACGCCGATGAAACTCCACTCGAAACGGAACGGGCGGGCATCTATGGGGATCGGTGGACGCGATCAACAAAGGATGCGACGATTTGCCGACCGGTTCCGACAATACTCACGTGATCGTGTTCGCTAACGAGAAGGGCGGGACGGGCAAGTCGACCACCGCCGTTCACGTAGCGATTGCGTTGTCCGTGCGGGGCGCGCGCGTCACCTGCCTTGATCTCGATCATCGCCAGCGCACCATGGGACGCTATCTCGACAACCGGGCCGAGACGGTTCGTCGCACCGGATCGGCGCTGATGATCCCGCGCTATCGGACGGCGCACGAGGATTTCGAGGAAGCGTACGAGGACATGCTGCGCGACAGCGACTTTCTGGTGATCGATACACCGGGACGTGACGATCCATATGCACGTGCCGCCGCGACGCGGGCAGACACGCTGGTGACACCGATGAACGACAGCTTCGTCGATTTCGATCTGATCGGGCAAGTCCATCCCGAGACGTTCAAGGTCACGCGGCCGAGCTTCTACTCCGAACTGATCTGGGATGCGCGCAAGGCGCGGGCGAAGGCCGACGGGTCAACGATCGACTGGGTCGTGCTGCGCAACCGCTTGCAGCATATCGAGGCGCGTAACATGCGGCGCGTGTCCGAAGCACTCGACCAGTTGGCGAAGCGGGTCGGCTTTCGCATCATCCCTGGCCTTGGCGAGCGTGTGATCTATCGCGAGTTGTTCCCGTCGGGGCTGACGATGCTGGATACCAAGGATTTTGGCGGCATGGGGCTGGGCCATGTCGCCGCGCGGCAGGAACTGCGCGAGATGATGTCGGGATTGTCGCTGCCTGAACCCGCCACGCCGCTCGTCGCGTGATGCTGAAGCTCATCTTGGCGCTGCTGGTCGCTTATGCCGGGTGGCGATTGTGGAAGAATGGTTGGGGCGGAAAGTCGGTCAAGCGGCGGGTGGTGATGGCTGAGCCGGGGGATGCAGTGGCGGCGCGACGCTTGCTGGGGGTGGACCGACAGGCGGATGAGGCAACGATCCGCGCGGCGCATCGCCGTCTGATGGCGGAAGCGCATCCCGATCGTGGTGGCTCGCCCGAACAGGCGCGCGCGCTGAATGCCGCGCGCGACCTGTTGTTGCAGCGCGCGGGCTGATCGATCAGCCCGCGCCGTCAGGCGGCGGTTGCTTCCTTGTCCGCCCGCTCCTGGTAGAAGCGCTGGACGACCGCCCAGCCCTCGGCCGCGCTTTCGACATAGGTGAAGATGCCCAGATCACGTTCGGAGATCACGCCTTCCTCTACCAGTGCGTCGAAGTTCACCACGCGCTCCCAGAATTCGCGGCCGAACAGCAGCACGGGGATGGGCGCGACCTTTCCGGTCTGGATCAGGGTCAGCAGCTCGAACAGTTCGTCGAAGGTGCCAAAGCCCCCCGGGAAGGCGGCCAAGGCACGCGCGCGCAGCAGGAAGTGCATCTTGCGCAGCGCGAAATAGTGGAACTGCATCGACAGTGACGGCGTCACATAGGGATTGGGCGCCTGTTCGTGCGGCAGGACGATGTTCAGGCCGATTGATTCGGCGTGAACGTCCGCCGCGCCGCGGTTCGCGGCTTCCATGATCGACGGACCGCCGCCCGAGCACACGACGAAGTGCCGCTTGCCCTGTTCGTCGCGCGGGAAGTTGCTGGCGAGTCGGGCGAGCTCGCGCGCCATGTCGTAATATTTGGACTTGGCGACTAGTCGCTCGGCGATGTGGCGATGCTCGGGATCGGCCATCTCCAGCATCGCCTGCGCCTTTTCCGGCTCGGGGATGCGTGCGGAGCCGTACACCACGAACGTGGACCCGATATGGGCCTCTTCCAGCAGCAGTTCGGGTTTCAAAAGCTCCAGCTGAAAACGCACCGGCCGCAGATCCTCGCGCAGCAGGAAGTCCATGTCCTGGAAGGCGAGGCGGTAAGCCGGGTTTTCGGTCTGGGGGGTGGAGATGCCGGTCTTGGCCGACTCGGCATCCTGGCGCGCACGGGGAAAGGTGCGGCTCGGTACGCGGGTTTCTGTCATTTCGTCGGCCTTTAACGACAGAAATTGGCCTTGTCGTCCTCCAGATGGAAGTGGTTGCGATGGGCGCTGTTATAGTTTGGGCCAAGCACCGTGCCGAACCGGCGGCAGGCGGACGCAGTGATCGTGCGCATGAACTGGCGGATGGCAGGATCGGGCGAGTTCCAGTCGTTGAGCACGGTAATCCGCCGCCCGTCCTTCAGAACGAAACCGCCGATGTCGATCGCATTGGCGACCGAATGGCCGGAGCGGCGACCGGTGCCGGCAACGTTGCGGCAATTGTATGTGCCCATGCTTTCGATCTTTGCCAGTTCGCTGCCCAGTATCTGGTAAGCCGCGGGCGCAACGGCATTGCGCGCCCACCGCGCATAGGTGCGCGCCGCGCCGCATCGCACGGCGCCAAGGTTTGTTGTCGGCACGCCGATGTCGAGCAGCTTCACTGTGCCGATTACGCCGCAGCCGGGCCCGAACTGGCGATCGGGCAGCGGTTCATAAGCAACGCCGATCTCGCGCAGGTCGCGGTGGCATTGCGCGGTTTCGCGTGACGATGGCCCCTCGATTCGCGGCGCGGGGGTGCGCCGATCGGACCGCGCCGGCGGCTCCGAGCGGCCGCACGCGGCGAGGCTCGCCGCCAGCGCGAGCATGATGAAGGTACGCAACACTTCCCCCGATCGCGATGAACTGTTTGACGCGCCGCTCTTTTCTTGCCGGTTTTGTCGCTCAGGAAAAGCGGTGGTTGGGGCGCGCAGGTTGAATGGTGGGTAGCAGAGGACGAAGCGAGTCGATCGCACTTTATCGCGGTTGCCACGTTGTCCCCGGTTCACTAGAGCCGTCGGCGGGCCACGCGGTCCCAACGCCGCGCGTGCTCTCTGTAAGGAGAGTCAGACATGACTGATACGACGCTCGCCGACGCCACCATTGCGCCTGCGAAACCCGCCACGAAACCGGCGCGACCCTATTTTTCCTCGGGCCCCTGCGCAAAGCCGCCGGGCTGGGATGCCGCCAAGCTGGCCGATGCCACGCTCGGTCGTTCGCACCGCTCCAAGATCGGCAAGCAGCGCCTTCAATATTGCATCGATCTGATGCGCGAGCTGCTGAAGCTGCCTGACACGCACCGCATCGGCATCGTTCCGGGCTCCGACACCGGTGCCTTCGAAATGGCGATGTGGACGATGCTGGGCGCCCGCCCCGTCACCGCGCTTGCCTGGGAGAGCTTCGGCGAAGGCTGGGTGACGGACGCCGTCAAGCAGCTGAAGATCGACCCCACCGTCATCCGCGCCGATTACGGCCAGCTGCCGGATCTCGGCCAGGTCGATTGGTCGAACGACGTGCTGTTCACCTGGAACGGCACCACCAGCGGCGTTCGCGTGCCGAACGGCGACTGGATCGCTGACGATCGCGAGGGCCTGTCCTTCGCCGACGCGACCAGCGGCGTGTTCGCGTACGACCTGCCGTGGGACAAGATCGATGTCGCCACCTTCTCCTGGCAGAAGGTGCTGGGCGGCGAAGGCGCGCATGGCGTGCTGATCCTTGGCCCGCGCGCGGTCGAGCGGCTTGAAACCTACACGCCGGCCTGGCCGCTGCCCAAGGTGTTCCGCCTCGTTTCGAAGGGCAAGCTCGCCGAGGGCGTGTTCAAGGGCGAGACAATCAACACCCCCTCGATGCTGGCGGTTGAAGACGCGATCTTCTCTCTCGAATGGGCAAAGTCGCTGGGCGAGAACGGCCTCATCGCGCGATCCGATGCGAACGCCAAGGCGCTCGACGAGATTGTTGCCGCGCGCGACTGGCTCGGGCACCTCGCGGCCGAGCCAGCCTCGCGCTCGACCACGAGCGTCTGCCTGACGGTCGATGCCGAGGAAGCGGTGATCAAGAAGATGGTCTCGCTGCTCGAGGCAGAGGGCGCCGCTTATGACATCGGCGGCTATCGCGATGCCCCTCCGGGCCTGCGCATCTGGTGCGGCGCCACGGTCGACACCGCGGACATTGTCGCGCTCGGCCCGTGGCTCGACTGGGCCTACGCGACGGCCAAGGCGGCCTGAGACCACCCACTCCCTTGCGTTACCCCGGGCTTGATCCGGGGTCACGCTTCTTCTCACCGTAGCGCCGCAGATGGCGGGGCCCCGGCTTCAGGCCGGGGCGACGGTGCAGGCAAAGGACTATCCCATGCCCAAGGTTCTTATCAGCGACAAAATGGATCCCAAGGCCGCGCAGATCTTTCGCGAGCGCGGCGTGGAAGTGGACGAGATCACCGGCAAGACGCCGGACGAGCTGAAGGCGATGATCGGCCAATATGATGGTCTGGCGATCCGCAGCTCGACCAAGGTCACGAAGGACATCCTCGAGGCGGCGACCAACCTGAAGGTTGTGGGCCGCGCCGGAATCGGCGTCGACAATGTCGACATCCCCGCGGCCAGCGCCAAGGGCGTGGTGGTGATGAACACCCCGTTTGGCAATTCGATCACCACTGCCGAGCACGCCATTGCCCTCATGTTCGCGCTGGCGCGTGATCTGCCGGAGGCGGATCGCTCGACCCAGGCGGGCAAGTGGGAGAAGAACCGTTTCATGGGCGTCGAGGTCACCGGCAAGACGCTGGGGCTGATCGGCGCGGGCAACATCGGCTCGATCGTCGCCGATCGCGCGCTCGGGCTGAAGATGAAGGTCGTCGCCTACGATCCGTTCCTGACCGAAGAGCGTGCGATCGAGCTTGGCGTGCAGAAGGTCACGCTGGACGAGCTGCTGGCGCGTGCCGACTTCATCACGCTGCACACGCCGCTGACCGATCAGACGCGCAACATCCTGTCGGCCGAGAATCTCGCCAAGACCAAGAAGGGCGTGCGGATCATCAACTGCGCGCGCGGTGGCCTGATCGACGAGGCGGCGCTGAAGCAGGGCCTCGACAGCGGCCATATCGGCGGCGCGGCGCTCGACGTGTTCGTCACTGAGCCGGCGAAGGAAAGCCCGCTGTTCGGCACGCCGAACTTCATCTCCACGCCGCACCTCGGCGCGTCGACCACCGAAGCGCAGGTGAACGTCGCCATTCAGGTGGCCGAGCAGATGGCGGACTATCTCGTGTCGGGCGGCGTCACCAACGCGCTCAACATGCCCAGCCTGACGGCCGAGGAAGCGCCCAAGCTGAAGCCCTACATGAGCCTTGCCGAAAAGCTCGGCAGCCTCGTCGGCCAGCTGGCGCATGGCGCGATCGATCGCATCTCGATCCACATGGAAGGCGCCGCGGCGGAGCTGAACCCGAAGCCGCTGACCAGCGCGGTGCTGAAGGGCTTCCTCGGCACGCAGACCGACACGGTGAACATGGTCAACGCGCCGCTGCTCGCGCGCGAGCGGGGCATGGAAGTGCGCGAGATCCGCACCGAGCGTGAGGGCGATTACCACACGCTGCTTCGCGTCTCGGTCCGCACCGCGGATGGCGAGCGTTCGGTCGCGGGCACTTTGTTCGGCGATCAGGCCGCGCGCCTCGTCGAGCTGTTCGGCATCAAGGTCGAGGCCGATCTGACCGGCGCGATGCTGTACGTCGTGAACGAGGACGCACCGGGATTCATCGGCCGTCTGGGCACCACGCTGGGCGAGGCCGGGGTGAACATCGGCACCTTCCATCTCGGCCGCCGTCAGGCGGGTGGCGAGGCGGTGCTGCTGTTGTCGGTGGACCAGCCGGTGACGGCGGAACTGCTGGCGACCGTGAAGGCGCTGCCGGGGGTGAAGACCGCGATGGGGCTTCGCTTCTAAGCCCTTTTGCCCGGAGCCAGCGCGGCCTTCTTCCGGAGAAGAATGGCCGCGCCTGGCATCATTTCGGCGATGATCCGGCCGCGGCACCTGGTGTCGCGGCCGGATCGGTTTTTCGGCCCCCCGCGGGCGCCCAATACAGGCGCGCGCATCATCGAGGTTGACGGCGGCACCCGTGCGGGCAACGAGGCGCGCGACGTCGCCCGATCGCTTTGGTCGGGCGGCCATGCTTTCGCGTCATCGCGCGGCGGTGCGCTGCGCAGGATGATGAATTTGAACGAGGTGCCTTTCAGATGATCGCCGTGGTGCTGTCGACTGCTCCTTTCCCGTGCGCCGATCTGATCGGGGCGAGCGCGTAAGATGACGACGCTGCTCCCCGAGGGGTTTCGCGATCGCCTGCCGCCGCATGCCGATGCGTCGGCGGCGGTCGAATCGCGCGTGCTCGCGGTCGCCCATTCCTATGGCTATGAGCGGGTCGACTCGCCGCTGGCGGAATTTGCCGATAGCCTCGCCTCGCGCCTGAAGGACGGCGGCCTCGCCGATGCGGTTCGCTTCGTCGATCCGGTCAGCCAGCGCACGATGGCGATCCGCCCCGACATCACGGCGCAGGTCGCGCGGATCGCGGCGACGCGCATGGCGCACCACCCGCGCCCGGTGCGGCTGAGCTATGCCGGGTCGGTGCTGAAGCTGCGCGGCGGGGCATTGCAGCCCGATCGCGAGGCGCGGCAGATCGGGTGCGAGCTGATCGGCCTCGATTCGGTCGCCGCCGCGCGCGAGGTCGTGACGGTGGCAGTCGAGGCACTGGCGGCGGCGGGCGCGACCGGCGTGTCGGTCGACTTCACCTTGCCCGACCTGGTCGAGACGCTGTCGTCCGGTCCGCTGCCGGTCAGCGATGTCGAGCAGTTGCGCGACCGGCTGGATGCCAAGGATGCGGGCGCCGTCGCGGCGCTGGCGCCGGAATATCTGCCGCTGATCGAGGCGGCGGGGCCGTTCGACGCGGCGATTGCGCGGCTGCGGGCGTTCGACAGTGCTGGCGTCCTGTCATCGCGACTCGACGGGCTGGAGGCGATTTCGAGGGCGCTTGGCGGCCGCGCCACGCTGACGCTGGATCCGACCGAGCGGCATGGCTTCGAATATCAGACCTGGCTTGGTTTCTCGCTGTTCGCGCAAGGGGCGACGCGCGAGGTCGGGCGGGGCGGTACCTACACGCTGATGCATGAGGATGGCGCGGAGGAGGCGGCGACCGGCTTCTCGCTGTTCGCCGCATCGATCGCTGGCGATAGCGCGGGCAAGCGCCGGCGATTGTTCCTGCCGCTCGGCACGTCGGAAGCGGATGGCGCCGCGATGCGTTCTGCCGGCTGGGCGACGGTTGCCGCGCTTGCCGCCGGTGACACGCCCGAAGCGCAACTGTGCACCCACCTGTTCGTTGATGGTGAGGCCCGGCCGTTGGCTGGTTGACAGCGGCGTCGCGCCACGGCTACCGGCGCGGCGCATTTATGGACCCTTCTGGTCGCCGAGTCCTGTCGAAGGGCGGCCAGGATCATCCCGGCAGGGGGAGTATTGTATCCATGGCGAATGTTGCGGTGATCGGCGCCCAATGGGGTGACGAGGGCAAGGGCAAGATCGTCGACTGGCTGGCCGAGCGTGCCGACATGGTCGTCCGCTTCCAGGGCGGCCACAATGCCGGCCACACATTGGTCGTGGGCGAAAACGTCTACAAGCTGTCACTGCTGCCGTCGGGTATCGTGCGTGGCACGCCATCGGTGATCGGCAATGGCGTGGTGCTCGATCCCTGGGCGCTGAAGGCCGAGGTCGAGAAACTGTCGGGGCAGGGCGTGATGGTGTCGCCCGACACGCTGCGCATCGCCGATACCTGCGCGTTGATCCTGCCGTTCCACCGCGATCTCGACGGGCTGCGCGAGGATGCGAGCGGCGCCGGCAAGATCGGTACCACCCGCCGCGGCATTGGCCCCGCGTATGAGGACAAGGTCGGCCGCCGCGCGCTGCGCGTGTGTGACCTCGCGCATCTCGACGATCTCGATCCGCAACTCGACCGCCTGACGGCGCATCACGACGCGCTGCGCGCCGGATTCGGCGAGCCGCCGATCGATCGCGAGCGGTTGCTGACCGACCTGCGCGAGATTGCGGACTTCGTCCTGTCCTTCGCCAAGCCGGTGTGGCGTGACCTGAACGAGGCACGCGCCGCCGGCCGGCGCATCCTGTTCGAAGGCGCGCAGGGCGTGCTGCTCGACATCGATCACGGCACCTATCCGTTCGTCACCTCGTCCAACACGATCGCGGGCACCGCGGCGGGCGGCTCCGGCCTCGGGCCGGGTGCGGTCGGCTTCGTGCTGGGTATCGCCAAGGCGTACACCACGCGTGTCGGCTCCGGCCCGTTCCCGACCGAGCTCGACAATGAGACCGGCGAGCGGCTGGGAACGCGCGGGCATGAGTTCGGCACCGTCACCGGACGCAAGCGCCGTTGCGGCTGGTTCGACGCGGTGCTGGTGCGCCAGTCCGCAGCGGTCAGCGGCATCACCGGCATCGCGCTGACCAAGCTGGACGTGCTCGACGGGTTCGAGACGATCTCGATCTGCACCGGCTATCGCTTGCGCGGCGAGACGCTGGTTTATTTCCCGTCGCACGCGGCCGATCAGGCCGCGGTCGAGCCGATCTACGAGACGATGGAAGGCTGGTCGCAGTCGACGGCCGGCGCACGCAGCTGGGCCGACCTGCCGGCGCAGGCGATCAAATACATTCGCCGTGTCGAGGAGCTGATCAACTGCCCGGTCACGCTGGTGTCGACCAGCCCGGAGCGTGAGGACACGATCCTGGTCCGCGATCCGTTCGCCGACTGAGTGACACCACCCTCCCTGCGCAATGCGGGGAGGGGCGGTTTGCCTGCGTGCCGCTTTCCGTTACGGCTCTCCGCAAAACAAGCGGGAGAGTGAGATGGCCAAGGTGGTCAGGATCGGCGGTGCGGGCGGATTCCTCGGGGACAGTTCGGTCGCGGCGCCGCAATTGCTGGCAGGCGGCAAGCTCGATTACATGATCCTCGACTATCTGGCGGAAGCCACAATGGCGCCGCTGGGCCAGTTGAAGCAGGTGCGCCCGGACCAGGGCTATGCGCGCGATTTCACCGAATGGGTGTGGAAGGACAATCTGCGCGAGTTCAAGGCACAGGGCGTCCGCATCGTGACGAACGCGGGTGGCGTGAACCCGCAGGCCTGCCGCGCGCGGATGGAGGAGCTTGCCGCGGAAGCCGGGCTTTCCTTCCGGACCGCAATCGTCACCGGCGATGACCTGATCGGGCGAGTTCCCGACTTCGCCGCGGGCGGCGTGGTCGAGATGTTCAACGACGCGCCCTTTCCCGATCCGAAGAAGGTGTGGACCGCCAACGCCTATCTTGGCGGGGGGCCGATCGCGGCGGCGCTGGCGGCGGGTGCGGAGGTGGTCATCACCGGGCGCGTGGTCGACAGCGCGCTGACACTCGGCCCGCTGATGCATGAATTCGGCTGGGGGCCGGACGATCACGATCGGCTGTCGGCGGGATCGCTGGCGGGACATGTGATCGAATGCGGCGCGCAGGCGACCGGCGGGCTGTTCACCGACTGGGAGAAAGTGCTCGACTGGGCGCACATCGGCTATCCGGTGATCGAGTGCCATGAGAACGGCGATTTCATCGTCACCAAGCCGGAGGGGACGGGCGGGCTCGTCTCGGCAGCCGCCGTTGCCGAGCAGATCCTGTACGAAGTGGGCGATCCGCAGGCCTATGCGCTGCCCGACGTGGTGTGCGATTTCTCGCAGCTGAGCGTCACCGAAGAGGGCGAGCACCGCGTGCGCGTGTCCAACGCCAGGGGTTATCCGCCGACCGGCAAGCTCAAGACCTGCGTCACGTTTGAGAACGGGCATCGCTTTATCGGCATCATGCCGGTGGTCGGGCGCGACGCGGCGAAGAAGGCGCAGGCGCAGGCACAAGCGGTGCTGACCCGCGTTGGCGAGATGCTGCGCGGGCGCAACCTGCCGCCGCTGCGCGATACGCGGGTCGAATTGCTGGGGACCGAGGCGAGCTATGGCGCGCAGGCCAATCCGGCGCTGTCCGCGACGCGCGAGGTGATCGCGCGGATCGGGGCGGAGCATGAGGATGCCGAGGCGCTCGGCATCATGATGCGTGAGTTTGATTCGCCCACCACGTCGATGAGCGTGGGTTCGACCGGGTGGTTCGGCGCCCGGCCGACGATCTCGCCGGTGGCGCAGGTGTTTTCGTTCCTGGTCGATGGAGCGTCGGTGAACGCCAGCGTGTCGCTGGGCGGGGAGACGATCACCGTTGCCAACCCGGCGCCGGCGACGCCGTTCGATCCGGCGATGATCGCGCGGCCGCAGGTGGATGATGAGGCGCCGGCGATTGGCGCTGACGAGGAGATGGTCGAGGTTCAGCTGATCGACCTTGCCTGGGCCCGCTCGGGCGACAAGGGCAATGCGTTCAACGTCGGCGTGATCGCGCGGCGGCCGGAATATCTGCCGTGGATCCGCGCCGGGCTGACCGAGGACGCGGTGCAGGCGTTCTTCGCGCATGAGTTCGAAGGGGCGAGCCATCCCGAGGTTCGCCGGTACGAGCTGCCGGGGATGAATGCGATCAACCTGCATTGCATCCAGTCGCTGGGCGGGGGGCAGTTCGCCAGCCTGCGGCTCGATGCGCTGGCCAAGGGCAAGGCGCAGCAATTGCTGGACATGAAGGTGAAGGTGCCGCGGCGACTGGTCGGCTGAGCGAGCGGCGGCGGCCCCAGGGTGCTCAGCCGCCGCTGAGCGCCCGCTGGCGCCGCCGCTGCACCGAGCTGCCGATCCCCATTGCCTCGCGATATTTGGCGACGGTGCGGCGGGCGATATCGAAGCCCTTGGCGTTGAGCAGCTCGACGATCGTATCGTCGCTGAGGATCTTGGCGCCTTCATTGGCGATGAGGCCGCGGATCGCGCTTTTCACCGCTTCGGCGGACACGGCATCGCCGCCGTCGGCGGACTGGATCGCCGAGGTGAAGAAGTATTTGAGCTCGAACAGCCCGCGCGCGCAGCTGAGATATTTGTTCGACGTCACCCGGCTGACAGTCGATTCATGCATTTCGATCGCGTCGGCGACCTGCCGCAGCGTCAGCGGGCGAAGATGCGCGACGCCTTTCAGGAAGAACGCTTCCTGCTGGCGCACGATCTCGGTCGCGACGCGGATGATCGTCTTCTGCCGCTGGTCCAGCGCCTTCACCAGCCAGTTGGCGCTGGCCAGCATGTCGCCGAGCCACGCCTTGGAGGCCTTGTCCTGCGGACCCGACGACAGCTCTGCATGGTATCGCCGGTTGACCAGCACGCGCGGCAGGGTGGCGCTGTCGAGCTCCACGATCCAGCCGCCCCGTGTGCGGCGCACGTGGAGGTCGGGCGTCACCGCCTGCATCGGCTCCCCGCCGAAGCGGAGCCCGGGCTTCGGATCATAGCCGCGCAGCTCGCGGATCATGTCGGCCATGTCCTCGTCATCGACCTCGCAGATCCGCTTCAGCCGGGCGAGATCGCCGCGCGCGACGAGATCGAGGTTGTCGATCAGGCGCGCCATCGCGGGATCGTAGCGGTCGGCCTCTCGCGCCTGCAGCGCGATGCATTCGGCGAGGTTTCGGGCGCCGACGCCCGTGGGGTCGAAGGTGTGGATGACCCTCAACAGGCGCTCAACAGCCTCCAGCGGCACGCCCAGGCGGCTGGCCACGTCGGCGAGTTCGGTCGTCAGGTAACCCGCCTCGTCGATCAGATCGATCAGATGCTGGGCCACGAACAGGTCGCCGCCGCCAAGCACCTCGCCTGCCTGATACAGCAGGTGTTCGGTGAGCGATCGATCCCCGGCGGCAAGGGCATCGAGGTCAGGCCCGTCCTCCAGGCTGCCGCCCGTCGCGCCGGTGAGGCCGAGGCCGTCCCCCGCCGCGCGATCGCCGGTCATGCTATCGAGCGGGCTGTCGTCGAATCGCTCTGCCACGATGTCGACGTCGAGTGCCTCGCCAGCCGCTTCGCCCGAGAGGACGAGTTCGTCAGCCGGCGCCGGCTCGTCGCGGGGCGCTTCGGGCTCACGCTCCGGCACCGGCGCATCGTCCGCCGCGGGCAGCGCCTCCAGCAGCGGGTTCTTCTCCAGCTCCTCGACGATGACGCCTTCGATCTCGAGGTTCGACAGCGTCAGCAGCTTGATTGCCTGCTGCAGCTGCGGCGTCATCACCAGTGATTGCGACTGACGCAGGTCGAGGCGCGGCGCGAGGCTCATCTCGTGGCGGCGCCGCCGCAGGCACGCCCAAAGCTACCCTGGCCACGCGCGGTCCGGGCAGAACCCGGGACTGCGAGGAGAGGGACGGTCAGCATCGGCTCAGAGCGAGAATTCTTCGCCCAGATAGAGGCGGCGAACATTGGGATCGGCGACCAGATCCGCAGGGGCGCCGGAGAACAGCACCCGGCCGTCGTAGATGATGTAGCCGCGGTCGACGATTTCGAGCGTCTCACGCACATTGTGATCGGTGATGAGCACGCCGATCCCGCGGCTCTTGAGCTGTTTCACCAGCGCGCGGATGTCGGCGATCGACAGCGGGTCGATGCCGGCGAAGGGTTCGTCGAGCAGGATGATCGAGGGGTCGGCGGCCAGTGCCCGGGCGATTTCCGCCCGGCGCCGCTCACCGCCGGACAGCGCCATGGCCGGCGCATCACGCAGCCGGGTGAGGCCGAATTCGTCGAGCAGCCGGTCGAGCTTCTGCTGGCGCGCGGTGGCATCCGGCTCGTTCAGTTCGAGCACGGTCAGGATGTTCTTCTCGATCGTCAGGCCGCGAAAGATCGACGTTTCCTGCGGCAGGTAACCGAGGCCCAGGATCGCCCGCCGGTACATCGGCAGACCGGTGATATCCTCACCATCCAGCATGATGCGGCCCGCATCCGGCTTCACCAGCCCCATCACCGAATAGAAGCACGTCGTCTTGCCCGCGCCATTGGGGCCGAGCAGGCCGACCACTTCGCCGCGCCCGACCGACACCGACACGTCGCGCAGCACCGTGCGCTTGTCATAGGATTTCGCGATCGAGACGACCTGCAGGCCGTCGGAAATCGGCGCCTCGTGGACTGCTTCCACCTCTTCGAGTGTCGTGACCTCGTCCATCGCCTGTTCTTGCCTCGCCAATCGTTCCAGTGCCTCGTCAGTCGAATGGCAACTGGCAGGAATCATGCATCAGAAACATTCATCAGTGATGATGCATAATGCACGCGCAGAGGGAAACCCCCGATCGCGGCGGGTTGCTCCCGGTCAGTTCCGCTTCGGAACGGAGAAGGTGCCGGTGACGCGACCCGACGGCGCCGTCGTGACATTGCCCGAGCCGCTGCCGCCCCCGCGAACCGACGATCCGTCCATCACCGCGCGGCCGGTGTCGAGGTTGATCGTCAGGCGGCCGCCGTTCACGGTATTGGCGCCCTGCGTCAGCGAGACGCCGCCGATCATGGTGATGACGCGACGGTTCAGGTCATACACGGCGAACTGGCTGCGCGCCGTCTGATCAGGGCGACGCACGACGACCCCGCCCGATGCGTCCAGCCGCGATACCTGCGGGTTCCCGTCCACGATCTGGCCGGTGTAGTTCACCGTCATTCGCGCCGCGCTCAGCGACATTTCGGCCTGGCGAACCGACACATTGCCCAGCAGTACCGCGCGGTTGGCGCGATCCTGAAGCTCGATCGTGTCCGCCGCGAAGTCGATCGGCGCATTGGTATTGTGCCGCGTCTGAGCACCGGCCGTGGTCGCCAGCGGAGCGGTTGCCAGGCAAAGGGCGAGAAGGACCGGACGTGTCATGCGCGCTATCTCGCCCCTCGCGGGTTCACGCGCAAGCGGGCATTGCCGCGCAACGTGACGGTTCGCGCCTCCAGATCGGCATCGAGCCGGTCCGCGCTGAACGTTCCCTGCGATACCGTGCCGGTCACCGCGTCGCGCGAGCGCAGCTTGCGGGTTTTCAGGTCAACCTCGGCATCCTGGGTGTCGAGCGTGTAGTTGTTGGGTCCGCGAAAGGCGATCGGCCCGTCCACATTCACCCGCTCGCTTTCCATGTCGTAGCGGCCGCTGGGAGCGGTCAGCGATGCCGGGCCATCCTCCAGCCGGATGCGCGCGATCAGTTCGTTAAGCTGGACCACCGGTTCAGCCGAGCTGCGCTGCACCGCCGAGCCGGCGTCGAGCGTGAAGGGCTGGCCCTTGGCGTCGGAGCCGCGATATTGCGCCTTCTGGATCTTCAGCCGCTCCTTGGCGACCTCCACCTTGTTCTTGTCCAGAACGAACGACACGTCCCCAGCGCGCGTCAGCGGGGCCATCACCAGAAAGGCCGCCAGAACGCCGATCAGTACGGGCAGCAGCCAGTACATCACCGAGATCAACCGATCGTGCCGGCTGCCCGGTGCCGCCCAGCGCTGCCGCCTGGAGCGTTCCCGGATGGCTATTTCAGACATGCGTGACGCCATTCCCCTTGCCCGTCGCCGGTCGCCCGGCGGGCATCAAACGCGACGAGCGCCCAAAAAGCCGCAGTCCCGCCTTGCTTCGTGCCAACACGGCGCGCTCAGGCGCCGCGCCGCCATCACAAGCGGGGTGTGGCTCAGGCATGGGCGAAGATGTCGGTTTCCGGCCAGCCGGCGAGATCAAGCTCGGCACGGTGCGGCAGGAAGTCGAAGCAAGCCTGCGCCAGCGCCGTGCGACCCTCGCGGGCGAGTCGCCGATCCAGTTCCTCGCGCAGGCGATGGAGGTAGCGCACGTCCGAGGCGGCATATTCACGCTGCGCGTCGTTCAGGTCGGGACCGCCCCAGTCGGACGATTGCTGCTGCTTGGAAATGTCCTGCCCCAGCAATTCGCGAACCAGCTCCTTCAGGCCATGCCGGTCGGTGTAGGTGCGCACCAGGCGCGAGGCGATCTTGGTGCAATAGACCGGGGCCGCGACAATCCCCATGTAGTGGCGGATCGCCGCGATATCGAAACGGCCGAAATGGTAGAGCTTGAGCCGCGCCGGATCGGCGAGCGCCGCCCGCAGATGGGGGGCGGCATAATCGGACCCGGGGTTGAACCGCACCAGATGCTCATCGCCGGTGCCGTCGGAAATCTGCACCAGGCACAACCGGTCACGCGGCGTGATGAGCCCCATGGTTTCGGTGTCGACGGCAAGCGGGGCACCCGGAACGAACACATCGCCCGGCAGGTCTTCTTCATGAAAATATACGGCCATCGTGATGCCCTAGCGCGGCGCGCCAAAAGGCTCAACAACACACCGTAGCGCTCACATTCTGCAGAAAATCCAGCGACGGGCTGTGCCTTCAACGCGACAGTTGCGCAATGATCGCAGCGTAATACTTGTTTTTGGTGACGATTCTATTCGCGGTAGGTGCGCGGATGCGCTATGACGAGTCTCGTGGCGCATCAGCTTTCGCGTCACGGAGCTCCGCGCCGGCCGTCCATCGCGCGGATCTTGAACGATTTTGCGGGCGGAGCGGGAAGACGAACAGGGTTTATGGGTTACGACAAAGGTGGCCGCGGCAATCGTGGCGGACGCGGGCGCGACAAGCGCGATGACTTCGGCGGCGGCGATTTCGGCGGCGACTTCGGTGGCGGTGGTTTTGGCGGCGGCGGTTTCGGCGGCGACCGTGGTGGTTTCGGTGGTGATCGCGGCGGCTTCGGTGGCGGCGGCGGTGGCTTCCGTGGCGGCGGTGGCGGCTTCGGCGGCGGCGGCTTCGGCGGCGGCGGCGGCGGTGGTTTCCGCGGCGGCGGCGGTGGCGGCTTTGGCGGTGGTAACCGCATGCCGCCGCAGGTCGTCGGCGAGGGTACCGGCGTGGTCAAGTTCTTCAACGCGCAGAAGGGCTTTGGCTTCGTGGTCCGCGATGACGGCGGCGAAGACGTCTTCGTTCACATCTCCGCGGTCGAGCAGGCCGGCCTGACGGGCCTTGCCGAAGGTCAGCCGCTTGGCTTCACCCTCGTCGATCGTGGCGGCCGCATCTCGGCGACCGACCTCAAGATCGAGGGCGAGCCGATGCCGGTGACCGAGCGCGCACCGCGCGAGGGCGGCTTCGGTGCCGAGCGCGCGCCGCGTGCCGGCGGTGCTGGCGCCCCGCAGCGTCAGCTGACGGGCGAGAAGGCGACCGGAACGGTCAAGTTCTTCAACGCGATGAAGGGCTTCGGTTTCATCCAGCGCGATGATGGCCAGCCGGATGCCTTCGTGCACATCTCTGCTGTCGAGCGTGCCGGCATGTCGAGCCTGAACGAGGGCGATCGCCTGTCGTTCGAGATCGAAGTTGATCGTCGCGGCAAGTATGCAGCGGTCAACCTGTCGACGTCGAGCTAACACCCCGCTTCTGCCATAGGAGAGGGAAGGGCCGTCCGGGGCAACCGGGCGGCCCATTTTCGTTTGCGCCTTCCCCCTCGGTGCGGCGTACGACTCAGATGGCGCTCCGGATGAGTGGAGCGACGAGCGGGTCGTTCTGCCTGGGTCCCGCCATATCTTCCCCCGAGAATCGGGAGGCGATCCCCGGATCCGGCGATGCGAGCGATTGTATGACCCGCGACCATTGCCGCGGTGGGGGGACAGGCTCTAGGTGACGCGCAGCCCCATCGAAAGGTCGTCTGTTGCGCCTCGTCCTCCCGCTTCTGCTGTCTGTCGCTATTCCCACGCTCGCCATCGCTCAGACCAGCCCCGCCGCGGCCCCGCGGGCTGCTGCGCCCCCCGCTGCACAGGCGGCGGAAGGTGCAAAGCTGCGCCGCCTGTTCGAGGAGAGCAACGAGGCGGCGTTGCGTCGCAACCCGATCGAAGCAATCTCGCGCGGCGACCTGCGCTACGCCAACCGCCTCGGCGACTATTACACCCGCGCCTATGACGAGGCTGAACGCCAGGCGCTGGTCGACGATCTGAACGCGCTGCGGAAGATTGACCGTTCCAAGCTGGGTACCGTCGACCGCATCGCCTACGACGTTTTCGAGAGCGATCGCGCGCGTGACCTGAAGGCGTTTGATCCTGCCTTGCGCCGGATCAGCGACGTCCTGCCGATCAACCACTTTCGCGGCTTTCAGACCTTCTACCCGGAGTTCGCCTCGGGTCAGGGGGCTGCTCCGTTCAAGACGACCGAGGATTACGACAACAATCTGAAGCGCAACGCGCAATATGCGGCGTTGGTTGATCGCATGATCGTGCGTGCCCGCGAGGGCATGGCGCAGGGCATCATGCCGCCGCGCCTGGTGGTGCAGAATGTGATCGGGCAGCTCGACAATCTGCTCGCGCCGTCGGTCGAGGAATCCTTGTTCTACGAGCCGGTGACCAAGTTCCCCGATGCGGTGCGCGCGGCGGATCGTACGCGGCTGACGGCGGCTTATGCCAAGCAAGTGCGCGACGTGCTGAACCCGGCCCATCAGCGCCTGCGCGCGTTCCTGCAGCAGGAATATCTGCCCAAGGCGCGCGACACGATCGGCACCTCTGCATTGCCCGGTGGCGCCGCTTATTATGACTATCTGATCGAGAGCAACACGACCCTGCCGCTGAAGGCGGAGGAGGTGCATCAGCTGGGCCTGCGCGAAGTGGCGCGGATCCTGGCGGAGATGGAAAAGCAGAAGGACCGCGCCGGTTTTCAGGGCAGCCTTCCGCAATTCTTCCAGCATCTGAGGACCGATGCGCGCTTCCAGCCCAAGTCGGCGGAAGAGATCGCGGCGGGCTATGCCGAGATCGGCAAGAAGGTTGACGCGCGGGTGCGCGAGCAGTTCGCGCTGATCCCGGAAACGCCGCTCGACATCCGGCCGGTGCCGGCTTTCCGCGAGAAGACCGCCGCCGCCGGCTCCTACCAGTCGGGGACGCCCGACGGTTCGCGTCCGGGCATCTTCTATTACAACACTTATGATCTGGCGAACCGTTATCTCTGGGGCATGGAGACGCTGTACCTGCACGAGGCGGTCCCCGGTCACCATTTCCAGATCAGCCTGGCCCAGGAAAACGAGAGCCTTCCCGCCTTCATGCGCTTTGGTGGCAACACGGCCTTTGTTGAGGGCTGGGGCCTCTATGCCGAGACGCTCTATCCCGAACTGGGCGTCGAGACCGATCCCTACCAGCGGATGGGCGGGCTAAACGACGAGATGCTGCGCGCGATGCGGCTGGTGGTCGATACCGGCATCCACGCCAAGGGTTGGACGCGCGAGCAGGCGATCCGCTACATGATCGACAATTCGCCGATGCCGGAGAGCGACGCGACGGCAGAGGTCGAGCGGTACATCGCCATCCCCGGACAGGCGCTTGCGTACAAGATCGGGCAGCTGACGATGTTGCGGCTGAAGGCGGACGCGAAGCAGAAGCTGGGTGCGAAGTTCGACCCGCGCGGCTTCCACGCGACGCTGCTGGATACCGGCGCGCTGCCCATGCCGGTGTTGGAGCGCAAAGTCGCCGACTGGATCGCCAGCCAGCGCTGACCGGCATGGCGATCTTCCACGCAATCCTTGCCGGCGGGACATTGCGCGACCGTTTGGTGGCGAGCGCCGGCGGCGTGATCGGCATCGGGCTGACCGGGGCGCTGGCGCTTGCGCTGCTTCACCCGGTCGGCCTGAGCCCCTGGCTGGTTGCCCCGATGGGGGCGGCAGCGGTGCTGGTGTTCGCGGTCCCGGCGAGCCCGCTGGCGCAGCCATGGCCGGTGATTGGCGGCAACACCATCTCAGCGTTCGTCGGCGTCACGGCGGCCAAGCTGATCCCCGATGTGGCGCTGGCCGCCGGGGTGGCGGTGGGCGGCGCGATCCTGATCATGTCGCTGTGCCGCTGCCTACACCCGCCTGGCGGCGCGGCCGCCCTGACGGCGGTGGTGGGTGGCCCCGTGGTGCTGTCCACCGGATACTGGTTCGCGGTGGTGCCGGTGGGGCTGAACGCCGTGCTGCTGACGCTGGCGGCCGTCGCCTTTCACCGTTTTTCCGGTCATTCCTACCCGCACCGGCCGCCGGCGGTCGTCCAGCATGGCGCGCCGGACCGGGAGGATGTCGACCGCGCGCTCGAGGATCTGAGCGAAACCTATGACATCGATCGCGAGGATCTGACGTTTCTGGTGCAGCGGGCGGTCCATCATGCCGCCGTCCGGCGAGCAGCGCCGCAACAGCGCCGCACGCGGTAGGCCGCTTCGGCTATTTTCCGCGCGCGCGGGCCGCGGCGACGGCGTCCTGCAGGCGGTCGAGCGGCAGCGCTCCGGACAGGACGCGGTCGCCCACCACCCAGGCCGGGGTGCCGGAAATGCCGAGCTTTGTCGCAAGGCCGATGTTGCCGGCGATCTCGGTATCGGCGTCGTCCGGGATCTTGCCGAGATCGACGCCGGCCGTGCGTGCCGCCGCGGCGATGCTGTCGGCGGTGACCGGCCCGGCGGCGTAAAGTGCATTGTGGAACGGCACGAACCGGCCCTGTGCGGCCGCCGCCAGCGATGCTCTGGCCGCATCCCGGCTTTCTTCGGCCAGAATGGGAAGCTCGCGGAAAACGACCCGCACCTTCGGGTCGCGTTCAATCAATTGTTCGATGATCGGAAGGCTCGCGCGGCAGTAACCGCAATTGTAGTCGAAGAATTCGACCAGGGTGACGTCGCCATCGGGATTGCCCATCACGGCGCCCTTGTACGGCGTCTCGATGCGCGAGCGATCGGCCGCGATCGCCTTTTCGCCTTCGCGTTCCTGCAGGCGCTGCATGGCCTGGGGGATGATTTCCGGGTTGGCGAGCACATAGTCGCGCACGATCTGTTCGACCCGGCTGCGGTCAGCGCCGGAGAGTTCGCCGGGAACAGCCCGTTCGGCGAGCCACATGCCGCCAGCGCCGAAAGCGGCGCCGAGCACCACGAGAAGCAGCAATTGAAGGCGGTTCATCGACGCTTCTTCTTGCCGTCTTCGAGTGCGTGCTGAGAAGTCATCGAGATATCCTGTGCCCGGATCCAGTCCGGCGTGTTCTGGGGAATGCCGCCCATCGCATAGCCGGCGCTGATCGCGGCCGTCCGGGCGTCGCCCATCATGCTGGCGCGTTCGGCGGTGGCGAGGGCGGCGCGGGCGGGATCGCCCATGCGGTCATAGACGGTGCCGAGCTGCTGCCAGGCGAAAGGGTTCTGATCGTCGCGCGCGACCGCGATGCGCAGCACCTTCTTCGCCTCGTCGTAATTGGCCTTGTCCTCGGTCGCGATCAGCGCGTGGCCGAAGGTGGTGGCGATCAGCGGATTGGTGCGCGAGCCTTCGGTGGCGGCGCGCAGCGGGGCCAGCGCCTCGGTCGGCTTGCCCGCCTCGAGCAGGATTTGGCCCTTGATCTCGAGGAAATAGGGATCGGTCGGCTTTGCCTGCACCAGTGCATCCGCCTCCGCATCAGCCTTCTCGGGGAAGCCGCCGCGATGATAGGCATAGGCGCGCGCATAATGCGCGTAGATGGTCTGGTTGCTCTCCGGATATTTCTGCAGCGCCTGGGCGGGCGGCAGGAGATAGCCGTCGAGCTTTGCCTGCACCCGCTTGAACCGTTCCTCCCAATCCTGGTTGAGCGGCTTGTTCCAGGCGGGTGACGCCTGCAGCGATTCGGAGATGGCGGCGATACGCTCCGACGAGACGGGGTGGCTGAGCATATACTCAACCTTGCGCGTGATGCCGTAGCGATATTCGAGCTGCTGCATCGTCTTGAAGAAGTTGAGATACCCCTTGCCGCTGATGCCGGCGCCGTTGAGGTATTTGACGCCGGCGGCGTCGGTGGACGCTTCCTGCTGGCGCGAGAAGGACAGGTATTTGCCGACGGCGGCCTGCTGGCCAGCGGCGAGGAGCCCGGCGCCGGCCTCGCCCGCGCCCGCCGCCATTGCCGCGAGGCCGAGCACCATCGACAGGATCGTGATGCCGGTCGCTTCCTGATAGCCGCGGCCGGCGAGCGTGACGTGCCCGCCGGTGATGTGGCCCAGTTCGTGCGCGATGACGCCCTGCACTTCGTTGGCAGTCTTTGCCGCCTGCAGCGTGCCGGAGTGGACATAGACGATCTGGCCCCCGGCAACGAAGGCGTTGATCGAATCGTCATTGACCAGGACGACGCGAACGTCGCTCGGCGACAGGCCCGCGGCGGTGACCAGCGGCGCCGTCATGTCATGCAGGAGCGATTCGGTTTCGGCGTCGCGCAGGATCGACTGCGCCTGAGCCGGCTGTGCCAGCACCATGCAGGCAAGCGTGGCAGCGGCGGCGAGCCGAAGGGCAGACAGGCGGCGCGGGGCGGGAGCGCGACGTGCGGTCGCGTCGCCGCCCGCAGCCTGTTGCTGGGTAGGAACAGCCATGCGCCGGACCCATGCCGATGGCGTCTGAACCATCGCTGAAGCCCGGCGCATCACTGTCCTCACCCGATCGTCATGCGCCGAAGGTGCGCTGCCACCAGCCACGCCGCGGCGTCGCCTCTGCGGCGGCCTCTTCGTTTCCCTCGGCAGCCTCGTCGGCCGGCGCTGCGCCATCCGGGCCGCTGCCCGGAACGGCGGCTTCCTCGGTCGCCTGCGGCGGCGGCAGATCGGCGGAGGGCACGTCCACCACCGGCACGTCGGCCTTCTTGCGGCGGGTGCGCTTCGGCTTGGCCGGCGCCTCTTCGGCAGCCGGGGCCTCGGGCGGTGCCGCTTCGGCAGCGTCGGCGGCTGGTGCCGCGGCATCGGCCTTCTTGCGGCGCGTACGCTTCGGCTTGGCCGGTGCCTCTTCCGCGGGAGCGGCCTCTTCGGCGGCCGGCGCGATCGCCTCGATGCCCGGGGTCGGGATCGGTGCGGCGTCTTCCGCGGCCGGTGCGGCCTCGACCGGTGCCTCGATGGCCTTCTTTGCGCGCGGACGACGGCGCGTCTTGGGCGCGGCTTCGGCGACCGGCTGCTCAGGCTCGACCGCGACCGGCGCTGCCTCGACGACGGCGGGCGCCTCTTCCGGTGCTTCCTCGGTCGCTACCGGAGCCTCGACCGACGCGGCGTCCTGCTGGTCGCCGTTTTCGGCACCGGCATGCTGGCCATCACCATTCTCACGGCGACGGCGACGTCCACGACGGTTGCGGCGGCGGCGTCCACCCTCGCCCTCGCCATCGTGCGACGTCTCAGCGGCTGCCTCGAAGGCCTCGCCCTCGTCATCCGCCTCGACCGGCTCGTCTTCGGCAAGGTCGGCGTTGGAGGCAGGCACCTCGATCGCCTCGTCGGCGCCCTCGGCATGTTCGCTGCCTTCGCCACCCGAGCGGCCGCGGCGACCACGGCGGCGGCGGCGCTTGCGACCACCCTCGCGCGGTTCATCGCCACGATCTTCCGAGGAGCGCGGCGCCTCGTCCTCGACGAGCACCTCGTCTTCCTCTTCCTCGATCTCCTCGGGGATATCCTCCTCGATTTCCTCGACGGGGGGATCGAACTTGGGCGCATAGGCCGGCGGCGGGCCGGAGGCGATGACCTCCATGCGGGCGCCTTCCTGCTCGCCGTCGGGCAGGATCTCGACCGTCACGCCGTAGCGATCCTCGATCTCGGCAATGTCGGCGCGCTTGCGGTTGAGCACGTACACCGCCGCCTCGACGCTGGCGCGCAGCGTCAGGATCGAGCCGCGGCCGCGCGCGGCCTCGTCCTCGATCAGGCGAAGCGCGCTGAGGCCGGCCGACGAGGCGGTGCGGACGAGGCCGGTGCCTTCGCAATGCGGGCAGGGGCGGGTGGACGCTTCGAGCACGCCGGTGCGCAGGCGCTGGCGGCTCATTTCCATCAGGCCGAAGCTGGAGATGCGGCCGACCTGGATGCGGGCGCGATCGTTCTTCAGCGCCTCCTTCATCGCCTTCTCGACCTTCCGGACATTGGAATTGTTGTCCATGTCGATGAAGTCGATGACGACGAGGCCGGCCATGTCGCGCAAGCGCAGCTGGCGGGCGATTTCCTGCGCCGCCTCAAGGTTCGTCGCGGTCGCCGTCTGCTCGATATTATGCTCGCGCGTCGACCGGCCGGAGTTGATGTCGATCGAGACCAAAGCCTCGGTCGGGTTGATGACGAGGTAACCGCCCGACTTCAGCTGCACCACCGGGTGGTACATGGCGGCGAGCTGATCCTCGACATGGCAGCGCTGGAACAGCGGGATGGGATCGCTGTAATGCCTCACCCGCTTCGCGTGGCTGGGCATCAGCAGGCGCATGAATTCCTTCGCCTGGCGATAGCCGTCGTTGCCCTCGACGATGACCTCGTCGATGTCCTTGTTGTAGATGTCGCGGATCGCGCGCTTGATGAGATCGCTGTCGCCATAGATGAGCGCCGGCGCCGCGCTGGTCAGCGTCTTTTCGCGGATCCCGTCCCACAGGCGGGCGAGGTAATCGAAGTCGCGCTTGATCTCGGTGCGGGTGCGGCTGAGGCCCGCGGTGCGCACGATGCAGCCCATCGAGGGCGGCAGCTCGAGCTCGGCCATGATCGACTTCAGGCGCTTGCGATCGGACGAATTGCTGATCTTCCGGCTGATGCCGCCGCCGTGCGACGTGTTGGGCATCAGCACGCAATAGCGGCCGGCGAGCGACAGATAGGTGGTCAGCGCCGCGCCCTTGTTGCCGCGCTCTTCCTTCACGACCTGGACCAGCAGCACCTGGCGGCGGCGGATCACGTCCTGAATCTTGTAGCGGCGGCGCAGGTTCATGCGACGCTGGCGCAGCGCCTCGACCTGATCGTCGTTGATGCCGGTGGTCGGGGCCGGGGCGCCTTCGCCCTCCTCGCCCTCAACGGCGTCGAGATCGCCGGCGTCGTCGCCATGCGCATCGTCGACATCGTCATGGATGTCGCCGTCTTCATCCTCGGCCGCTTCCTGCTCGGCGCGCAGCTTCGCTTCCTCGGCGGCATGCTCCGCCTCCTCGCGCAGCAGCGCCTCGCGATCCTCCTTGGGGATCTGGTAATAATCGGGATGGATTTCGGAGAAGGCGAGGAAGCCGTGGCGGTTGCCGCCGTAATCGACGAACGCTGCCTGCAGCGACGGCTCAACGCGCGTCACCTTGGCAAGATAGATATTCCCCTTGAGCTGCTTGCGCTCGGCACTCTCGAAATCAAATTCTTCGATGCGATTTCCCTTGACGACGGCCACGCGGGTTTCCTCCCGGTGGCGTGCGTCGATCAGCATGCGCATGGTCATTAGTACGTCTCCACGCGCGCCTCACGCCGCCGGACGGCGGGGGCGCGCGATGATGAATCGGTGCCGGCGCAGTCTGGCCGGGCACGCGGATGGTGGTGGACTGTGCCTTCGTCTGCCGCGCATGGCCGGGCGACACGCCCTGGACCGCTTCCACGCCCGCGCCGCCGGCGAAGGCCGGTCGGAACTGCGGTGCGGGGATATGCAACATGCAAACGTCAACCTGATGGCCCGCACCGGCGCGAATGCCGGCTGGGCGGTGGGTCGGAGGCGGGCGCAATAGGCGACCGCACGCCGATCAATTCAGGAGGTAGCAACTAAGTCATCCTTCGGCAACCGGAACAAGATTGCCGACCGGTCGGCAATAACTTGCCGAACGCGGCGTTAACCGTGGTATGAAACGGTGCCTTGAGAAGCGGCGATTATCCCGACCCGACAGGGAAGAAGGGTTTGCGTACCATGGCTTTTCGCTGGACCGAGAAGCGGCCGGCACGGCATGTACGAGGTATGTCGGTGTTGTTCGCGTTATTTGCCGGCCTGTTGCCGGCCCTGCCCGCGTGGGCGGCACGGGTGGAGCGTGTCGAGGTCGGCGACGACCGGATCACCATCCGCTTTGACGAAGCGGTGCGTGGCGCCTCTAGTTTCATTCTGGATGGACCGCAGCGGATCGCGATCGATATTGATGGCGCGCGGCCGGGCGGGCCGAGCCGCGGCAATGGCGCGGTGACGGCGGTCCGGCAGGGGTGGCGCGGCGCGGATGGCGCGCGCGTGGTGCTGGATCTGGCGCAGCCGATGATCGTGACCAAGGGGTCGTTCGACGACGAGGGGCGCAAGCTGGAACTGTCGCTGCGCGAGGTCGACGGGCGGCGCTTCACCGCGGCGAGCGCGGCCTCTCCGCTGAGCTTCCTGCCGTTCGGCTGGGGAGAATCGCGGCCCAAGTACAAGGTCAGCGTTCCCGTTCCGAAGGCAAAGAAGGCCGTGCTGCCGCGGGTGCAGGGCGATGACAGCCGCCCGCTGGTGGTGATCGACGCGGGACATGGCGGCAATGATCCGGGCGCGATCAACCCGGAAACGGGGCTGCGCGAGAAGGACCTGACGCTGAAGATCGCCAAGGCGATCCGCGACGAACTGCTCGATTCGGGGCGGGTGCGGGTCGCGCTGACGCGGGATGACGACCGCTATATCCTGCATCGCGAGCGGTTCGGCATCGCGCGGCGGCTGGGCGCGGATCTGTTCATTTCGGTGCATTGCGACAGCGCGGGCAATGTCGAGGCGACCGGCGCGACCGCCTATACGCTGTCTGACGTCGCGTCCGACAAGGAAGCGGCGCGGCTGGCCGCGCGCGAGAACAAGGCGGACATCATCGCCGGCGTCAATCTGGACGAGGATTCCGACGTCTCGTCGATCCTGATCGACCTGACGCAGCGCGAGACGATGAACGCATCGGCCGGCTTTGCCCGGTTGCTGGGGCGCGAGGCCAAGCCGTTGATCCCGACCAAGCAGAATTTCCATCGCATGGCATCGCTGCTGGTGCTGAAGGCGCCGGACATGCCGTCGGTGCTGTTCGAGACGGGCTATATCTCCAACGCGCAGGACGCCGCCTTCCTCGACAGCCGCGAGGGGCGCGAGCGGGTGGCGCAGAGCGTGCGGCGCGCGGTGGAGGTGTATTTCGCGCGGCGCATGACGCAGACGGCGGCGCGCTGATCACCGTCGCAGGCGCCCGCATTGTCGTAGTTTTCCGCGGCCTTGTTGCCAGCCGCATGGCCGCTGCCTAAACACCGGCGCTGCGTATGGCGTCTGACTCTCCCGAACCGATCAAGCTGGCACGTCGTGGGCCCGGCTTTCGCCAGACCCTGTCCGACCTGTGGCGGCGGCGCTGGTTCAAGGCGCTGGCGGTGCTTGCCGCGATCGGGCTGCTCCTCGCGGGCGGCGGCTGGTGGTTCATCACCCGCGACCTGCCGTCGGTGGAGCAATTGCGGACCTATGAGCCGCCGCTGCCGACCAACGTGCGCGCGATCGACGGCTCGCCAATCTATTCCTATGCCCGCGAACGCCGGGTTGAATTGTCGTTCAACGAATATCCCAAGATGCTCGTGAACGCTTTCTTGGCGGCCGAGGACAAGACCTTCTTCGAGCATCATGGCGTCGATTATCCCGGCCTTGCCGGCGCGGTGATCGACTATGTGTCGAAGCTGGGCAGTGGCCAGCGCGCGCGGGGCGGTTCGACCATCACCCAGCAGGTCGCGAAGAACCTGCTGATCGGCAACGAATATTCGCCCACGCGCAAGATCCGTGAGGCGATCCTGGCGTGGCGTATCGAGGATACGCTGACCAAGCCGCAGATCCTGGAATTGTACCTGAACCAGATCTTCCTGGGTCGGAACGCTTATGGCGTCGAGGCGGCGAGCCATGCCTATTTCGACAAGGAGCTGGACCAGCTGAACCTCGCGCAGATGGCGTACCTAGCCATCCTGCCGAAGGGGCCGGCGAATTACGATCCGATCCGCGATACCGAGCGGGCGATCAGCCGCCGCAACTGGGCGCTGGGCGAGATGGAGCGCAACGGCTTCATCACCGCGGCGCAGCGTGCGGAGGCGCAGGCGCAGCCGATCGGCGCGATCGTCACGCGGGTGCCCAAGTTCGAGCGGGTCGGCGGCTATTTCGTCGAGGAGGTGCGCCGCGAGCTGATCGACAAGTTCGGCGAAACCGCCCGCGACGGGGCCAACAGCGTCTATTCGGGCGGCCTGTGGGTGCGCACGTCGATGGACCGCGGGGTGCAGGAAGCGGCGGCGCAGGCATTGCGCGACGGCCTGCTGCGCTATGATCGTGGCCGGGGTTTCTCCGGGCCGCTGCGCAAGGTCGAGATCAAGGGCGACCGCTGGCAGTCGGCGCTGCTCAATACCAACGTCACGCTCGACTATAATGACTGGCGGCCGGCGATCATCATCTCGCGCGACGCATCCGCTGCCCGAATCGGCTTTGCCAACGGGACGGAGGGCGTGCTGCCGCGCGCGGCAGCGCAGATGCCGGTGCGTGGCCAGGCAACGCCGGCGTTCGGCACGCTGGAGCCGGGCGACATCATCGCGGTGGCGCCGCAGGGCGGGCAGTTCGCGTTGCGCTCGGTGCCCAAGATTTCGGGCGGGTTCGTGGTGCAGGAGCCGCAGTCGGGCCGTATCCTGGCGATGCAGGGCGGGTTCGACGCGTCGCTCCAATCGTTCAATCGCGCCACGCAGGCGATGCGCCAGCCGGGTTCGACCATCAAGCCGATCGTTTACGCCGCCGCGCTGGAGCATGGCATGACGCCGGCCTCGATCATCGTCGATGGGCCGTTCTGCGTGGATCAGGGCGCGCGGCTGGGCCAGAAATGCTTCCGCAACTTCGGCAATTCGCGCGGCGCGGGTCCGCGGACGATGCGCTGGGGCGTGGAGCAGTCGCGCAACCTGATGACGGTGCGCGCCGCGGCGCAGACTGGCATGGCGAACGTCGTGCGGCTGATGAAGGCGATGGATATCGGCGACTATCAGCCGTATCTTTCCTATGCGCTGGGCGCTGGCGAGACGACCGTCATGAAGATGGTCAACGCTTATGGCGTGCTGGCCAACCAGGGGCGCTGGCATTCCCCGACGTTGATCGATTTCGTGCAGAACCGTCGCGGCCAGGTGATCTGGCCGGAGAATTGGCGCGCCTGCGACCGGTGCAACATGCCCGATTGGGACGGCAAGCCGATGCCGCGGCCGATCGCGCGCGGCAAGCAGGTACTCGACGCCATGTCGGCGTTCCAGATGGTGCACATTGCCGAGGGCGTGATCCAGCGCGGCACCGCGACGACATTGCGCGACCTGAACCGCCCGATCTTCGGCAAGACCGGCACCAATTCCGGGCCGAAGGACGTGTGGTTCATCGGCGGCACGCCGCAAATGGTGGCGGGCGTGTACATCGGTTACGATTCGCCGGTGAACCTGGGCGGTTATGCCCAGGGCGGCACGCTGGCGGCGCCGATCTTCAAGCAATGGGCCACCAAGGCCTATGAGGGGATGGAGGTGCTGCCGTTCCGCGCGCCGCAGGGCATTCGCATGGTGCGCGTCGATCGCGCGAGCGGACGCCCGGTGTTTGGCGCCTGGCCGAGCGGCAACGATCCCAAGCCGGCGGTGATCTGGGAAGCGTTCAAGCCGCAGGCGGAAGGCCGCCGTGCGGTGCGCCGTACCGGGGGCGCGCCTGCCGTCAGCGCGTCCGCGACCGCCGAGGCGAAGAAGCAGGCCAGTGACAGCGACTTCTTGCAGCGAGAGGGCGGCATCTACTAAGTCGCCGCTTTGTTATTTAGATCGTCATCCCCGCACCACGGGAATTCAGTGGCCGACCGCGCCATATCGCTGGATTCCCGCACCCCGCTGGTCTGACGGATGATTGGAGAATCACCATGCGCGCCGAAGCGCAGGCCCATGTAGCGACGATCAACGAGGCGCTCGCCCTGCTGCGGCGCAGCCTCGACTGGGATCGTGCGCTCAGGCGCCTCGACGAACTCAATGCGCGGGTCGAGGATCCGACGCTGTGGAACGACCCCAAGGCTGCGCAGGACGTGATGCGCGAACGCCGCCGGCTGGACGAGTCGATCACCGCGACGCGCACCATCGAGCGCGAGCTGAGCGATACCGCCGAGCTGATCGAGATGGCCGAGGCCGAGGGCGACGAGGAGATGGCGTCCGAGGGCACTACCGCACTCGCGCAGCTCGCCGAACGTGCGCAGAAGGACAAGGTGAAGGCGCTGCTGTCAGGCGAGGCCGACGCGAACGACACCTATATCGAGATCAACGCCGGCGCCGGCGGCACCGAAAGCCAGGACTGGGCCGAGATGCTGCAGCGCATGTACACGCGCTGGGCAGAGCGGCACGGCTACAAGGTCGAGCTGATCGACTATCACGCCGGCGAACAGGCGGGGATCAAGTCAGCGACGCTGCTGGTGAAGGGCGAGAACGCCTATGGCTATGCCAAGGTCGAGAGCGGTGTTCACCGCCTCGTACGCATCAGCCCGTATGACAGCTCCGCGCGTCGCCACACCAGTTTCTCGAGCGTGTGGGTCTATCCGGTGATCGACGATTCGATCGATATCGAGATCAACGACAGCGAGCTGCGTATCGACACTTATCGTGCGTCGGGCGCGGGCGGGCAGCACATCAACACGACCGATTCGGCGGTGCGTATCACCCACTTGCCCACCGGCATCGTGGTCGCCTGCCAGAACCAGCGGTCGCAGCACAAGAACAAGGCGGAGGCGTATAATCAGCTGCGTGCCCGCCTGTACGAGCATGAGCTGCGCAAGCGCGAGGAAGAGGCCAATACGGTCAATGCGGCGAAGACCGACATCGGCTGGGGCCACCAGATCCGGTCCTATGTGCTGCAGCCGTATCAGCTGGTGAAGGACCTGCGCACCGGCACGACCTCTACCTCGCCGGGCGACGTGCTCGACGGTGATCTCGACGATTTCATGGCGGCGGCGCTGGCGCAGCGCGTGACGGGTGAGGCGGTCGAGGTGGAGGACGTCGACTGAGCGTGACCGACGCCCCGTCTCCCACCTTCCGGCGCCGCGGGGGCGCGATGGCGCTCGCGCTGCTGTTGCTGGCGGCGTGCGACGGTGGCGAGCCGCTGATCCGCAAGGACCCCAAGGAGCCCGGTCCGTTCCCGGTCGCCGACCGGCCGGTGGCGACGATCGTCTCGTCGCGCTGGTCGAACGAGGAGGCGCGCGACCGGTTGAACGAGGCGGGGGCGGTGATGGCCAAGGCTGCGATCAAGCCGGGCATGACCGTCGCCGACATTGGCGCTGGCGAAGGCTATTACACCATCCGCCTGGCGCAGAAGGTGGGTGAGGACGGCCGCGTTCTGGCGCAGGACGTGATTCCCGCGGTGCGCGACATGCTGGCGGAGCGCGTGGCGCGCGAGCGGCTGGACAATGTCAGCGTCAAGCTGGGCGAGGGGGCGGACCCGAAGCTGCCGGAAAACAGCTTCGACCGTATCTTCATGGTGCACATGTATCATGAGATCGCGGAGCCGTATGAGTTCCTCTGGCGGATGCGCCCGGCGCTTCGCCCCGGCGGTCTGGTGGCGGTGGTGGATGCGGACCGCCCCACCGCCAATCACGGCACTCCGCCCGCCCTGCTTCGCTGCGAATTCGCCGCGGTCGGGTATCAGATGGTGACGATGACGCCGATGGCCTCGGCCGGTGGCTATTTCTCCACCTTCCGCGCGGTTGGCGCGCGGCCCGAGCCGAAGGATATCAGGTCGTGCCGCCTGTCGCCGTCACAAAAGGCCGCGGGCGCGAAAGCTGACCATGGCGTCGCCAGCCAGCACGAGATGGTCGACCAGCCGAATCCCTAGGCTGCTCAGCACGTCCGCGACGCGGCGGGTGGTGCGGAAATCCTCCGCCGTCGGCTCCGGATCGCCCGAGGGGTGATTGTGCGCCATCACGATCTCCCGCGCGCCCATGGCGAGCGCGACGCCGACCACCGAGCGAAGCGGCACCTCGACCGAGGCCATTTCGCGTGAGGACACATGCTGGAGCCCCAGGGTTGCCCCGGCGGTGCTGAGAAAGACGAACGCCACCGATTCGTGCCGCGCCCCTGCCAGGCTTTGAAGGTGCTGCACCGTGGCAGGGTCGAGATTTTGCATCTCCTTCGTTTCTGGAGCGTGCAGAGCATGGCGCAAGGCCATGTCTCCGTTCCGGTGCAATCCCGTAACGATCGTGCGATGCTTCCAACCGTCGTTGCGGGGATGTAGGCCGCTGTCATGCGCCAATACCTAGACCTCATGGCCCGCGTGCTCGATTCGGGCGCGGAGCAGATGGACCGAACGGGCACGGGGACGCTCAGCGTCTTTGGTCATCAGATGCGCTTCGATCTGGCCAGGGGCTTTCCGGTGCTGACCACCAAGAAGCTGCACCTGCGATCGATCATCATCGAGCTGTTGTGGTTCCTGCGCGGCGACACCAACGTGCGCTGGCTGCAGGATCGCAAGGTCAGCATCTGGGACGAATGGGCCGACGAGAATGGCGATCTCGGCCCGGTCTATGGCAAGCAATGGCGCGACTGGGTGACGGCCGACGGGCGGCACATCGACCAGATCAAGGGGCTGATCGAGGACATCCGCACCAACCCCGCCTCGCGCCGCCAGATCGTGACCGCGTGGAACCCGGGCGACCTTCACGCCATGGCGCTGGCGCCGTGCCATTGCCTGTTCCAGACCCATGTTGCGAACGGGCGATTGTCGCTGCAGCTGTACCAGCGGTCGGCGGACATCTTCCTTGGCGTGCCATTCAACATCGCGAGCTACGCGCTGCTGACGCACATGCTGGCGCAGCAATGCGGGCTGGAGCCGGGCGAGTTCATCTGGACCGGGGGCGATTGCCACCTGTACGCCAACCACCTCGATCAGGCGCGGCTTCAGCTGACGCGCGAGCCGACCGCGCTGCCGCGGCTCGAAATCCTGCGCAAACCGCCAGCGATCGACCAATATGAATATGAGGACTTCGTGCTTCACGGCTACGAAGCACAGGCGCATATCAAGGCGCCGGTCGCGGTATGACCTTGCAATTCACCTCCGGTTCAGCGATATCGACTACAAGCGTAGTCGAAGGCTTGGGAGGTCAGGATGCGCGAATATCTCATTACCATCAGCACGGCGACCCTGGCGGCCCTGCTGCTGCAACTTGGCAGCCCGCCGGCACCGTCGAACGCTGCCGACCCGGCGCCGGCGCAGGGCCATGCCCGCTAGCATGACCGTGCCGGTCACCTTGTCGCTGCATCTGGCGCGGGCGGCCAATGGCGTCATCGGCCGTGATGGCGCGCTGCCGTGGCATCTGCCGGCGGACCTGAAGCGGTTCAAGGCGCAGACGATGGGGCGGCCGATGATCATGGGACGCAAGACGTTCGAGAGCTTTCCCGCGCCGCTGCCCGGCCGCCGCCACATCGTCCTGACCCGCGATCGCGCCTGGCAGGCGGCAGGGGCGGAGGTCGCGCACAGCCCGGAGGAGGCGCTGGCGCTCGCCGGGGGCGATGCGGCGGTGATCGGCGGGGCGGATGTGTTCGCACTGTTCGCCGACCGGGCCGAGCGGGTCGAATTGACCGAGGTTCATGCCACGCCCGATGGCGATACGATCGTCCCGCCCTTCACCGGGTGGCGGGAGATATTCCGCGAGGATCACCCGGCGGACGGTGATCGTCCCGCCTACAGCTTCGTGACACTGGTGCGCTGAAGCACGTGCCGCTATGCGCCGCTGCAATGGAGCGGCAGGGACCCATCAGGCTGGACGCGCGCGAGGCGTTGCCCGAGGCATTGCGCGGCGCGATCGTGGCGCTGGGCAATTTCGACGGCTTTCACCTGGGTCATCAGGCGGTGGTGGGCCGCGCGGTCGAGCGTGCGCGTGCCGAGGGGCGCCGCGCACTGGTCGCGACGTTCGATCCGCATCCGATGCGGTTCTTCAAGCCCGATACGCCCTGGTTCCGGCTGACCACGCTGGAGCAGCGGGCCGAGCTGATGCAGCAGGCCGGGGCCGATGCGCTGCTCGTCTTCACCTTTGACGCGGCGCTGGCGGCGGAATCGGCCGAGGCGTTCGTTCGCTCGCGCCTGCTCGAGCAGATCGGGGCAGGGGGCGTGGTGACCGGCGCCGATTTCACCTTTGGCAAGGGGCGCTCGGGCGATGTCGGCCTGCTGGCGACGCTGGGGCAGGAGCTCGGCTTTTCGACCGATACCGTCGGGGCAGTGACGCTGGATGGCGAGAAGGTGTCGTCCACCAGCATCCGCACCGCGCTTCGCGAAGGGCGGCCGCACGATGCCGCCCGCCTGCTGACGCGGCCCTTCACGATCCGCGGCGAGGTGCGCCATGGCGACAAGCTGGGGCGCGAGATCGGCTATCCCACCGCCAATGTCGATCTCGGCAATTACCTGCGCCCGGCGTACGGCATCTATGCGGTGCGCGTGACGCTGGAGGATGGGCGCGTGGTCGATGGCGCGGCCAATCTGGGGATTCGGCCGAGCTTCGATCCGCCCAAGGAGCTGCTGGAGCCGTACCTCTTCGATTTTTCCGGCGACCTGTACGGCCAGACGATCGACGTCGCGCTGATCGACTATCTGCGGCCGGAGGCGAAATTCGACTCGCTTGAGGCGCTCAAGGCGCAGATGGCGGCGGACTGCGACCGGGCGCGGGAATTGCTCGCGCGCTAACCCTCCTTGCAGGGAGGGGAGGTAAAGCCGTAATGCGCGCGGCACCCATGGCCGACGATACACCCTCCGCACCGACTGCCGATCCCAAGGATTGGCGCGACACTGTCTTCCTGCCGAAGACCGACTTTCCAATGAAGGCGGGCCTGCCGCAGAAGGAGCCCGCGATTCTCGAGCGGTGGCAGCGGCTGGGCCTGTACCAGCGGCTGCGCGACCAGCGCGCCGACTGTGAGAAGTTCATCCTTCACGACGGCCCGCCCTATGCCAATGGCGACATGCACATCGGCCATGCGCTGAACCATATCCTGAAGGACATGGTGGTGCGCACCCAGACGTTGCTGGGGAAGAACGCGCCCTACGTTCCCGGCTGGGATTGCCACGGCCTGCCGATCGAGTGGAAGGTCGAGGAAGAATATCGCAAGAAGAAGCTGAACAAGGACGAGGTGCCGCCGGCGGAATTCCGCGCCGAATGCCGCGCCTATGCCCAGAAATGGGTCGATACGCAGCGCGAGCAGCTGAAGCGGCTGGGCGTCAACGGCGACTGGGACAAGCCGTATCTGACGATGGACTTCGCCGCCGAGGCGACCATCGTGTCCGAGCTGATGAAGTTCGCCGAGACGGGGCAGCTGTATCGCGGCGCAAAGCCGGTGATGTGGAGCCCGGTCGAGAAGACCGCGCTGGCCGAGGCCGAGGTCGAATATGAGGACGTGGTGTCGACGCAGATCGACGTCGCGTTCGAAATCACCGAGGCGCCGAACGCGCCGGAGCTGGTCGGCGCCCATGCGGTGATCTGGACCACGACGCCGTGGACGATCCCGGTGAACCAGGCGCTCGCCTACGGTCCGGAGGTCGAATACGTCCTCGCCCGCTTCGACGACATGGTCGAGGGGCCGCGCACGCTGTTGGTGGCGCGCGATCTGCTGGAAAGCTTCGGCGCGCGGATCGGCCATCCGGTGGTGGTGAAGATCGGCGATGCGGCGGGCACGGTGACGGTGCTGGCGGCGTTCAGCGGCGAGAAGCTGGCGGGCGCGGTCGCGCGGCACCCGATGCATGAACTGGGCGGCTTCTTCGCCAAACCGCGTCCGTTCCTGCCGGGCGATTTCGTCACCACCGATGCGGGCACAGGCCTCGTCCACATGGCGCCTGACCATGGCGAGGACGATTTTGAGCTGTGCAAGGCGCATGGCATCGATCCGGTCTTCGCGGTGGATGCCGGCGGCATGTACCGTTCCGACTGGCTGTGGCTCGGCGGGCAGGGCAGCGTCATCAACAAGAAGTTCGTCGCCAGCGATGGCCCGATCTGCGCCGACCTGCGTGAAGCCGGCGCACTGGTCGCAGCGAGCGACGATTTCAAGCACAGCTATCCGCATTCGTGGCGCTCCAAGGCGAAGGTGATCTTCCGCTGCACGCCGCAATGGTTCATCGCCGTCGACAAGCCGATCGAGGGTGGCGACACGCTGCGGCAGAAGGCGGTGGCCGCGATCGCCGCGACTCGCTTCGTGCCCGAGAAGGGGCGCAACCGCATCGGCGCGATGGTCGAGGGGCGGCCGGACTGGGTGATCAGCCGGCAGCGCGCCTGGGGCGTGCCGATCGCGCTGTTCGTGCATCGTGCGACGGGCGAATTGCTGGTCGATCCGGCGGTGAACGCGCGCATCGTCGAAGCCTTCCGCGAGAAGGGCGTCGATGCCTGGACCGACGAGGCGACGGCTGGCTTCCTTGGCGAGGGGCTTGATCCGGCAGATTACGAGCGGGTCACCGACATTCTCGACGTGTGGTTCGATTCGGGCTGCACCCATGCCTTCGTGCTGGAAAGCGGGCGCTGGCCGGAATTGTCATGGCCGGCGGACCTGTATCTTGAGGGGTCGGACCAGCATCGCGGCTGGTTCCAGTCCTCGCTGCTGGAAAGCTGCGGCACGCGCGGGCGGGCGCCGTACGATGCGGTGCTGACGCACGGCTTCACGATGGACGCCAAGGGCATGAAAATGTCCAAGAGCCTCGGCAACACGATCAACCCGCTTGATCTGATGCGCGATTATGGCGCGGACATCCTTCGGCTGTGGGCGCTGTCGGTCGATTTCACCGAGGATCACCGCATCGGCAAGGAGATCCTGGCCGGTGTCGCGGACCAGTATCGCAAGCTGCGCAACACTTTCCGCTACCTGCTCGGCGCGCTCGACGGGTTCGACGAGGCGGAGAAGCTGCCGGTCGCGGAATGGCCCGAGCTGGAGCGCTATATGCTCCACCTCGTCCATGCGCTGGACCAGCAGCTCAAGCGCGCGATCGCCGATTACGACTTCAACGGCTACGTCCGCCTGCTGAGCGATTTCGCCAACGAGGACCTGTCGGCCTTCTTCTTCGATATCCGCAAGGATTCGCTTTATTGCGACGCCCCGGACGACGTGAAGCGCCGGGCGTATCGGACGATGCTCGACGTGCTGTTCCACGCGATGGTGCGCTGGGCGGCGCCGGTACTGGTCTTCACCGCCGAGGAAGTGTGGCAATCGCGCTTCCCGAGCGAGGATAGCTCGGTGCACTTCCTCGACTGGCCCGAGCTGCCGGCGGAAGCGGGCGAGGACGTCAGTGCGCGCTGGCTCGAGGTGCGGCGCCTGCGCGAGCGGGTGACCGAGGCGATCGAGCCGCTGCGCCGCGAGAAGATCGTTCGCTCCAGCCTGGAAGCGGACGTGACCGTCACCGACACGCCGCTGCCGGTCGACCAGCTGGCCGAGGCGTTCATCGTGGCGAAGGTATCGCCGGGCGATGAGGTGACGGTGAGCCGGACCGATTATCACAAATGCGGGCGCTGCTGGCGACTGCTGCCCGAGCTTGTCGAGGACAATGCGCTGTGCGCGCGCTGCGCCGATGTGGTGAGCGACGAGGTGCCGGCGTGAAGCGCAGCGTGCCTGTTGCCGGCCTGGTGCTCGCGGCGGCGGTGTTCGTGCTCGACCAGCTGATCAAATGGGTGGTGACCGGGCCGCTCGGCATCAACTTCCTGGGTGCATCGCGCGAGATCGTGTCCTTTTTCGATCTTCGCTTCGTACAGAACATGGGCGTGAGCCTGGGGCTGCTGCGCGCGGAGAGCGAACTGGCGCGCTGGGGGCTTGTGGTGATGACCGCGGCGATCGCCGGTGCCGTCACCTTCTGGATGTGGCGCGAGGAGAAGGCGGCGGACAAGCTCGCGCTTGGCCTCGTGCTGGGCGGCGCGCTCGGCAATATCGTCGACCGGGTGCGGTTCGGCTATGTCGTGGACTTCGCCGACCTGCATTTCGGCGAGTGGCGGCCGTTCCTGGTGTTCAACGTGGCGGATGCGGCCATCACCATCGGCGTGCTCATTCTGCTGGTGCGCGCGCTGCTGATCCGCGATAAGCCCACGGCAAAGCCTGACAAGATGGCTTCGGAGAATGTGAATGCGTAAGTCGATTGTCATGGGCGCTGGCCTTGCGGTGCTGCTGGCCGGATGCGCGAGCAACGGGCTCAATCGCGACCGTCCCGACGAATTCGCGGTGGCGCGTCAGCCCTCGCTGATCATCCCGCCCGATTTCGCGCTGGTGCCGCCGACGCCGGGTGCGGCGCGCGTCCAGTCTGCCACCGCCGCGCAGGCGCAGACGCTGGAGGCGCTGTTCGGCAACGCACCGCGCAGCGCGGGCGAGACGGCGGTCATCCGGGCAGCAGGTGACGATTCGGCCGAGGCGGGGATCCGGTCCTCCGCAGGTGATCCCGAGACCAACGTCGTCGACAAGGGGCAGACGACCCGCGACATCATCGCCGCGCCGGAAGGCGACGGGCAGGACGCGCGCGCGAACGCGCCCCGCTGAGCGATAGCGCCGCTGTCCGGGTCAGCCCCGGACGGCGGCGAATCGCTCCAGGCCGGCCGCGAGGTCGGCGATCAGATCGTCGCTGTCCTCCAGCCCGATCTGCAGCCGCACGAGGGGGCCGGCGAAGTCCGGCCGTGTCGCCGTGCGATAATTGCCCGGGTCGACCGGGATCGCCAGGCTCTCGAACCCGCCCCACGAATAGCCGATCCCGAAATGCCGCAGGCCGTCGATCAGCGCGGCGCGTGCCGCTTCGTCGCCGCCGGCGAGCACGAACGAGAACAGGCCGCTAGACCCGCGAAAATCGCGCGTGAAGATGCCGTGCCCCGGGCACGACGGCCGCGCCGGGTGCAGCACGCGGTCGACCTCCGGCCGGCCCTCCAGCCATTGCGCGATCTTCAGCGCGCTGGCCTGATGATGGGCGAGGCGCACGGCCATGGTGCGCAGCCCGCGTGAGCCGAGCCAGGCATCGTCGGGGCTGACCACCTGGCCCAATTGGAAGCTCGTCTCGCGCAGCTTTCGCCAGTGCGGCGCGGTCGCGGTGACGCTGCCCAGCATCACGTCGGAATGGCCAACCACATATTTGGTGCAGGCGAGGATCGACAGGTCGACGCCCTGTTCAATCGCGCGGAAATGCAGCGGCGTGGCCCAGGTGTTGTCGAGCAATGTGGTGACGCCGCGCGCCCTGGCGGCAGCGACGATGGCGGGTACGTCCTGCACCTCGAAGGTGAGGCTGCCTGGGCTTTCCATGAAGATCGCCCGCGTGCGCTCACCGATAAGGTCGGCGATCCCGGCACCGATCAGTGGATCGTAGAAGCGCGTGCTGATGCCGAAACGCTTCAGCAGGCCGGTCGCCATCGACCGCGTGGGATCATAGGCCGAATCGGTGAGCAGCAGTTCGTCGCCGGGCGAGAGCACCGACAGGAGCGCCGCCGCGATCGCCGCTACGCCGGAGGGATAGAGGAACGTTGCCTCCGCCCCCGGTTCCAGTTCGGTCAGCGCCTCCGCCAGACTCCATTGTGTCGGCGCGCCGCGCCGCCCGTAGAACAGGCGGTGGTGCGTGTCGCGCCCGCCGGCGGCGCGCAGATCGCCCACCGTATCGTAGAGGTGAGTCGACGCGCGCCAAACCGGCGGATTGACCACGCCCTGCGTCCATTCCGGCCGTCGGCCGGCAGTTACGACGCGGGTGGCATCGCCGATCGGTTTGTGGTTGCCCTCGTGATCGTCGTCCAAGCGATCGGCGCTCACTGGCCGGTTTCCTTCGGCGTCGTCGGATCGGCGCCCCATTCCGCCCAGCTGCCGTCATAGACGGCGATCTCGCGGCCAAGCAGGTGTCCGGCGAAGGCGATCACCGAGGCGGTGACCCCCGATCCGCAGGTCGCGACGGTCGGCCGGTCGAGATCGATGCCGTCATCGGCGAAGATCTGCGCGAGCTCGGCGCCGCGCTTCCACGTGCCGTCGTCGTTGAAGAAGCGCGTGTAGGGAAGGTTGATCGATCCCGGGATGTGCCCCGGCGTCACGCCCGGGCGCGGTTCCGGTTCCGCGCCGGCAAAGCGGCTGGGCGAGCGGGCATCGAGGATCTGTTCGCTGCCGTTCGCCACGATATCCTTCATGTCGGCGAGCGTGCGGATCAGCGCGCCCTGCGTCGGCGGGGTCAGGTGGCGTGCCTTGGGCGGGGCGGCCTCGCTGATCACCGGCCGCCCCTCCGCGCGCCACTTGGCGAGGCCACCGTCGAGGAGCGCCACGTCGGTGATCCCGAAGCTGCGCAGCATCGCCCAGCCGCGCGCCGCCGTGTGGTGCGGCGACTGATCGTACAGGATGATCCGCGTGCCATCGCCGATGCCGAGCCGCGAGAGCCGGCTGACGAATTTCTCGCGCGGCGGCAGCATCATGGGGGCGGCGGCGTCGGTATCGACGATCTCGGCGAGGTCGAGGAAGACCGCGCCGGGGATGTGCGCCTGCGCATATTCCGCGGCGGCATCGCGATCTTCGGTGGGTAGGAACCACGTGCAATCTGCGATCCTAACGTCGGGGTCAGCGATTGCGGCGGCGAGCCATTCGGTTGAAACCAGTGCGTCCATGGCGTTCCCTTAGCGAGCGGGCCGTGCGAAGTCGAAACAGCCGGTGGCGGTGCAGCGATGCCCCGGAACTGGCGCCGCCGCGCGGGTGCCACTATCTCGCGGCGCATGACACTCCATCTCGGCAAGGCCACCCCGCTCCCCCAGGCTCCGGAAGAAGCGGTGCTCGACTATGTTCCCAACCCGCGTCCCGGCCGCAATTACCTGATCCGCTTCGTGGCGCCGGAGTTCACTTCGCTCTGCCCGGTGACGGCACAGCCGGACTTCGCGCATTTGGTGATCGATTATGTGCCGGGCGAGACGATCGTCGAGTCGAAGTCGCTGAAGCTGTTTCTCGGCAGCTTCCGCAATCACGCGGCCTTTCACGAGGATTGCACCGTTGGCATCGGCGAGCGGCTGGTCGCCGAGATGAACCCGGTATGGCTGCGCATCGGCGGTTACTGGTATCCACGCGGCGGGATCCCGATCGATGTTTTCTGGCAGACCGCCGCCCCGCCGGCCGGGCTGTGGGTGCCGGATCAGGGGGTCCCATCGTACCGCGGGCGCGGCTGAACGGTATTGGTAGCTTCCGCATCTTGCACCGCAGCATAAAACGCAACCAAGCTGCGGTTCGCCCGTTGTTGCGGGTTGAACGCTTTGTGAACAGGGCGTCTTTCTACCAGCGAAGGCAAGTGAGATGAATCAGGCGGTCGCACTCGACGGCATCAAGCGCATTGCCCTCATCGGTAATTTCCTGCCGCGCAAATGCGGATTGGCGACCTTCACTACCGATACCTACAATGCGATGATCAGCCGGTTCCCGGATCTTTCCGTGGACGTCTATGCGATGGATGATCATGTCGGCCGGTACGATTATCCGGCCGCGGTGACGGGGACGATCCCGCAGCAGGATCGGTCCGCCTATCTGGAGACGGCGCGCAAGATCGAGGAATCGGGCGCGCAGGCGATCTGGGTCCAGCACGAATATGGCATCTATGGCGGTGCAGCGGGTGAGCACATCCTCGCGCTGCTCGACCGCACCACCTTGCCGTTGATCGTGACGCTTCATACCGTGCTGGAGAAGCCCAGCGCGGACGAGCGGTCGGTGATGGAGGGGCTGCTGCGGCGCGCCTCCAAGGTGATCGTGATGGCGGAGCGCGGCGTGGACATCCTCACTCGGGTCTATGGCGCCAATCCGCGTTCGATCGTGATGATCCCGCATGGCGTGCCCGACCGCGAATTTGCCGACCCCGACAGCTTCAAGCCGCGCTTCGGCTGGGAAGGGCGCAAGATCATCCTGACCTTTGGCCTGCTGGCGCCGGGCAAGGGGATCGAGACAGTCATTGAGGCGATGCCGGAGGTGGTCGGCCAGCATCCCGACGCGATGTACGTGGTGCTGGGCGCCACGCACCCGAACCTTGTCGCGCATGAGGGCGAGCGATACCGTGATTCGCTACGTGCTCTGGCGTCGGAGAAGGGTGTCGGCGACAATGTCGCCTTCATCGACGCCTTTGTCGAACATGACGAGCTGATCGACTATCTCCAGGCGGCCGACCTCTACGTCACGCCCTATCTGAACCCGGCGCAGATCACGAGCGGAACGCTTTCCTACGCCGTAGGCGTCGGCAAGGCGGTGATCTCCACTCCCTATGTGCACGCGACCGAGATCCTGGGTGATGGGCATGGCGTGCTGGTCGATTTCCGCGACGTCGGTGCGTTCGCGCGCGAGATCAACAACCTCCTCGGCAGCGAGCGTAATCGCACCCGTCTGTCGCAGCGCGCCTATGAGCGTGGCCGCACCATGACGTGGTCGCGGCTGGCGGAGCGCGCCATGAGCGAGATCGCGAGCATCATCGACGGTCGACCGCAGCGGATCGGTGCGCCCGCGCCGATCAATCCGCTCGCCCCCGACATCGCGGCGGTGGAACGGATGAGCGATTCGACCGGGATGCTGCAGCATTCGATCTATTCGGTGCCTGATCGCCGCCACGGTTATTGCATCGACGACAATGCCCGCGCGCTGATCCTGATGAGCGCGATCGACACGCTGGACGACGCGACGCGCGACAAATGGACGACCGTCTATGCCTCCTTCGTCCAATATGCCTGGAACCCGGAGAAGCGGCGCTTCCGCAATTTCATGAACTTCGACCGGACCTGGTGTGAGGAGACCGGTTCGGAGGATTCGAACGGTCGCGCGCTGTGGGCTCTGGGGGTCACGGCGCGCGACGCGCGCACGCGCAAGCATCGCGACTGGGCGACGATGATGTTCGACATGACCGCGAGCCTGGCATTCGATCTGGGCAGCCCGCGCGCGCAATCGTTTGCGATGCTGGGCGCGGCGGCGATGTTGGAGGCGTCGCCCGGACACCAACTGGCACATGCGATCCTGTCGCGCTTCCCTGACGAGCATATGGCGCTGCTCGACACGGCGCGCCGCCCGGACTGGGTGTGGTTCGAAGTGGTGCTGGCGTATGACAACGCCCGCCTGCCCGAAGCTTTGATCCGCGCGGGCAAGGCGCTGGGCCGTCCGGAGGTGGTGGAGACCGGCCTCGAGACGCTCGACTGGATCATCTCGCAGCAGAAGAGCCCGGAAGGGCGCTTCCGCGCGGTGGGATCGGAGAGTTTCGGGCGCGCCTATGAGGCGCCGTTGCCGTTCGACCAGCAGCCGCTGGAGGCGCAGGCGACGATCGAGGCCTGTTGCGCGGCGTATAGCGCGACGCGTGACGAGAAATGGCGGATCGAGGCGGAGCGCGCCTATGGCTGGTACCTTGGTCTCAACGACCTCGATCTGCCGCTGGCGTCGGTCCATGACGGCGGTTGTTTCGACGGCCTGATGCCGACCGGGCTCAACCGCAATCAGGGTGCCGAGTCGATCCTCGCGCTGCAATTGTCCAGCTGCGCGATTTCGGGGCTTTCAAAGGTGGCCCCAAGCGTGGCAGGGACGGGCCGCGCCGTCGCTTAAGTCACCGCTTTTCCACGGCGTCGACCAACGGACCGCAACGCGAGGCCTTTTTCTCTTGGACTTGTACAATCACCGGCTCCGGCTGCACGCCGATCCGTCTCGCGTCGTGGTACGCCCGTTTCATATTTCGAGCACTGCCCTGAACGGGCAGGGGCAAAGCCGTGCGCAGCGCATGATCGACGAAGTGCTGGCGATGTCAGCGGTCGAGGCGAGCGAGCAATTGAGCCTTGTCCTGCGCGATTTCGAGGCGCGTCACTGGCAGACGCGGCGCGTGTTCCTGACCCGCTATCGCGAGATTGCGGAGACCCACGGGATCGACGACAGCGCGCTTGGCGACGAAAAGCGGCAGTTGATCGGTGCCTATTTCTGCCACGAATACAGCTATGCGGCCGCGGCGCTGATGAACCCCAGCGCCGTTCCACATTACGACCAGTCGGGCATGCCCGAAGGGTCGCAGCGCATCCTGATGAGCCTTCGCGCAGTGGGGGAGGGGCATATTTCCTCCGTCGCCTTCCGCGAAGGCATCATCACGGACGAGAATGAGCTGATCCTGGCGCCCGAGCCGCCCTTTGCCACGGCCGCGGATGCCTATGGCATCGATGGGCCGGAGATGCCGAGTGGCCCCGTGACCGTGCACCGTGATCGCGACTCGACGCTGTCCGGTACGGTGATCTTCCCGATTACCGAGGCACAGTCGAAGGGACTCGAGGACCTGCGGCTGGTGCATTTCACCCATGAGGATGGATCGCAGGAGTGGCTCGGCACCTATACCGCCTATAATGGCGCGAGAATTCAGTCGGAGCTGATGCGCACACGCGATTTTCGCGCCTTCGATCTGGTGCCGATGACCGGGAGTGCGGCGCGCAACAAGGGAATCGCGCTGTTCCCGCGCACGGTGAACGGCGAATATCTGTCGATCGGGCGTCAGGACGGTGAGAACCTGTACCTGCTGCGCTCGGACCGGCTCGATCACTGGGACGATGGCGAGCTGATCCTGACGCCGGTCTATCCTTGGGAACTCGTGCAGATCGGCAATTGCGGTCCGCCGATCGAGGTCGACGAAGGATGGCTCCTGCTCACCCATGGTGTGGGCGCGATGCGCAAATATTCGATCGGCGCCGCGCTGCTCGACAAGAACGATCCATCCAAGGTGATCGGGCGCACGCGCGAGCCGATCCTGGCGGCTGCCGATCAGGATCGCGAGGGCTATGTGCCCAATGTCGTCTACACCTGTGGGGCGATGCGCCATGGCGACAAGCTGTTCATCCCCTATGGCATCGCCGACAGTTCGGTCGGCTTCGCCTTCGTCGAGATCGAGAAGCTGCTGTCGCTGATGTGAGTTGGCGACTGCTTGCCGCAGGGTCGGCGCGCTTTGCCACGAATTGGCGGATAATCCTGCTTCCTGGCGTCCTGTTATCGTCTGTCCAGGCCTAAGTCATTGTATTTGCTTGTGTCCGGTAATTGGCACGGTGGCTGCAATGCGTCCGGTAACAGGCGGTTCGCCTGCATCTTACCGGAGCAGACATGATGACCGACGTTTCTTCGCGCGCAGCCCCCAAGGACAATCTGCTGGGCATCTGCAATGCGGTGGGAGAGGATTTCGGCTTCAACCCCTTGTGGTTGCGACTGGCGCTGGGCGCTTCGTTCGTGCTTCAGCCGGTTGCGATCGTCACCCTCTACTTCGTTCTGGGCGCCGGGGTGTTGATCTCGCGCATCCTGGTGCGGCCGCGGTCCGATGTCGCTTCGCACATGCCGGTGATCGCGCAGGACCAGGCGGCGCTGGAGGATGAGCAGCTGTTCGCCAAGGCTGCCTGATCGCGGGTGGCGCGGCCGAGGAAGCTCGGGCTGCGCTGCTGCTCGTGATAGTCGACACGCCCGCCCTGACCGCTTAGGCCGACCGGCTTGAGGAAAGGGGTAGTCATGACGACAGCGTTGCGAGTGGCTTTGGCAGGATTGGGGACCGTCGGTGGCGGGGTGATCCGGGTGCTGGAGACCAATCGCGAGTTGATCGCGCGGCGCGCGGGCCGGCCGATCGAGATCGTTGCCGTGTCCGCCCGTGACCGCACCAAGGACCGCGGTGTTGATGTCAGCGGCTATGAGTGGGTGGACGATACCACCGCGCTTGCCCGCTGCGACGCGGATGTGGTGGTCGAACTGGTCGGCGGGGCCGATGGCCCGGCACTGGCGCTCGCCCGCGCGACGCTTGGCGGTGGCAAGGGGTTCGTGACCGCGAACAAGGCGATGCTTGCGCATCACGGTGCCGAACTGGCGGAGATGGCGGAGGCCGCGCGCGTTCCGTTGAAGTTCGAGGCCGCGGTGGCGGGCGGGATCCCCGTCATCAAGGGGCTGCGCGAGGGGATGGCCGCCAATGCGGTGTCGCGCGTCTATGGCATCCTCAACGGCACCTGCAATTTCATCCTGAGCAAGATGGAATCGGAAGGACGCGACTTTGGCGACGTGCTGGCCGAGGCCCAGGCGCTCGGCTTTGCCGAATCCGATCCGTCCTTCGACATCGATGGCGTCGATGCCGCGCACAAATTGTCGATCCTCTCTACCATCGCCTTTGGCACCCGGCCTGCGTTCGCCGATGTTGCGATCGGCGGCATCCGAAACGTCACCGCGGCGGATGTCGCGGAGGCCGAGGCGCTTGGCTATCGGGTTCGGCTGGTCGGCATGGCGCAGGCCGATGCGAGCGGCCTGTTCCAGCGTGTCCATGCGCATCTCGTCCCGCACGCCCATCCGCTGGCGCATGTCACCGGTTCGACCAACGCCGTCGTTGCAGAGGGCAATTTCGTCGGTCGCCTGTTGTTCCAGGGTGCCGGCGCGGGCGACGGCCCGACGGCGAGCGCCGTCGTCGCTGACCTGATCGACATTGCGCGCGGCGAGGCCGGCCCGCCGTATGCGATGCCGGTCGCCGCGCTGGCCGAAGTCGCGCCCGCAGCCGCGGGGGCGCAACGTGGACGCGCCTATCTGCGCTTCGCGGTGGCTGATCGGGTCGGCGTGCTGGCGGAAATTGCCGCGGCGATGCGAGATGCCGGTGTCTCGATCGAGAGCCTGATTCAGCGCGCCGTGCCGGTTGAAGGCACCGCGCTGGTCGTGATCGTGACGCATGAAGCGCCTGATGCGCACATCGAAGCGGCGCTGGAGCGCCTACGGGGTTCGCAGAGCCTCGCCGGTGAGCCCTTGTGGATGCACATTCTCGATTGATCCACGCCGTTGGCGGGTAAAGCGGGACAGGCTGACGGTGCGTTCACCCGGATCGCGTCGGTTAAGGCTCGATCTGTCTGCTCTTTTGCTGTATTAAGGCAGCATGACAGCGCTGAGCAACGAAGACAGCCCGGTCTATATTCGACTGCGTGGCACGATCGCCGCCGCGATCCTGCGCGGCGATTATCGGGCCGGGGATCAATTGCCGTCGGTTCGAGCGCTTGCCGCCGAACATGGCGCGAACCCGCTGACGGTGGCCAAGGCCTATCAGTCGTTCCAGGACGCCGGCTATGTCGAGGTTCGGCGCGGAGTCGGTATGTTCGTGCTGCCGGGGGCGGCGGATCGGCTGCGCGTGGCCGAGCGCGACATGTTCGTCACCCAGCAATGGCCGCGGATCCGCGCCTATATCGAGTTGCTGGATCTCGACCCCGCCGCACTGCTGGCCGATCAGGAGGTCTGAGCGCGCGCGCCTCGTGACGGGTAAAGCGGCCAAGTCATAGGTGCCGGACAGCCGCCGGCACCCTCCATCGTCATCGGTTCTGCATCGCCTCCAGCAGCGATTTCACTTCCTGGCTGCGGCCGCGCGGCAGGATCAGGATGTCGTTGCCCGAGGCCACGACGATCAGGTCCTTGACGCCGACCATCGCAATGCGGGCACCGTCGGTGCGCACCATGCAGTTGGTCGAATCGAGCGCGATCACCTCGCCGCGGATCGCATTTCCCGCCTCGTCGCATGTGCTGATCGCATGCAGCGCGTCCCAACTGCCGACGTCGTTCCATCCCATGGTGACGGGCACGACTGCGACCTGGTCGGATTTTTCCATCACGGCATAGTCGATCGACTGGTTGGGCGCGTCCGCAAAGGCCTGGGCGGCCGGTCGGATATGCGGGCCGGATCGTTCCCCCTCGGCCAGCGAGCGACGGACAGCATCCAGCATGGCCGGTTCGAAACGGGCGAGCGCATCAAGATAGGCGTCGGCCCGGAACAGGAAAATGCCGCCGTTCCACACATGGTCGCCCGAGGCGAGCATCGCTTCTGCGACGTCGCGCGGCGGCTTCTCCACGAACCGGTCGACGCGGTGCACTCCTTCCGCGACGGGGGTGCCAACCTTGATATAGCCATAGCCCGTTTCCGGCGCATCGGGGGTGATGCCGAAAGTGACCAGCCAGCCCTCCTCAACCATCGGGCGTGCCGCCTCGATCGCGGCATGGAAGGCGGAGACGTCGTGGATCACATGGTCCGACGGCATGACCAGCAGCGGCGCGGCGCTATCGCTGGCGCATAGAGCGGCGAGCGCGATCGCAGGAGCAGTGTTTCGACCGAGCGGTTCAAGAATGACCGACTCCGGGCGGCACCCGATGGCGCTCAACTGACTGTCGATCATGTCGAGGTGGCGAACGTTCGCCACCACGATCGGGCAGGCGAACCGATCACCGACCGCGCGCAGTGCCGTCAGCTGCAGCATGGTCTGATCGGCGGTCAGGGGCAGCATCTGCTTGGGACGGTCCGACGTGGACATCGGCCATAAGCGCGTGCCCGATCCGCCAGACAGGATCACGGGAACGATTGGCGACATGCGCGCTGTTTCCTTTGCAGATGGTGATGGTCCGCCGGTCAGGGGCGCGGCAGACGAACGGTAAGCGGAAGCTTCCCCTGCGCTTCAATGCACATCCGGGGAAATCGATCCACGCGCTTCCGTATTCAGCCTTTCTTTGTCATTTGCTGCGACACGATCCTGTCGGATTTCCTTACACCGATCGGCGAGCGCGGGCATGATCAGGATTTTCAAACATTATGTGCCCAATGCGGTGGCGCTGGTCGGCCTGATCGACTTCGTCATCCTGCTGTTCGCGGCCGAACTCGGCTGGCTGGTGCGGACGGCGCAGCTGGACATGCTGCCAGGTGCCGTGACCACGCGCGTGCCAGCGCTTTTCGCTTTCGCGATCCCCTTGTTCGCGGCGATGGTGGCGGTCGGCGCTTATCATGCCGACGTCCTTGTCTCCGTCCGGCAGGCGGTCATGCGGCTGATCGTGGCCGTGTGCGTCGGCGTGATTTTCCTCAGCTTGCTCTATTTCTTCATGCCCTCGGTCAGCTTCTGGCGGTCGAGCCTGTTCTACGCCATGCTGTTCTCCATCGCCGGCCTGGTCGCGGCGCGGCTGCTTTTTCTGCGCATCCTGGGCGGCGAGCGATTCCGCCGCCGGATCATCGTGCTGGGCGCCGGATCACGCGCGGCGCGCTTGCGACAGCTGGAACAGGCAAATGGCGCCAGCTTCGTCATTGCCGGCGTGGTTGCGATGAGCGAGGGGGCGCGGGAGGTGGAAGATGCCGTGCCGCGCGCCGATATCGCGAACCTTGCGGCGTTTGTGGTCGAGCGACGCGCGACGGAAGTGGTTCTTGCCATCGAGGAACGGCGGAAGGCGCTCCCGCTCAAGGATCTGCTGCGGGTCAAGACGACGGGCGTGCACGTCAGCGACTATTCCACCTTTCTCGAGCGCGAGACCGGTCGGATCGATCTGGCCAGCCTCAACCCGTCCTGGCTGATCTTTTCCGACGGCTTCTCGTCCGGGCGCATGTTGTCCGGCGTCGCCAAGCGCGCGTTCGACATTGTGGTGAGTTCGCTGCTGTTGCTGATCGCGGGGCCGCTTATCCTAGTGACCGCGCTGGCCATCCGGCTCGAGAGCCGCGGTCCGGCCTTCTATCGTCAGCGTCGGGTCGGCCTGTACAATGAGCCCTTTGACATCCCGAAGCTGCGCTCGATGCGGCAGGATGCCGAAGCCGCCGGTACCGCGGTCTGGGCGCAGGAGCGCGATCCGCGGGTGACGCGCATCGGCCGCTTCATCCGCAAGGTGCGGATCGACGAATTGCCGCAATGCTGGAGCGTGCTGAAGGGCGAGATGAGCTTCGTCGGCCCGCGCCCGGAGCGCCCGCAGTTCGTCGCCGAACTGGAACAGCAGCTGCCTTATTATGCCGAGCGTCACATGGTGAAACCGGGGATCACGGGCTGGGCGCAGATCAACTATCCCTATGGTGCCTCGATCGAGGATGCGCGGCATAAGCTGGAATATGACCTTTATTACGCCAAGAATTACTCCCCCTTCCTCGATCTGCTGATCCTGCTCCAAACCTTGCGGGTCGTCCTCTGGCCGTCGGGCGCCCGGTGAGCGGCCGCATCTCGGCCGCCGCAGCGGATAATTCGGCCTCAGCGAGTGCGTCTGCGGGTAAGAATCGGCCAGCATTGTTGTGCGCCACCGCGGACCCCGCGGGGTTCGAGCCGGTGATCGGCGCGCTCGCATCCTGGCCAGTTCACCTTGGGACGACGGGTGCGTGTTCGGTCGAGCTGGTAGCGACGACGCCGACCGGCGTCGCGGTCATCGACGGCGCGATGCTGGAGGCTGGTGATGACGCTGGCGATCCCGAGTTGATCGCCGCGCTTCTTCAAGCGCGTCCGACGTTGAAGGTCATCGTGATCTGCCGGGCCGGGTCGTACGCGGCCGCGCAGGCGGCGGTCGCGGCCGGAGCGTGGGACGTGTGCTATCTGCCGATTGATCCGCAGGCGCTTCGCCAGATCGTCGCGCGTGCGTTTGATGTTCACGCGCTTCACGCGGCGGCGTCCGCCGGAGCGGGCGGGGGAGAGGAGGCTGGTGGTGACAGCGGTGTGATCACTGCTGCCCCCGAAATGACGCAGGTACTGAGGACGGTGAGCCGTATCGCACGCACCGACGTGTCGGTTCTGCTGTCGGGTGCGAGCGGCACGGGGAAGGAATTGCTGGCGCTGCACCTCCATGCCGCCTCGCCGCGTGCCGAGGGTGCCTTTGTCGCGATCAACTGCGCCGCGATTCCCGACACGTTGCTGGAAAGCGAGCTCTTCGGCCACGAAAAGGGTGCGTTCACCGGCGCGATCCGTACGATGCCGGGTAAGATCGAGCAGGCGGCGGGCGGGACGCTGTTCCTGGACGAGATTGGCGATGTGCCGCTGCCGTTGCAGGTCAAGCTGCTCCGCTTCCTTCAGGAACATGCGATCGAGCGGATCGGCGGACGGCGCCCTATCCTGGTCGACACGCGGATCGTTTGCGCCACCCACCGCGACATCGACCAGATGGTCGCCGACGGCCAGTTCCGGGAGGATTTATATTATCGGCTGGCACAGATCGTCGTGGCGATCCCGCCGCTGGCGAAGCGGCCGGGCGATGCCCTGTTGCTCGCGCGGCATTTCGTGGCAAAGTTCGCGCCCGTGATGAATCCAGCGGTACGCGGGCTCGCCGCCGACGCCATTGCGGCGATCGATGCCCATGACTGGCCGGGCAATGTGCGCGAGCTTGAGAACCGGATCAAACGTGCCATCATCATGGCTGACGCGCGTCTGATCACGTCGGCGGACCTGGACCTGGTCAAAGGGGCCGAGCGGCCGACCAGCCTGCGCGCTGCGCGCGAGGCAGCCGATCGCGGTGCCATCCGCCGGGCGCTGGCACGTACCGAAGGCAACATCTCGCAAACCGCGAGGCTGCTGGGCGTCAGCCGCCCGACATTGTATGACCTGCTGAAGAGCTACGACCTGCATGCATGAAGTGAGCGCACGCTATCCCATGCTGCGCCGGCGGCGGCGCAGGTCGACGGGCACGCGAAGCCGCGTACGTGTTGTCTCGCGTCGCGTGGTCGCGGTGCTGCTGCTTGCGGCGCTGGTGCTGGGCGGGCTTGTCATGCTTGCCCGGCGGGCGAGTGCCCCCGATCCGGCGCGCGCCTATGCGGACGGCATCGCGGCCCTCAAGCGCGGCAATTACAGCGCGGCGCGAAACCACGCGCTCATCGCGGTGACCGGAAGCGAGCAAGCCCGTTCCAACGTGCTGCTCGGCCAGGTCGACCTGCTGATGGAAAGCGGGGCGGCCGCAGAGGCCGCGTTCAGCCGCGCAGTTTCGGCCGGAATGCCCGCCGGGCAGGTGAGGCATCTGTTTGCGGAAGCCTATCTGCTGCAGGGGGATGCCGATCGCGCGTTGGCAACCGCGGGCCGGGTCGCGGGAGCGTTCGCGGCAGACGGACAGCGGGTTCGCGCCCGCGCACTGGCCGCCAATGGCGATCCCGCCGCGGCAAGCGCGCTGCTGACCGCCATCACCCGGGCCAATCCGCGCGACAGCAAGGCACTTGGCGATCTGGCCCGCCTGCGCATGGATGCGGGCGATATCCTTGGCGCCGAGGCGGCGGCCCGGGCGGCGTTGACGATCGATCCATCGAACCTGAGCGCGATCGTGACGGCCGGGCAAGTGATCCGCAGCCGATATGGCCTTGTGGCGGCCCTGCCGTGGTTTGCCCGCGCGCTGGAGGCCGACGCTTATTATTATCCGGCACTGATCGAATATGCCGCCACGGCCGGAGACGCCGGGCGCTACGCCATCATGCTCGACGCGAGCAGGAAGGCGCTGGCAGCGCGGCCCGGCAACGTCCCGGCCCTGTACCTGCAGGCGGTGCTTGCCGCGCGGGCGGGCAAGCGTGACCTGGCGCGCGCCATGCTGTCGAAGATCGGCGATGCCGGCGTCGAGGTGCCCGGGGTGGTCATGCTGGCGGGGCTGCTGGCGTATGCCGATGGTGCGTATGAGCAGGCCGTCGTCAGTTTTCGGGAGATCGTCGGCCGGCAGCCGATGAACCTTGTCGCGCGGCGCCTGCTCGGCGCCTCGTTGTTGCGTTCCGGTGACGTGCGCGGTGCGCTTGATATCCTGCGGCCGATGGCGCTGCGCGCGGATGCGGACAGCTACACATTGATGCTGGTCGCCAGAGCCTTCGAGGCGAACGGGGAACGTGACTGGGCCGCTCGCTACCTGGATCGTGCGAGCCGCCCGACGATCGGCGAACCGGCGCCGTTCGCGAGCGATACAGGGGTGGCTGCGGCGGCGGCGGCGGTGGCGCGCGAGCCTGAAGACCCCGCCTTGGCGGTGACATATGTGCGCAGCCTGCTGGAGGAGGGCGACCCCGGCGCGGCAGTGCGCGCGGCGGAGGCGGTGGCCAATGTGTCGCCGGGTGCGGCCGACGCCCAATCGCTGGCGGGGGACGCCCGCGCCGCGACGAACCAATGGGCGGCGGCAATGGAGCGGTACCGACTGGCCGCTGACCTGAGGTTCGACGGCCCGGTCTTGCTCCGCCTGTCGGAGGCGACCGCGCGCACCGGCCGGCTGCGTGACGGCGCGGCGGCGCTGACCTTGTACCTGTCGCAAAATCCGCAGGCGCTGCCGGCCTATCGCCTGCTGGCGAACCTGCAGGTGGCAAGCGGTGAGTGGGAGTCGGCCGCCGCCACGCTGGAGACGCTGCGCGGTGCGGGCGCGCAACGCGACGCGTTCGTCCTGGCGCAACTGGCGCGGGCCCTTACCGAGGCGGGCGACCCAAGGACCGGATTATCCTTTGCCCGGCGCGCCTACGCCTTGTTGCCGATGAATCCCGGCGTTGCCGATGCCTATGGCTGGGCGCTGTACGAGACCGGCGACCTGGAGGGGGCGGGGCAATTGTTGGCCAAGGCGGTGGCGCTGGCACCCGATGCGCCGGAGGTTCGCTGGCATCAGGCGCAGGTGCTGGCGGAGGCGGGCGACAAGGCGGCGGCGCAGCGGCTGCTGCGGCAGCTGCTCGGAGACGCCCGCTTTTCGCAGCGCGCCGCGGCGCAGGCGCTGCTGCGGGCGATCAGCGGCTGAGCGACGCGGCATTGCGCCGCCAACGCGGCGATCGTAGCAGCGGGCAGATGGACGACCTTGCCCGCATTGCCGCTGCGCTGGAGCGGTTGGCGCCCGCGCCGCCGGCCGGTGCCGATCCGCTGGCGCATCCTGCCTATGTGTGGCGCCAGAACGTGTTGGTGGCGGCAAGGGCCTTTGCCCCACTGTCGCTTGACCTGCTGCACGGGGTGGAGGCGCAGAAGGATGCGCTGCTGACGAACCTGGAACGACTGGCGGCCGGCCATGCGGCGCAGGACGTGCTGCTGTGGGGCGCGCGCGGCACGGGCAAGTCGGCACTGGTGAAATCGGTGGTTGGCGCGGTGCAAGGCGCCGGCGGGGCGCTGGCGATCGTCGAGGTGGCGGCCGACCGGCTCGACAGCCTGCCGCAGCTGTTCGACGCGATCGCTGGCGTGCCGCGTGCCTTCGTCCTTTTCCTCGACGATCTGGGCTTCGATGCTGCGGCGGATGCGCGCACGTTGCGATCGTTGCTGGAGGGCGGGGCGGAGGCGCGGCCGGCGAACGCGCGGCTGGTCGTCACGTCGAACCGGCGCCACCTGATCCCGCGCGACATCCACGAACAGGAAAGCGCCATCAACCCGCGTGATGCGGTGGACGATCACCTGGCGCTGGCCGATCGCTTCGGCCTGAGCCTTGGTTTTCACGTGGTCGACCAGCCGCTCTATCTCGAGATCGTGCGTGGCTATGCCGAGCGCTACGACCTGCCGTTCGAGCCGCAGGATGCGCTTTTGTGGGCAACGAAACGCGGCAGCCGGTCGGGCCGCGTCGCCTGGCAATATGTGGTCGACCTTGCCGGGCGCGCGGGGAAGTCGGTCTAGGCCAGCCCCTCGACCATCTCGGCGAGTTCGAGCCAGCGCATCTCGGCCGCGTCCTTTTCATCACGGGCGGCGGCGATGGCCTTCATGAGCGCATCGAAGCGGGCAGGATCGCGGGTGTAGAGCGCGGGATCGGCGAGCAGCGCCTCGTCGCGCGCGATCGCGGCATCAAGCGCCTCGATGCGCGCCGGCAGCTGATCGAAATCGCGCTGGTCCTTGTAGCTGAGCTTGGTGCGGGCTGGCGGCGGTGCGGCCGGTGCGGGCGCGGATTTCGCCGCGGCCTTGCGCGCGGGCTCGGTACGGACGGCGCGCTGGCGCTCCCAATCCTCATAGCCGCCGGCGACGATATCGACCTTGCCCGAGCCGTCGAGGCCGAGCGTGACCGTGACGGTGCGATCGAGGAAGTCGCGGTCGTGGCTGACGATCAGCACCGTGCCGTCATAGTCGCCGATCACCTCCTGCAAGAGATCGAGCGTTTCGAGGTCGAGATCGTTGGTCGGCTCGTCAAGGACGAGGAGGTTCGAGTGGCGGGCGAATTCGCGCGCGAGCAGCAGGCGCGAGCGTTCGCCGCCCGACAGCGAGGCGATCTTCGCCTCGGCGAGGCTCGGATCGAACAGGAATTCCTTGAGATAGCCGTGGATGTGCTTCTTGGTGCCGAGGACGTCGATCCAGTCGCCGCCGTCGGCCAGCACCTCGCGCACCGTCTTCTCCGGCGCCATCAGCTTGCGCTGCTGATCGATGATGATGCCGTCGAGCGTCTTGGCGAGCTTCACGGTGCCGCTGTCAGGAGCAAGCTCGCCCGTGAGGAGGCGCAGCAGCGTGGTCTTGCCTGCGCCGTTGCGGCCGACGATGCCGATGCGGTCACCGCGCGTCACCCGGAAGGTGAAGTCGCGGATGATCGTGCGGCCGTCATATTCCTTGGTGACATGCTCCGCGTCGATGACGACCTTGGTCTTGTTGTCATCATGCCCCATGGCGAGGGCGGCGGCGCCCTGCGGGCCGATCATCGCGGCGCGCGCGGCGCGCATTTCCTTCAATTTGGTCAGGCGGCCCTGGTTACGGCGGCGGCGGCCGGTGACGCCACGCAGCAGCCAATGTTCCTCCAGCTTCAGCCGGGCGTCGAGCCGTTCGGCGGCGCGCTGTTCCTCGGCATAGACCTGTTCGGTCCAGGCGTCGAAGCCGCCGAAGCCGACCTCGGCACGGCGCAGATTGCCGCGGTCGAGCCATAGCGTCTGCTTGGTCAGGCGGGTGAGGAAGGTACGATCGTGGCTGATGACGACGAAGGCGCCGCGGTAGCGGTTCAGCCATTCCTCCAGCCATTCGATCGCGCCGATGTCGAGATGGTTGGTCGGCTCGTCGAGCAGCAGCACGTCGGGATCCTGCGCCAGCGCGCGGACGATGGCGGCGCGGCGGCGCTCGCCGCCCGAGGCGGTGGCGGCCTCGCGCGAGAGATCGATGCCGAGCTGGTCGGCGATCGCATCCGCCTCGAAATGCTGAGGGGCGTCGTCGCCTGACAGGACGTAGTCGGCGAGCGTGGCGAAGCCGGCGAGGTTCGGATCCTGTTCGAGCAGGACGACGCGGGTGCCCGGCACGATGGTGCGGCGGCCCTCGTCGCTGTCGATCGTGCCGGCGATGAGCTTCAGCAGCGTCGTCTTGCCGGCGCCGTTGCGGCCGATCAGCGCCAGCCGATCACGCGGCCCGACATAGAAATTGAGGTGGCGGAACAACCAGCCGGCGCCCTGGATGAGGCCAAGGTCTTCGTACGCGAGAATAGGGGCTGCCATGAGGGCGGCAGATAGGGGGCCGGGGGCGATGCGCCAAGCGCGCAATGGCCGCGCGGGCATAGTTATGATGGCTGGAGGTATTGCACGCAAAAGCTGGGCTGTCTGGCGTCCGCCGCGTGCCTCTGCCACGGGGGCGACATGAAGATCCGCGATTTCCTGCTCCTCGTCCTCATCTGTCTGGTCTGGGGATACAGCAATGTATTGAGCAAGATCGTGGTCGGGAATTGGGCGGTACCGCCCTTGTTCTTTGCGGCGATCCGCTTCCTGGTGGTGATCGCGGCGACCCTGCCATGGCTGCTGCCGATGCCGCGGCCGCGCTGGCGGATCGTGGTGATCGGGATCCTGATGGGGGCGGGCAACTTCGCTTTGCTGTTCATCGGGCTGCAGACCGCGTCGCCAAGTGCCGCAGCGGTGGTGATCCAGATCGGCGTGCCGTTCACGACATTGCTGTCGATCGTGATGCTGGGTGAGCGAATCCACTGGCGCCGCGGGCTGGGCATCGCGCTGACGCTGGCGGGCGTGCTGCTGGTGGTGTGGAATCCGGACGGGATCGATCTCTCCGCCGGGCTGTGGTTCGTCGTCGGCGCGGCGTTCACCGGATCGCTGGGCGCGGTGCTGATGAAGCAGGTGGAGGACGTGGCGCCGCTGCGCTTCCAAGCGTGGGTGGGGCTGGTTTCCTTCCTGCCGCTGGCGGTGGCGTCAGCCGTGTTCGAGGAGGGGCAATGGACGAGCGCCGTTGCGGTCGGCTGGCCGTTCGTCGGCGCGGTGCTGTTTGCCGCGTTGGTCGTGTCGGTGCTGGGACACACCAGCTATTACGGGCTGATCCGCCGTTATGAAGCCAATTTGCTGACGCCGCTGACGCTGATGACGCCGCTGTTCACCATTGCCTTCGGAGTCGCGCTGACCGGGGACAAGCTGGACATGCGGATGATCGCCGGGGCGATGCTCGCGCTGGCGGGGGTGCTGGTGGTGGCGCTGCGATCGAAGAAGGCGACGCAGTTGCTGGCGGAGCGGGAGCAGGCCTGAGGAACCTGCCGCTCGCAGGGGTGCGGATAAGAAAAGGGCCGGGACGCTGGTGCGCTCCGGCCCTTTCTTTTTGGTCGGGTGGCAGCGGCGGGGCCGCTGCGGATCCGATGTCGTGCCCGGGGCGGCGGGTGCCGCCCCGGTCCGAAATCAGAAGTCCATGCCGCCCATGCCGCCGCCCGGCATTGCCGGCATTGCGGGCTTGTCTTCCGGCAGCTCGGAAACGGTCGCCTCGGTGGTGATGAGGAGACCCGCCACCGATGCGGCGTTCTGAAGCGCGGTACGAACGACCTTGGTCGGGTCGATCACGCCGGCCGCAACCAGGTTCTCGTAGGTGTCGGTCGCAGCGTTGAAGCCGAACGCGGTGTCGCTCTGGTCGAGCAGCTTGCCCGAGACGACGGCGCCGTCCTGGCCAGCGTTCTGCGCGATCTGACGCACCAGCGCGGTGAGCGACTTGCGAACGATGTCGACGCCGCGCGTCTGATCGTCATTGTCGCCCTTCAGGCCTTCGAGTGCCTTGGTCGCGTACAGCAGCGCCGTGCCGCCGCCCGGAACGATGCCCTCTTCGACGGCAGCGCGGGTTGCGTGCAGCGCGTCGTCAACACGGTCCTTGCGCTCCTTCACCTCGACCTCGGTCGCACCGCCGACCTTGATCACGGCAACGCCGCCAGCGAGCTTCGCGAGACGCTCCTGGAGCTTCTCACGGTCGTAGTCGGACGTGGTGACTTCGATCTGCTGACGGATCGCCTCGGTGCGGCCCTTGATCGCTTCGGCATCACCGGCGCCATCGACGATGGTGGTGTTGTCCTTGTCGATCGTGACGCGCTTGGCGGTGCCGAGCATGCCGAGCGTGACGGTCTCGAGCTTGATGCCGAGATCCTCGGAGACGACTTCGCCCTTGGTGAGGATCGCGATATCCTCGAGCATCGCCTTGCGACGATCGCCGAAGCCCGGTGCCTTGACCGCTGCGACCTTCAGGCCGCCGCGCAGCTTGTTGACGACGAGCGTGGCCAGAGCCTCGCCCTCGATGTCCTCGGCGATGATGAGGAGCGGACGGCCCGACTGCACAACCGCCTCGAGGATCGGAAGCATCGACTGCAGGTTCGACAGCTTCTTCTCGTGGATCAGGATGTACGGGTCGTTCAGTTCGACCTGCATCTTTTCCGGGTTGGTGATGAAGTACGGCGACAGATAGCCGCGGTCGAACTGCATACCCTCGACGACGTCGAGCTCGAATTCGAGACCCTTCGCCTCTTCGACGGTGATCACGCCTTCCTTGCCGACCTTCTCCATGGCCTCGGCGATCTTCTCGCCGACTTCACGGTCGCCGTTCGCGGAGATGATGCCGACCTGGGCAACTTCCTGCGAACCCGAGACGGGCTTGGAGCGCGCCTTGATGTCGTCGACGACCTTGTGGACGGCGAGGTCGATGCCGCGCTTCAGGTCCATCGGGTTCATGCCGGCTGCAACCGACTTCATGCCCTCGCGGACGATCGCCTGGGCGAGAACGGTCGCGGTGGTGGTGCCGTCACCGGCGATGTCGTTGGTCTTCGAGGCCACTTCGCGCACCATCTGGGCGCCCATGTTCTCGAACTTGTCCTTGAGCTCGATTTCCTTGGCGACCGACACACCGTCCTTGGTGATGCGGGGCGCGCCGAAGCTCTTGTCGATGACGACGTTGCGACCCTTCGGGCCGAGCGTCACCTTCACCGCGTCGGCGAGGATGTCGACACCCTTGAGGATGCGCTCGCGTGCGTCGCGGCCGAATTTCACGTCCTTGGCTGCCATGTGGCTACCCTTTCAAATGAACGAATGTTGAGAGAAGTGCAGGTACGAACGATCGCTCAGGCGATGATGCCGAGGATGTCCGATTCCTTCATGATCAGCAGGTCTTCGCCGTTGACGCGGACCTCGGTGCCCGACCACTTGCCGAACAGGACGCGATCACCGGCCTTGACGTCGAGCGGGGTAACCTTGCCATCCTCGGCCTTGGCGCCAGCACCGGCGGCGACGACTTCGCCCTCCTGCGGCTTTTCCTTGGCGGTGTCCGGAATGATGATGCCGCCAGCGGTCTTTTCCTCGGCCTCGACGCGGCGCACGAGCACGCGGTCGTGCAGCGGACGGAAGTTCATGCGGATTCCCTCTCTTTGAGCGGAGTATGACAGTTCGTTGGCACTCCCCTGATGCGAGTGCCAGCCGGGGGGATATGTGGACGAGCCCAGGCACCGTCAACGGGGCCGATCACAATTTTTTGGAACTATCCGTCAGACCGTGCGTGGCAGCAGGCCAAGGCGTGCGCGGGCGTGCCAGCGCCACATCAGGAGGATCGAAACGACGAGCAACCCGACGGCCAGGCCAAGCCACACGCCGACGCCCGCCAGGCCGAAGTAGAAGCCCAGCAGCCCTGAGGTGCCGAAGCCGATCACCCAATAGCCGAACAGCGCGATGATCATCGGCACGCGCGTATCCTGCAGCCCGCGCAGCACGCCGGCGGCCACGGCCTGCGCGCCGTCGACCAGCTGGAACATGGCGGCCACCGCCAGGAACTTCACCGCCAGCGCGACCACCGCCGCGTTCTGCGGCGCGTCGACGTCGATATAGGCGCTGACGAACAGCCGGGGGGTGAGCCAGATTGCCGCCGCGGTAAGGCCCATGAAGCCGATGCCAAGAATGAGCGCGACGCGGCCGGCACGCGCGATCCATGCGGCGTCTGCCGCGCCATAGGCCATGCCGACGCGAATGGTCGCGGCCTGCGCGATGCCGAACGGTACCTGGAACGCGATCGCGGCGATGTTCAGCGCGACCGCATGGGCCGCGACGGAATCGACGCCGATCAGGCCCATCAGGATCGCCGCCCCGCCGAACAGCGCGCCTTCAAAGGTCCAGGTCAGCATGATCGGTACGCCAAGGCGGACGATCTCGCGGAAGCGCGACCATTCGGTGACCCACCAGCGACCGAACAGGCGATAGCGCCGCAGCCGCGGGTCGAAGAAAAGGATGGCGACATAGGCCAGCGCCATCGCGACAAGGCTGATGACGCTGGCCCAGGCAGATCCTTCGAGGCCAAGCGCCGGCGCGCCGAGGTTGCCGAACACCAGCATCCAATTGGCGAGGATGCTGACGCCAAGCGCCAGCCCGGTGACCACAAAGGCCCAGCCGGGCCGGCCGAGCGCGGCGGCAGCGGTGCGCATCACGCCAGCGGCGACGCCGGCGGGAATGGCCAGCAGGATGATGTCGAGGAAGCTGCCGGCGCGACGCGACACCTCTGGATCCTGGCCGAACAGCAGCAGCACCGTTTCACCATGGGCGAGGAGGAGGATGACGGGCACGCAGCCGGCGGCACCGACCCAGAACGCCATGCGCACGCTGCGCCGCACCTCACGCACCGCGTGGCGGCGACGGCCGAGTTCGGCCGCGATCAGGGGCGCGGCGGCGCTGGTCAGGCCGATCAGCGCGTACATGCACAGGTTGAAGAGAAAGACGCCAAGGGTGGCGGCGGCGAGATCGAGGGTGCCGAGACGTGCGACGAAGATCACGTCGACCGCGCTGACCGCCATCTGCAGAAGGTTCGCACCGACCAGCGGCCCGGCAAGCCGGACCAGCGCCGACATTTCCGCACGATCGCTGGCGGGGCGAGTCTCGGTCAGCGGAGGATTGGCGGCGATCTCCATGATGATCGCGCGTTAGGCCGCTTTTCGGTCAAGTGAAAGGCAGCGGGCGGCAGTGCACGTCAGCGATAATCATTTAGTTTGCAATGGGTGCCGACAGGAGTTGTGCGGTCTTTTTCTTGAAGGCGCGCAGCTTTTCCCCCGACAGCGTGGCGACGCTGGAGAGTGAAATGGAACGCGGATTGACGTTCTTGCCGTTCTTCCACACTTCCCAATGAAGGTGCGGGCCGGTCGACATGCCGGTCGACCCAACATAGCCGATGATCTGGCCGCGCGACACTTGCTGGCCTGCGCGCACGGCAAAGCGGCTGAGGTGGCCATAGCCGCTCGAGATGCCGCTGGAGTGATCCAGCTTGATGAAATTGCCGTAGCCGCGATTGCGCGCCGCCATGACCACGCGGCCTGCGACCGGGGCATAGATCGGCGTGCCGTGCGGGGCCGCAAGGTCAAGGCCCTTGTGCATCCGCAGGAAGCCCAGCAGCGGGTGGCGCCGCATCCCGAACGTGGAGGAGATCCGGCCGGAGACCGGCATGCCCATGAAGCCCTGACGCTTCACCTGGCCGCTGGCGTCCCAGAATTGTCCGCCATTGCCGTCGCCATCTTCCCAGCGGACGAGCTGAAGCTTCTTTCGGCCCTGATCGAGGCCGGCATATTGCAGCTGGCCGACCTGGACCTCGCCCGTCGCCGCGCGGGCGTGATCGGCAATGATGTCGAACGTGGCGCTGGCGGGGATCGCGCCGACCGAGGTGCGCGCGGCGATCGCCTTGATATAGGCCTCGACCAGCTTGGCCGGGGCGCCGGCGGCGCGCGCCGAGCGGTAGAGGCTGGAGCCGACCTGGCCCTTGATGCGCAGCGGCGTGTTGTCGATCGCGATCGGATGCCGCTCCAGCGTCAGCCCCTCTGCCTGGCGATGCAGCTCGAGGTTGAGATCGAAGCGGGCGCGGAAGGCGAGCTTTTCCAGCGGGCGCGCGGTGCGCCGGTCGTGCCGGCGGCCGAGCGTCAGGTCCAGAACGGTGCCGGGCTTCAGATCCTTCAGCCCGACCTCACTGGCGACGAGTGCTGCGGCGCGGGCGGCATCGGCGCGGCCGACCCCGGCGCGCTGCAAGGCCGCGCCGAAGCTGTCGCCGTTGCTGATCGACGCCGATAGCTCGATCGTTGGACGCTCGGGCGTTTCCGACAGGGGGCGAACGAGATCGTTGGCGGCCATGCGTCGCCCGCTGGAGGCGCCGAGGCCGAGCGGGGCGATCGACAGCGTGCGGGCCTCTTCGCGCTCCGCGCCGATCATCTGGCTGGTGATGGTGCCTGGCACGGGGCGGATGCCCGGCGCCGTCAGCAGCGCGGCGGCGATGAGGCTGCCGCAGGTGGCCAGCCCGCGCCACCATTCCCGGCTGCCGATGCGCGCGCCAAGGTCAGGTGCCCAGTCGGTCTGATGCAGCGTATGGCGGATGCGGTCCGGCCAGGGAATCGTGCGCACGGGCGCGGTCGCACGTCCGAAGCGACGGGCGCCTGCGGCGCCGGCCAGTTCCAGTCCAGGCTGCTCACGCAAGAACACGAGGAGAAAGGCGCCCCCAAGCACATGATGTCGCCGACCACCCCCGGCGCAGGCCAAGGCGTTGTGGGGGCAAGGTCCTAAAGTCAAATTAACCCGGGATCAGGCGAGTCGCTGCTGCGCCGGCCCGTTCCTTGAACGCGACGAAACGGAATGGTTGATTCAGAGGTGCTTGCGCCCGATGTTGCCGGGACCATGTCCTCCCACGACAACCTCCGCGTAACAGCGGTTCTCGGGCCGACGAACACCGGCAAGACACACCTCGCGGTCGAGCGGATGGTGGCGCATTCCAGCGGCATGATCGGCTTTCCGCTGCGGCTGCTGGCGCGCGAGGTGTATGACCGCGTCGTCGCGATGAAGGGGCCGGAACGCGTCGCGCTGATCACCGGTGAGGAGCGGATCGTCCCCAAGGACGCCCGCTGGTTCCTGTGCACGGCCGAGAGCATGCCGGTCGACCGCGACGTCGCGTTTGTGGCGCTGGACGAGGCGCAGCTGGGGGCGGACGCTGAGCGCGGCCATGTGTTCACCGACCGGCTGCTTCATGCCCGCGGGCGCGAGGAGACGATGATCCTGGGATCGGCGGCGCTGAAGCCGGTGGTCCGGTCGCTGATCCCACGCGCGGAAATCGTCGAGCGGCCGCGCTTTTCCGACCTTTCCTATGCCGGCGCGAAGAAGATCAGCCGATTGCCGCGGCGGTCCGCGATTGTCGCGTTCAGCGCCGAGGAGGTCTATGCCGTGGCGGAAATGCTGCGGCGGCTGCGCGGCGGGGCGGCGGTGGTGATGGGGGCGCTGTCCCCGCGGACCCGCAACGCGCAGGTGGCGATGTTCCAGGCCGGCGAGGTCGATTACCTTGTTGCGACCGATGCCATCGGCATGGGGCTGAACATGGATGTCGCGCACGTTGCCTTTGCCGGGCTGCACAAGTTCGACGGCAAGCGGCGGCGGCGGCTGACCGTCTCGGAGATGGCGCAGATCGCAGGGCGCGCCGGGCGGCACCAGCGGGACGGCACCTTTGGGGCGGTGACCGAGGAGGGGCCGGACGCGTTCCTGCCGGAGGAAGTGCTGGCGATCGAGGAGCATCGCTTCCCCGCGCTCGACTGGCTGTACTGGCGCAACGGTCGCCCCGACCTTCGCAGCGTGGACGATTTGCTGGCCTCGCTGTCGGAGCCGCCGGATCACGAGCGGCTGCGTGCGGCCCCGGAGGCGGTCGACCTGGCCGTTCTGCGGAGACTTTCGGCCGACCCCAAAATCCGGGCGCAGGCGCGCGGGCAGGTGGAGCGGCTGTGGGCGGTGTGTGGCATCCCGGATTTCCAGAAGCTGGGTGTCGAGCCGCATGCCCGCTTCGTGACGCGGATCTTCGACCATCTGTCGACCGGCTTTCTGCCGCACCAATGGTTTGCCGACGAGGTTGCTCGGCTCGACCGGGTCGATGGTGACGTCGAGACGATCGCCGGGCGCGTCTCCGCGATCCGCACCTGGGCCTATATCGCGCAGCGCAAGGGCTGGCTGGCCGATCCCGACCATTGGGCGGCGCGGACGAGCGCCGTGGAGGAGCGGCTGTCGGACGCGCTGCATGCCAGCCTGACGCAGCGCTTCGTCGACAAGCGGACCAGCGTGCTGCTTAAGCAGATCGGCGCAGGCGCCGGCGCGTTGCCGATCGAAATCGGCGCCGAGGGCGAGGTGACGATCGACACCCATTCGATCGGCCGCCTCGACGGTTTCCGCTTCGTCGTCGCGCCCGAGGCACGGGCGGCGGACAAGAGGTTGTTGCTGTCGACGGCGGAGAAGCAGCTTTCCAAGGAGCGCGATGCGCGTGGGGCGGCGCTGATCGGTGCTGCGGACGACGCCTTTGCGTTGGGCTCCAAGGGCACGATCAGCTGGCAGGGGCATGAGGTCGCGCGGCTGGCGCGCGGGCGATCGCTCGCCCGCCCCGCCATCGTGCTGGACGAGGCGCTGAACTGCCTTGCCGCGCCGCTGCGCAAGGCGGCGTCGGCCCGCGTCCAGCGATGGGTGGAGGATGCGATTGCCGCGCATCTGCCGGTGATCGCGCGCCTGGCCGAAATGGCGGGTGATGCGGCCGCGACAGGCGCGCTGCGCAGCGTGGCGCGGGCGATCGAGACCGGCGCCGGCATCACCCAGCGCCTGCCGATCCGCCCGGCGGTGGAGGCGCTTACCCCGGATGAGCGGCAGCGGCTGCGCAAGGCGGGCGTGACGATCGGCGCGCTGGACCTGTTCGACCCGCGAATGATGAAGCCGCGCGCGCTTCCCTGGCGCGCCGCGCTGCTTCACGCCGCGGGGCAGCCGCTGACGGGCACCCCGCCGGGCGGGGCGACCGTGCTGATGCGGGGCGCGCCCGGCGCGGTTCTGTCGACCGGTTTCCGCCCATTGGGAAAGCAGGCGGTGCGCATCGACCTGGTCGAGCGGATCGCGAGGTCGGCGCATGAAGGGCGCAAGGGGAGGGGCGCGTTTACGCCCGACCCGGCGCTCGCCACGTCGATGGGGTTGGAGCCCGCAACCATCGCGCGGCTGCGGACCGAATTGGGCTTTCGTGCACTGTCCGAGGGGCGCTGGACATGGCGTGGCCGACCGCCGGCCCGCGCGGTTCGCCCGCGCAGCGACAATGCATTTGCCGTGCTGTCGGACCTGAACCTTGGCTAACCCGCCGGGTGGCGAGGCCACGATGCGGCTGGACCGTTACCTGTGGTTCGTTCGCCTAGCGAAGACGCGGGAGATCGCGCAGGACATGGCGGCGCAGGGGCGGCTGCGCATCGACGGCCGCGTCATCGACCGGGCGCATGCCCCGGTGCGGGTCGGCAATGTGCTGACATTCGTGAAGGCAGGCAGCGTTCGCGTCTTGCAGATCGAGGCTTTGCCCTTACGTCGCGGGCCAGCAGCAGAGGCGCAGGCCTGTTACCGCGAGCTGGGTGTAAAGATCGAGAACGCACCGCCCAAGTGCGACGACGATTGACGCTGGCCGACAGCGCGCATAGCAGCGGCGCCCGATCTGCTGATCGATGGAGGAGTTGAACCGGCCATGACCTATGTCGTCACCGACGCATGCATCCGTTGCAAGTACATGGATTGCGTGGAGGTGTGTCCGGTCGATTGCTTCTATGAAGGCGAGAACATGCTCGTCATCAATCCGAGCGAATGCATCGATTGCGGCGTGTGCGAGCCGGAATGCCCGGCGGAAGCGATCCTGCCCGATACCGAAAGCGGGCTGGAGCAATGGCTGGAGCTGAACGCGACCTTCTCCGCGCAATGGCCCAATGTCACGCGCAAGGAAGACCAGACGCCGCCGGATGCCGACGCGTTCAAGGGCGCCGAGGGCAAGTACGACAAGTATTTCTCGCCCGAGCCTGGCGCTGGCGACTGATCCCCGGCGGCCGATCTGGTCGCCTGACGGCGGCCGCGGCCGTGAGCGACAGGCTAGGTGAAATCCCGGATATCGCCGCGGCCGTTCCTCGTCGATCGTGGGATGGTGGCGAAATGCCAGCCATGCTGCCCGATCGACTCTGGTAATATTGTTGCAACGCTGCTATATGAGTCCGTGACGGGCGCATTGTTTTCGCGCGTCCGCTGGAGTCGCTAACCCTTCACGTCAATGGTGCACGGGCTCAGACGGGCGGTTGTCCGCACAAAGCTCTGCCTCGGCGTGATTCAACCCGGAGGATCCGGATCCTATGGCTGCCAAGGCGCTGCATTTCGATGTCGGTGATTATGTCGTTTATCCCAAGCATGGCGTGGGCCGCGTAATCGAGCTGCAGAAACAAGAAATTGCCGGCATGCAGCTCGAGCTCTACGTGCTGCGCTTCGAGAAGGAAAAGATGACGCTGCGCGTTCCGACCAACAAGGCGGAAAGCGTAGGCATGCGCAAGCTGTCGTCCGACAAGACGATGCGCGAGGCGATGGAGACGCTGAAGGGCAAGCCCAAGGTCAAGCGCACCATGTGGTCGCGCCGCGCCCAGGAATATGAAGCGAAGATCAACTCGGGCGACCTCGTGTCGATCGCCGAAGTGGTCCGCGACCTGTTCCGTGCCGACGATCAGCCCGAGCAGAGCTATTCCGAGCGGCAGATCTTCGAAGGTGCGTGCAGCCGTCTGGCGCGCGAACTGGCCGCGATGGAGCAGATCGACGAGCCGGCGGCGCAGGAGAAGATCCTCGAGATCCTCCGCGATGCGGCCGCGATCTACAACAAGGACAAGGTTCCGGCCTGATCCGGCCAGACCGACCGCGCTTGCGGCCGGTTTGCGAAAAAGGGCGGTCTTCCCGACGGAAGGCCGCCCTTTTCGCATGTGAAACGACCGTTGCGTTCGTTCCTGCCTGGTGTATTATTTAACAAATACACCGGGCAGGCTGAGATAATGCGATCTGATCTACTTTTTTCGTCGAACCGAGTTGATCATAGCAATGAGGCGTCGGAATCGCAGCGCAATCGTTCGCGCGGGCGATCGATCATGCGCTGGCTGGTGATCGGCGCGCTGATCCCGACCGCTGCCTGTGGCGGCACCTTGTCGGGCGACGACGACATGCCGGGGGTTCGCGGGCAGGGTGAAGGATCCAGCCGCACCTATGCCGTGACGGATTTCACGCAGATCGATCAGCGCGGGCCTGACGATGTCGACGTCCGGGTCGGTGCCGGCTTTTCGGTGCACGCAGAGGGTGATCCCGACGCTCTGGAGCGTCTGAAGATCGTCCGCGAGGGCGACCGGCTGCGGATCTCCCGAAAGACGACGGGCGGCATCGGCTGGAGCTCCGGGTCGGCGAAGGTCTTTGTCACCATGCCGCGGATCGAGGCCGCGCGGCTCGCCGGGGCGGGCGACGTGGCGATCGACCGCGTCGACGGCGCCGCCTTCACGGGCGACATCGCCGGCGCGGGATCGCTGGGCCTGAACCGGGTGACGGTGGACGCGCTGAAGCTGTCGATCGCCGGGTCGGGCACGGTCACCGCCGCGGGGCAGGCGCAAGAAATCGACGTGTCGATCGCCGGTGCGGGCGACGTCGACGGCAAGGATCTGCGCGGATCGCGGGCATCGGTGAAGATCGCCGGGACGGGCAATGTCCAGGCGCTGATCGATGGCGATGCCAGTGTGTCGATCATGGGCACGGGCGATGTCGATCTGGGGCCCAAGGCGCGCTGCAAGGTGAGCAAGATGGGTACGGGTGACGTGCGCTGCGGCGGATGAGCGCTTGCAGCCAGCGGTGAGTTGGTGGCACCTCATCGCATGAGAACAGGCGCGCTCGCTCTTCCGCTGTTGCTGGCCCCCTTACCCGCCCTGGCGGCGGAGCGGGTGTTTTCGGTCGGCAGTTTCGAGCGGGTGCGGGTCGACGGGCCGTTCGAGGTGCGGATCGAGGCCGGCGCGTCGCCCGGCGCCACAGCCAGCGGCGAGCACCAGCTGATCGAGCGGATCGCCGTCACGGTGAATGGCGGGACCCTGTCGGTCCGGCTGGGTACTGGCGGATGGGGCGAGACGTTTCGCGCTGACAATGCCGCGCCCCCCGTCATCGTGCTGCGCACGCCGCGGCTGAATTCGCTGGCGGTGAGTGCCGGCGCGAATGTGACGGTGAACCGCATGGCGGGGCAGCGCGTGGAGCTGTCGCTCGCCGGGTCGGGCAGGGTCGAGGCCGCGCGGGTGGACGCGGATCAGCTGGCCGCGTCGCTGGTCGGCGCGGGGACGATCACGGCTGGCGGGCAGGCGAACCGGGCGCGGTTGATCACCGATGGTCCGGGGACGATCGACGCGTCCGGGCTGCTCACGAAGGACCTGACCGTTCTGCTGACCGGGCCGGGGGAAACACGCGCACGCGCGCGCTATACCGCAGCGGTGACGAATACCGGGCTGGGGAAGGTCACCGTCGCGGGTGACGCCACCTGCACCGTACGCTCCGCTGGAGGTGGTCCGGTGAGCTGTGGCAAGCCGGCCGCGAAATAGGTGCGGCTGCCGGATAGGCGCTGATGTGACAGGGCCTGGGCGGTCCCCGCAAGCGGGGTACCATCCGGCGGCGCCCATCAATCGGGCGTGCCGCCGGCCAATCGATCGATTGACGTCATGCCCACCGGGAGCATGACGAATCGCGACTTACTTGATCTTCGCTTCCTTGAACTCGACGTGCTTGCGCACGACGGGATCGTACTTGTTGAAGCTGAGCTTCTCGGTCTTGGTCCGTGGATTCTTCTTGGTGACGTAGAAGAAGCCGGTATCGGCCGAGCTGACGAGCTTGATCTTGACGGTGGTCGGCTTGGCCATGACCCGCGAATCCTGTTCTGTAGCAAACAAAAAAGGAGCGGCGAGCGTGGGCGCGCCGCTTCCAACGGTCGGCGCAATGGCCGATGGGGCGGGCGAAGTCAAGCAGCGGCGTGGCTTAACGCCCTCTTCAGCCCCTATCTGCCACGGTGAATGCGACCATGGAATGGCCCGCCGGCATGCACCACAAGGCGCGCGTGGCGAATCGGACGGCAGACGGGGGACGACGAACGTGGATGCGCTGATGGCCGCGCTGGTCCTGGGCGCGATCTGCCAGGCGGGGGACAAGACGCCGTGGCTGGCGGCGATCCTGGCCGACCGTTTCCGATCGCCCGCGCTGGTGATCGCCGCCGCCGCGGTTGCGCTGGCGGGCAATTATGCGCTGGGCGTCGTCGCCGCGCTGTGGATCGCGCCGCTGCTGACGCCGGAGGCACGCCAGTTGCTGCTCGCGCTGGCGCTGGTGCTGGCGGGGCTGAGCACGACGCTGCGATCGCGCTCACCGGACCGGTTGAGCGGCTGGCGGCTGGGGGCGGTGGCGACCAGCGTGCTGGGGCTGGCGATCATGATCGTGGGTGACCGGATGCAGTTCATCGTGCTGGGGCTGGCGGCGCGGAGCGAGCTGCCGTGGCTGGCGGCGGTCGGTGGCACGCTGGGCGCGCTTTCGGTGGTGGCGCCAGCGGCGGTGATCGGCGAGCGGCGCTGGCTGGCGCTGCCGCAGCCGGCGATCCGCATCGCCTCGGCGTTGGTGCTGGTCGTGACGGGGGTGATTGCCGGGCTGAATGCGGTGCGGCTGCTGTAGCGCGCACGCCGGTCCGGGATTTCACGGGGAGGGATAGATTCGGCGATCAGGCCGTTGTCGCAACGAAATCCCAGCTTTGTGGAGGTATGTACCGTGGCCGACATCGCGCCTGACCTGAAAACCCCCTCCGACCTGCCGCGCAACGACACGCGCACGGTGGCGGACGCGCTCAATTCGTCGCTGGCAGATTGCTATGCGCTATACCTGAAGACCAAGAATTTCCACTGGCATGTGTCGGGGCCGCATTTCCGCGACTATCACCTGATGCTCGACGACCAGGCGGCCCAGATCCTGGGCGTGACTGACGCGATCGCCGAGCGCGTGCGCAAGACGGGCAACGTCACGCTGCGCTCGATCGGCGACATTTCGCGCCGCCAGACGATTTCCGACAATGATCGCGATTTCGTGCCGGCGGACGAGATGCTGGCCGAGTTGCGCGACGACAATCTGAAGCTGGTCGAGAGCTTCCGCGCCGTCAAGGAAGCGGCAGAGGAAGCGAAGGACAATGCTACCAGCGGCATCGTCGACGAATGGACTGATCAGGCCGAGGAGCGCGCTTGGTTCCTGTTCGAGGCCAGCCGCAAGGGTCGGGGATAAGCCGCGATGCTTAAATGGGCGCTGATCTTCCTTGTCGCGGGCCTCGTGCTCGGCGCGTTGGGCTTTGGCGGGATCGGCGGCGCCTTCGTCGGCATCGCCAAGGTGCTGTTCTTCATCGCGATTGCGATCTTCGTCGTGCTGCTGGTGCTGGCGCTGATGACCGGCAGGGCCATCAAGGACGCGATCGACTAGGCTGATGCGCGTCGGTGCGGGGCGGAAGATTCCTCCTGCGCCGGCGCGTACGGCCGGTTGCCTCAGTTTTTCCCGAGCGACGGTTGTTCGTCGCTGCGCAGGGTCAGTATCTCGACCCCGTTTTCCCTAACCGCGACCGTGTGTTCGAACTGGGCCGAGAGCTTGCCGCCGCTCGTCACGACGGTCCATTCGTCCTCCAGCGTCGCAACCTTCCGGCTGCCCTGGTTGATCATCGGTTCGACGGTGAAGACCATGCCCGGGCGCATCCGGGCGCCCGTGCCGGGGCGGCCGTAATTCAACACCTGCGGCTCCTCATGCATTTCCCGCCCGATGCCGTGGCCGCAATAGTCGCGCACGACCGAATAGCCGTTCTTCTTGGCATGGCGTTCGATCGCGAAGCCGATGTCGCCGATGTGCGCGCCGGGCCGCACCTGCCGGATGCCCTGCCACATCGCCTCCTGCGCGACGCGCACCAAGCGGCGCGCCTGGGGAGAGACGGTGCCGACCATATAGGTCTTGCTGGAATCGGCGATGAAGCCGTTCTTTTCCAGCGTGATGTCGAGGTTGATGATGTCGCCGTCGCGGATGATCTCGTCAGCGCTCGGCACGCCGTGGCAGACGACTTCATTGCGCGAGCAGTTCAGCACATAGCCATAGCCATATTGCCCCTTGCTGGCGGGACGCGCGGCGAGATCGACGGTGATGAAATGTTCGACGAGATCGTTGACCGCGAGCGTCGACATGCCGGCGAGATCCTGGCGATCAAGCATTTCGAACACGCTGGCGAGCAGCCGGCCGGAGATGCGCATCAGCGCCAATTCGTCCAGGGTCTTGATCAGGCCATTCTTCGTCATGGGAGGCTTTCAGGCGACCGAGAGGCGCGGCAGATCGGCGGGAACGGCCGCGAGCTGCGTCTTGATGATCTCGTGGAAGGTCAGCGTGGGATTGGTTTCGGCCAACATGCCGATCTTCATCCAGAATTCCGCCTGGGCGTTGATCGAGCGGCACATCACCGCGCTGGCGCGGCGGACATCCTCGTGCAGGGCGTCGTCGATCTTCACAATTCCCATGCCGGCCGCTCGAAAGTGATGAGCCGTGCGTATATGAACCGTATATGGATCGTCAATTCGCGCCGAGCCGAAGCAGCCACACGTCCGGCGGGGCGCGGTAGCGGAGCGGCAGTAGGCTGGTGCCGAGCCCGGCGCTGGTGACGACGTTGCGCGCGCCCTCGCGGATGATGCCGCAGCGGTAGCGATCGCCGAAGCGCGAGGGGACCCACAGCGCGCCGACGAGCGGCAGCACGACCTGGCCGCAATGGGTGTGCCCGGCGAGCAGCAGCGATATGTCGGCTGGCATGTCCGGCGCGATGTCGGGCGAATGCGTGACGAGCAGTCGCGGGCCGGAGAGGCGGGCGAGCGCGCGCAGCGTCACCGGCAGATCGTCGTTGCCGCTATAGGCGTCGCCCACCACGCCGATCGCCAGCGGGCCGCGCTGCGTGGCGGCATTGTCGAGCACCGCGATGTTTGCCGCGGCAAGCGCGGCGGCGATCCTGGCGGGATCGCTGTCATGATCGTGGTTGCCCAGCACTGCGATCGTGCCGAGCGGCGCGCGCAGCCCGCGCAGCGCCTGGGTCAGAACGGGCGCATTGTCGCGCGCGGTCTCAGCGTCATGCCCGTCGATGAAGTCGCCGGCGAGGACGATCAGGTCGGGGGCGGCGGCGTTGATCTGCGCCACGATGCGGGCGAGGCGGTCGCCGTCCATCGCGCCGCCGCCGATGTGGATATCGCTGGCGAGGGCAATGGTGAGCGGCGGGTGGCCGGCGGGCCAGCCCGACAGCGCGATCGAGCCGGGGCGGATCACCGGATCGCGATGCGCCTCCTGCCAGCCGAGGACGGCCAGCACGCCGCCGGCTGCGACGAGGAGGAGAAGGAGCGCGACGATGATGGGATGCCTGCGGATCATGCCGGTGTCGCTAGCGCCAGTGCGCCGCCGAGGCCATCGCCGGAGCGGTTCGCCGATGCCGTGCGTTGGAGCGGCCATGCACGCCTTTGCGCAGCTTCTCGATTCGCTCATCTACACCCGGTCGCGCACGGCAAAGCTGAGGCTGATCGGCGATTATCTGAAGACCACGCCCGATCCCGACCGGGGCTGGGCGATGGCCGCGCTGACCGGCGACCTCGACATCCCGGGGGTCAAGCCGGCGGTGATCCGCGCGCTGATCGAGGAGCGGGTCGATCCGGTGCTGTACCGGATGAGCCGCGATTATGTCGGCGATTCGGCGGAGACGGTGGCGCTGCTGTGGCCGACGCCGGAGACGCCGATGGCGGCTGAAGCGCTGTCGGTCGGCGCGGTGGTCGAACGGTTGCTGACGCTGCCGCGCGGGCAGGCACCGGCGGCGCTGGCGCAGATGCTGGACCAGCTGAACGCCGAGGAGCGTTTCGCGCTGCTGAAGATGGCGACGGGCGCGCTTCGCGTCGGGGTGTCAGCGCGGCTGGCCAAGCAGGCGCTGGCCGATGCCTTCGCGATCGACGTCGATGCGGTCGAGGAGGTGTGGCACGGGATCGACCCGCCCTACGAAAGCCTGTTCGCCTGGGCCGAGGGACGCGGCGCGCAGCCGACGCCGGCCAATGTGCCGGTGTTTCGCCCGTTCATGCTGGCGCACCCGCTGGAAGACCTGCGCGTCGACCTTTCCGATTATGCCGCGGAGTGGAAATGGGACGGCATCCGGGTCCAGATCGTCCATGTCGCAGGCGAGACGCGGCTGTACAGCCGCACCGGCGACGATGTGACCCGCGCCTTTCCCGATGTCGCCGGCGCCTTTGCCGAGGCGGGCGCGGTGGACGGCGAATTGCTGGTGAAGGGCGAGGCGCAGGGGATCGCACTGGGCGCCGCACTGGGCGGCAAGGGTGATGAGGAAGGCGGCGGGGCGGCGAGCTTCAACGCGTTGCAGCAGCGGCTGGGGCGCAAGGTCGTCTCCGCCAAGATGCTGGAGGAAGCGCCGGCCTTCGTGCGGCTGTACGATATCCTGCTCGATGGGGAGGAGGATCTGCGCGCGCTGCCCTGGCATGAGCGGCGCGGGCGGCTGGAGGATTTCGCCAGCCGGCTGAACCCGGAGCGGTTCGACGTGTCCGCGTTGATCGAAGCGGAGGATTTCACCGCGCTGGAGGGCATCCGCGCCGGCGCGCGCGACGCGGCGATCGAGGGCGTGATGCTGAAGCGGCGCGATTCGCCCTATGTCACCGGGCGGCGCGTGGGCCTGTGGTACAAATGGAAGCGCGATCCGCTGACCGCCGATTGCGTGATGATGTATGCGCAGCGCGGCAATGGGCGGCGATCGTCCTTCTACAGCGACTATACCTTTGGCTGCTGGACCGAGGATGGCGAGCTGCTGCCGGTGGGCAAGGCCTATTCCGGGATCACCGACGAGGAACTGAAGCAGCTCGACAAGTTCGTGCGCAACAACACGCTCAACCGCTTCGGCCCGGTGCGCGAGGTGGAAAAGACGCTGGTGCTGGAAGTGGCGTTTGATTCGATCCACGAATCGAAACGGCACAAATCGGGCGTCGCGATGCGCTTTCCCCGCATCGCGCGGATCAGGACCGACAAGCCGGCGGCGGAGGCGGATACACTTGCGGGATTGCGGCGGCTGGTGACATGAGCGGCGTGCTTGCCGATGCAGCACGTTCAGAGCACGCCGCAATCGAGCCAGTGTGCACGCCCCAATCCAAGCCCGGGTTGCTAGCGTGCTTTCCGGCGGATCGGCTGGGCAACATCAAGCACAAGGCCGTAGCTGCCTCGTTTTGACCCTCGAACAAAGCCGCCGATGATCTCGCCCTTGCATATTATCGGCAGCCGCTCCGGGTTCGCCTGCAAAATGGCAGTCCGGATTGCATTAGCTTGATCACGTGGAATGTAGCCGGCAGGCATACCCTCAATCATGACACCCACCGCGTTCGGATCAGCAGGGTTGTCGTCGATGAAAAAGATCTGAGCGACGATGTGCCAATACACTCCCCCCCCGCCAACGCTCCCCTACCACCGTCTCAAATGTGTCTTGGAAGTGGCTCTCTCCTACGATCTCAAGATGGCCCCCGGTGGCGAGCGGGAAGAATCCCTCAACTTTCCACCAGTTTCTTGGCAGTCGATGCCGACCAAAACCGTCGTTGATCGTCTCTCCGGCAAGTACCTTAAGGAGTGAAGCAAAGAAGCCCAATGATTAGACCTTTTGCGAGAGGGAGCGAGGAAGCAAAACCTAACACCCATTCACCGGAGCGGTCCAGCGGGCGCTGACCGCCTTTGCGCTTGGGCCGACCGCGCCGCTCGCCGCGCTGCGCGAGACGGGGATGGTGACGGCAATGGGAATCGAGATCTTCGCGCTGGGCGAGCGGGTGTCGTGGCAGCGCGGGGTGGCGGTAGGCATGATCCTGGCCGGGGCGGCGACGATCCTGGCGACGTAGCGCGAATTATCGCGCGGGCGCGACGCTGAGGCTGCCGGCGGGGAGCGGCCGGCACAGATCGGCGGAGGGGACGGAAGGGTCGAGCCATGCCGCCCAGGCGTCGCGGCCGAGCACCACCACCTGGCGTGAATGATAGGGGGCCACGTCGGGGCCGGGCTCGCAGGTGAGCATGGTGAAGGCTTCGCCGACGCTTGCGTCCTTGCGCCACAGGCCGGCGATGCAGAACCAGTCATGGCCGGCGAGGCGAAAGGCCCATTTGTCCTTGCGCTTCGCCTTGGGATCCGCGGGTTTGGTAAATTCGAAGAAGCTGTCGACCGGGATGAGGCAGCGGCCTGAGCGCAGGTCGCGCCCGTCGGAGCGGAAATTGTACACCGGGCGGCCGCCGGTGCCTGGCCAGCTCCAGCGGCGGGTGACGCATTCCGCCTCGTCCGCGCGGCCGTTGACGCCGCGGATGATGATCGTCGGATCGGTGATGCGGAAGCTGTCGAGCGGCGCCATGTTGGGCACACCTTCGGGGAAGACGACCGGGATTCGCGTCTCGCCCCAGTCGTTGCGCAATTCGCCGATGGCGATGCGGCGGGCGGCCTCGTTGCACATGGCCGTGAGGGTAGCGGATCGGCGGCGCCGGCGCCAACCTCCCGCTGTGTGGGAGATTGGCGCCAACTGTCCGTGTTACTTGGCCGCGGTGAGCGCCTCGGCGATCAGGCGGCGGGTGTTGGCGACGCCGTAGAGCTTGATGAAGCTGCCCATGCGTGGGCCTTGGCTGGAGCCGAGCAGCGTTTCGTACAGCGCCTTGAACCAATCGCGCAGCTCGGCGAAGCCGCCGGTCTTGCCGATTTCATAGACGGCGTTCTGAATATCCTCGGCCGAGGCATCCTCGCCCAGCGTGGCGAGATCGGCATCGAGCCGCTCGAGTGCGGCCACCTCGACGCCCTCGGGCGCGCGGCGCTTCAGCGTGGGGGCGATGAAGTCGCGGTGATAGGCGAGGGCATAGCCGATCATCCGATCGAGTTCGGGATGCGCGGCGGCGTTCGCATCGGCGAGGTAATTGCCGAGATAGCCCCAGACCTGCTCCTTGGTGGCGCCTTCGCCCATCACGCCGACGAGGTTGAGCAGCAGCCCGAAGGTGACCGGGAGCGTTGCCGCCGGCACGTTGCCGGTGTGGACGTGGTGGACCGGGTTGCCGTGCTTCTCCTTCCAGCCCTGCGCCGGATAATTGGCGCGGAACTGCCAGTAATCGTCCACCGCGCGGGGGATGAGGCCGAGGTGAAGCGACTTCGCCTTCTTGGGTTCGCGATAGATGTAGAAGGCGAGGCTTTCGTCCGGGCCGTAGGTCAGCCATTCCTCGATCGAGAGGCCATTGCCCTTCGACTTGGAAATCTTCTCACCCTTGGCGTCGAGGAACAGCTCGTAGATCAGCCCCTCCGGCTTACGGCCGCCGAGGATCTGCGCGATCTTGCCGCCGAGGATGCCGGAATCGATCAGATCCTTGCCGTACATCTCATAATCGACGCCGAGCGCGGCCCAGCGCATGCCCCAGTCGGGCTTCCACTGAAGCTTCGCCTTGCCGCCGAGGATCGACTGTTCGACGACCTTGCCTTCATCCTCGAAGCGGATGATTCCGGCTTCGGCATCGACCACCTCAACCGGGACCTGGAGCACGATGCCGGACGTGGGGCTGATCGGCAGGACGGGGGAATAGGTCGCCTGCCGCTCGGCACGCAGCGTCGGCAGCATGACGGCCATGATCTTGTCATAGTTGCGCAGGACGTCGCGCAGCTTCTCGTCGAAGCGGCCGGAGGTGTAATAGTCGGTCGACGAGACGAATTCGTAATCGAAGCCGAAGCGATCGAGGAAGTCGCGCAGCATGGCGTTATTGTGCGCGGCGAAGCTGTCGAACTTGCCGAAGGGATCGGGGACGCGCGACAGCGGCTTGCCGAGGTTCGCCTCCAGCAATTCCTTGTTCGGCACATTGTCCGGTACCTTGCGCAGGCCGTCCATGTCGTCGCTGAACGCCACCAGCCGGGTTGGGCGGCCGGTCATTTCCTCATAGGCGCGGCGGACCATGGTGGTGCGCAGCACCTCCTGAAAGGTGCCGATGTGCGGCAGGCCCGAGGGACCGTAGCCGGTTTCGAACAGCATCGGTTCCCCGTTCGGCTTGCCTTCGGGCCAGCGCTTCAGAAGCTTTCGCGCTTCCTCATAGGGCCAGGCCTTGGACTCGAGCGCTGCGGCGCGCCGTTCGGGATCGTATGCGTCTGTCATAACGCGGTGCGACGTAGCGACGCGGGCGCGCGATGGCTATATGGGCAACGCATGTCGATCTGGTCCGGCCTTCTCCTGTTCTTCCTCACCGTCGCCGGGATGGAGGTGTTCGCTTATGTCATGCACCGCTGGGTGATGCATGGGCCGGGCTGGTTCCTGCACGAAAGCCACCATCGGCCGCGCACCGGACGGTTCGAATTGAACGACCTGTACGGTGCGATCTTCGCCATCCCCTCGATCGTGCTGATCTATGGCGGCGTGCAGGGCGGCTGGTGGGAAGGCTATGCCTGGATCGGCGCGGGGATCGCTGCCTATGGCGCGATCTATTTCGGGTTCCACGACATCATCGTTCATGAGCGGGTGCGCACGCGCTACCTACCCAAGTCCAGCTACATGAAGCGGATCGTGCAGGCGCACCGGCTGCACCATGTGGTGAACACCAAGCAAGGCACGGTCAGCTTCGGTTTCCTCGTGGCGCCCAAGCCGGAGGATCTGAAGGCCGAGCTGAAACGGCGCGGGCGGGCAGGGGTGCGTGCCCCGGCCGGTGCGGATCGGACGTTTGCCGAAAAGTAACCTTCGCAGGGGATAAGGGCGCCATGGACCACGCCATCCCACTTCCCGGCCCGGGTGAGGGCGATGAAAACCGCGGCGCGCTGCGCAAGGCGGTGAAGATGCGCGCGCATCTGCGTGACCGCGGCACGACCCGATTCGAGATCGAGGTGGTTGACCTGTCCACCACCGGTTTTCGCGCGCAGACCAGCTTCACGCTGTGGCCGGGCACGACCGTGTGGCTGACGCTGCCCGGGCTGGCCGGGCTGGAGGCGGTGGTCGCGTGGCGCGACAAATATCGCTACGGCTGCGCCTTCACCAAGCCGCTGCACCCGGCGGTGTTCGATCACATCGTGGCGCTGAGCAACAGCTAGGCCCGACCCCCGCCATCGCGCGCGGGCGCCATGGCGGTTATCGTGCGCGAACGCGTCAGGCGGCGGTGCCGCCGACGGTCAGGCCGCCCACCAGCAGCGTTGGCTGACCAACGCCGGCCGGCACGCTCTGCCCGCCCTTGCCGCACATGCCGATCCCTTCGTCGAGCGCGAAGTCGTTGCCGACGCCAAGCACCTTGGTCAGCACGGTCGGGCCGTCGCCGATCAGCGTCGCGCCCTTGATCGGGGCGCCGATCTTGCCGTTCTCCACCTTATACGCCTCGGTGCAGGAGAAGACGAACTTCCCCGAGACGATATCGACCTGACCGCCGCCGAACGACTTGGCATAGATGCCGTTCTTCACGCGGGAGAGCAGCTCGGCCGGATCGTCGTTGCCGCCCTTCATGAAGGTGTTGGTCATGCGCGGCATGGGGGCGTGCGCGAAGCTTTCGCGGCGGCCGTTGCCGGTCGCCTCCACGCCCATCAGGCGCGCGTTTAGGCGATCCTGCATGTAACCTTTCAGGAAGCCGTCCTCGATCAGGATCGTCTCGCGAGTCGGCGTGCCTTCGTCGTCGATCGTCAGCGAGCCGCGGCGATCGCGGATCGAGCCATCGTCGACCACGGTGACGCCGCGCGCCGCGACCTGTTCGCCGATGCGGCCCGAGAAGGCGCTGGTGCCCTTGCGGTTGAAATCGCCCTCAAGCCCGTGGCCGATCGCCTCGTGCAGGAGGATGCCGGGCCAGCCGGGGCCGAACAGCACGGTGAACTCGCCCGCCGGAGCCGCAACCGATTCAAGGTTCACCAGCGCCTGCGCCAATGCCTCGTCAATCGCCCGGTTCCAGGTCGCCGGATCGAGCAGCGAATCGTAGAGATAGCGCCCGCCGATCCCGAAGGTGACGGTTTCGCGGCGGCCGTTCTGCTCCACGACGATCGAGACGTTGAGGCGGACGAGCGGGCGAACGTCAGTAGCGACGAAGCCGTCGGGACGGACGATTTCCACCACGCTCCACGTGCCTGACAGGCCGACCGATACCTGCGCGACTCGCGGATCGCGCGCACGGGCGGCGGCGTCGATCGTCTGGCACAGGTTCACCTTGTCGGCGAAGGGGACGAGATCGAGCGGATCGCCATCGGTGTAGAGCCGCTGGTTGGTGCCGGTGGGCGGCGGCGCCTTCGCGCTGGTCGACGGATCGATCAGCTGCATCGTTTCCGCCGCGCGCTTGATCGCTGCCTCGGACAGTTCGCTGGCGTGGGCGAAGGCCGTCATCTCACCCGAGACGGCGCGCAGGCCGAAGCCGGAATGCGTGTCGTAGCTGGCGGTCTTGAGCCGGCCGTCGTCGAAGCCGAACGCCTCCGACTTGCGATATTGCAGGAACAGCTCCCCGTCGTCGGCGCGCGAGAGAGCGCCCGCGGTGAGCGACAGCGCGGCCTCCGGATCCAGCGAGTCGCGGTACAGGAACGAGCGGGGATCGATAGCGGTCATGATGGGAATGTAGGGCGCGGGGGGCGTCGCGGAAAGGCTGTGGATAAAGTTGTGGGCAAAGCTGTGGGGGCGGCCGGAACAAGCTGCGGACAATCTGTGGGCGAGCTGTGGATAAGTTGTGAGCAGGTTGTGGACAGGCCGTGGGAAGGGTGTGGGCAGCGTGTGGATTAGCTGTGGACTGGCTGTGGATAACATTGGCGTGCGTTAGCAATCCTCAGCGGGGTGACGAGCTGGGGTTGCGTTGGCGAGGTATGGCTGGAGGCGCGCGTGGCCCAAGGTGACGCAACGGCGCTGTTCGGCGGCTGCGCTGACTTGCCGGATCGAGGAAGGGGTGGCGTCAGCCCGGTAGGACTCGCGTCAAGGCGCTGGCGTGATGGCCGGGAGGCGCGTGTCGGCGCTCACGCCCGGTGGTGCGGCGCCAATGGGCTGTTCGTTCCGCTGATCTGACGCAGCCGCAAGTGCCGCGGCTGCGTACCGGTGGTGGGATGTTCAGGCGCCCGAGGGGGCGGTGACGCGATCGAGCAGGTTTGCGTGCTGTCGCGTCAGGAGGCGACTTAGCGCCCGGCGCCGTCGCCGTGGTCGGGAAGGGTGGCCGGGTCGACGCCATCGGCCGGGCCGCCGATCAGCACGAAGCGGCGATCGCAATAGCCGCAGTCGACATAGCCGAGTTCCGAGATTTCCAGCCACACGCGCGGGTGGCCCAGCGCGGCGGGGATCCCGTCATGCGCGCCGTCACAGGCGACGCGGTGGTGCGAAACTCGGCTGATCTGGGGCGGCGGCAACATGGCGCCCGCGTTAGCAAGGCCGCGCCGCGCTAGCAATCACCTGCCTAGCATTCGCGTGCGGGCGGGCGTAACGATCGCCGCCATGACCGACGCTGCCATCGCCATACGGGATCTTTGCAAGACCTATCAGGGGGGGAAGCGCGCGCTCGACGGGGTCAGTTTCGACGTGCCGCAGGGCACGATCTTTGGCCTGCTGGGGCCAAATGGCGCGGGCAAATCGACGCTGATCAACATTCTGGCCGGGCTGGTGAACAAGACCAGCGGCACGGCATCGATCTGGGGCTTCGACATCGATGCGCAGCCGCGCAACGCCAAGGCGTCGATCGGGATCGTGAACCAGGAGATCCTGTTCGATCCGTTCTTCACGCCGCTCGAGACGCTGGAGATCCAGGCCGGGCTGTACGGCATCCCGAAGCGGGAGCGGCGATCGATGGAATTGCTGCGCGCGGTGCATCTGGAGGACAAGGCCAAGGCTTATGCCCGCACCCTGTCGGGGGGCATGAAGCGGCGGCTGATGGTGGCCAAGGCCATGGTCCATTCGCCGCCGGTGCTGGTGCTCGACGAGCCGACCGCTGGCGTCGATATCGAGCTGCGCCAGCAATTATGGGCCTATGTGCGCGAATTGAACGCCGGTGGCGTGACGGTGGTGCTGACGACCCATTACCTCGAGGAAGCCGAGGAATTGTGCGATCGGATCGCGATCATCAACCATGGCCAGGTCGTCGCCAACGAGCCGACCCGCCAGTTGCTGAGCCGTGCGCAGGAGAAGGTGGTCGAGGTGACGGTGGAGCGCGACGTGACGGCGGTGCCCAGCGCGCCCTGTTTCGAGAAGATCGTGCTGAAGGGCGAGCGAACGCTGGAGATCACCTATTCCAAGGACCGGGTGAACGCTGGTGAGGTGCTGGCGGCGGTTCAGGGTGCGGGATTCGGCATCGTCGATGTGTCGACGCGCGAAGCTGATCTGGAGGACGTGTTCCTGAGCCTGACCCGCGCGGCCTGACCGATCGGGTCGCGGTCCGCCAGCGCTATCAGTGCTTGGCGGCCTTCCTGGGCAGGAGGTGAAGCACGCCGGCGACGATCGCGCCGACGATGATGCCGAACACCGCCGAGAGGGCGGCGTTGACGATCCAGGAGGCGACGCCCCCGGCACCGGGAACGGCGTGGCGCGCGGCTTCGGCGGCGTGCTCGATCCAGCCGGGGATCGGCGTCAGGTGAAATTCGTGCAGGCCGTGGACGATGATCTGGCCGCCGACCCACAGCATCGCCGCCGTGCCGATGATGCCGAGCCATTTCAGGACAACGGGCATCGCCGAGACCAGCCCCCGGCCGATCGCGCGCGTGCCGCTGCCCTCCCGCTCTGCCAATGCGAGGCCGATGTCGTCCATCTTCACGATCAGCGCGACGACGCCATAGACGCCGACGGTGATGGCGAGGCCGACGAGCGCAAGCGCGATCGCCTGGTTGACGATCGTCTGATCGGCCAGTTCAGACAGGGCGATGGCCATGATCTCACCGGAGAGGATGAGGTCGGTGCGGATGGCGCCCGACACCTGACGATCCTCCAGCTGTTTGGGATCGGTCACCGCGACGGCTTCGTCGCCATGGTGCGCGCCGGTCAGCGCCTCGATCACCTTTTCCGCGCCCTCGAAGCACAGGAAGGTGCCGCCCGCCATCAGGATCGGGGTGATTGCCCAAGGCGCGAAGGCCGACAGCAGGAGTGCCGCGGGCAGGAGCAGGATCAGCTTGTTGCGGATGGAGCCCAGCGCGATCTTCCAGATGATCGGCAGTTCGCGCGCGGGGCTGAGCCCGGTGACGTAGCGCGGGGTGACCGCGGTGTCGTCGATGACGACGCCCACGGCCTTGGTCCCAGCCTTTGCCGAGGCGCCGGCGACGTCGTCCAGGCTGGCGGCGGCGAGCTTCGCCAGCGCCGCAATGTCATCAAGCAACGCAACCAGGCCACCAGCCATCTGATCTGATCCTTCAAACCCAAGCTGCCGCTATGGGCGAACGCGCACAGCGGCAAGGGGCGGATGAACGCGGCACAAAGAAAAAAGGCCGACCCCCGGAGGGATCGGCCATAAAAGTTTTTAGGAGAGGATGCCTGAAAGGCCTGATGCTTGTGCACTGCAGCATGGTTCGCCGCAAGTGCAAAGTTGCATGTAACCGGTTGCATAAATTGCATCGCAACCCGTTGGCATCGACTTCGGCCCGATGCGGGTTAAGGAAGCGACATGACGATTTCCTCACCGATCGCCGCCACTCGTCCGCACTCCTTCACCGCCCACGGGGTCACCATCGAAGATCCCTGGGCGTGGCTGAAGGATGCCAATTATCCTGACGTCAGCGACAAGGACGTGCTCGCCTATCTCGAGGCGGAGAACGCCTATTTCGAGCAGGCGATGGCGCCGCACCGGCCGCTGGTCGACCGGCTGTATGAAGAGATGAAGGCGCGCATCAAGGAGGATGAATCCTCCGTGCCGCAGAAGGATGGCGACTGGCTGTACTGGACCGCGTTCGAGACGGGCGGGGAGTATCGCAAATGGTGGCGCCGCCCGGTCGGTGCGCCCGACGATGGCAGCGCCGACGAGCTGCTGCTGGATGAAACGGCACTGGCGGCGGGGAAGGAGTATTTCCGGCTGGGTGCGTTCGCCGTGTCGAACGACGGCATGAAGCTGGCCTATGCCATCGACGACAATGGGTCCGAGCGTTTCACCATCCATGTGAAGGATCTGGCCACGGGCGCGCTGCTGCCCGATACGATCCCGGGGATGCTGTCCGACATCGTGTGGACCGCGGATGACAGCGCGTTCCTCTACGGCCTCGCCAACAAGGAGTGGCGGACGGACAATGCGCGGCTTCACCGGCTGGGCAACGATCCGGCCGAGGATGTCGAGCTCTACCACGAGGATGACGAGGGTTATCGCGTCGCCGTGGCGGAGACGAGCGACCGGCGCTGGATCGTGATCGCGACGGGCGACCATGTGACGAGCGAGGTTCGCCTGCTGCCGGCGGACAATCCGCTGGCCGAGCCGATCATGGTCGCGCCGCGCCAGTCGGGGCGGGAATATGACGTCGACACGCATGGCGACACGCTGTTCATCCACACCAATGACGTGGACCCGATGTGGCGCCTGGTCACGGCGCCGATCAGCGCCCCGGGCGAATGGACCGAGTTGATCGGACCGAGCCGCCATTTCTACATGACGGGCGTCGAATGCTATCGCGACTTCTTCGTGGTGGAGGGGCGCGAGGACGGTCTCGATCAGGTGGCGATCCACCGCTACGACGCGCCGACCGTGGCGGAGCGGATCGATTTCCCCGAGGCGAGCTATGCCGCCGGGCTGGGGGACAATCCCGAATACGACCAGACGGTGCTGCGCGTAGGCTATGAATCGATGGTCACGCCGGGGACCGTCTACGATTACGACACCGCGACACGCGGGCTGACCGTGCTGAAGGTGCAGGAGATCCCGTCGGGTTATGAGGCGGGCGAATATCGCACCGAGCGGCTGCACATCACGGCGCGCGATGGCACCGAGGTGCCGGTGTCGATTGTCTATCCGGCCGATTTCCCGCGTGACGGCAGCCGCCCGTTGTTCCTTTATGCTTATGGTGCCTACGGCCATGCGATCCCGCCGGGCTTCTCCACCGGGCGGCTGAGCCTGCTCGATCGCGGCTTCGCCTATGCCATCGCGCATATCCGGGGCGGCGACGACCTGGGGCAGCAATGGTACCATGACGGCAAGCTGGCGAAGCGGACCAACACCTTTACCGATTTCGTCGATGTCGCACGCGGCCTGATCGAGCAGAAGTGGACCAGCGAGGGGCGGATCGCGATCGTCGGGCGGTCGGCCGGCGGCGAGCTGATGGGTGCGGTGGTCAATTCCGATCCTGAGCTCTGGGGGGCGGTGATCGCCGACGTGCCGTTCGTCGACGTGCTGAACACGATGATGGACGAAAGCCTGCCACTGACGCCGGGCGAATGGCCCGAATGGGGCAATCCGATCACCGACCCGGCCGCGTTCCAGCTGATCCGCAGCTACAGCCCGTATGACAATGTCCGGGCGCAGGATTATCCGCCGCTGTTCATTTCCGGCGGGCTCAACGATCCGCGCGTGACCTACTGGGAGCCGGCGAAATGGGCCGCCAAGCTGCGCGCGACCAAGACCGATAACAACATCCTGCTGCTCAAGACCAACATGGGCGCGGGGCATGGCGGCAAATCAGGGCGGTTCGAAAGCCTTCGCGAGGCGGCGGAGGAACATGCCTTCGTGCTGTGGCAGCTGGGGGTGGAAGAGTGAGCCACACGGTGCGCGGGGCCGTTCGCACGTGACGTTTGAATCGATCATCGCGCACTGGGGAGCCGTCGCGGTGTTCCTGGGCGCGATGCTCGAAGGTGAGACGGCAGTGCTCGCCGGTGGTCTGCTGTCGCACCAGGGCCTGTTGCACTGGCAGTTAGCCTTTGTCGGGGCGGCGGCGGGCTCCTTCCTGTCGGACCAGTTCTTCTTCGCCGCGGGCCGGCGCTATCGCGACAGTCCGACGGTGCAGCGCTGGACGCAGAAGCGCGCCTTTGCCAAGGCACTGCGCCTGCTGGAACGCTATCCGACCAGTTTCATCTTCGGTTTCCGCTTCCTCTACGGATTTCGAACCGTCAGCCCGATCGCGATCGGGACCAGTCAGGTGCCGGCATCGACCTTCCTGGTGATCAACGCGATCGCCGCGACGGTGTGGGCGAGCCTGTTCACGGCGCTAGGCTATTGGTTTGGCGAGGCGGTGACGGAACTGGCCGGGCGACTGCGGCCCAGTCGAGAAACGCTGCTGATGGGCGTGGCGGTGCTGGGCGGTATATTCGTGCTGTTCCAGATCCTGCGATGGTGGCGAAAGCGATGACCTTTACCAATACCTTTGTCGCCGATGCGGCCGACATCGACGAGCTGGGCCATGTTAACAATGCCGTGTGGGTGCGCTGGATCCAGGACCTGGCGGTGGCGCATTGGGAGGCGGTCGCGCCAGAGGAGCAGCGCGCGGCGCATGTGTGGGTCGTGACCCGGCACGAGATCGATTATCGCGGCAATCTGGCGGAGGGGCAGCAGGCGACGGGCGAGACATGGGTGCCCGAGCCGCCGCGGGGCGCGCGGTTCAACCGGCATTTCCGTTTCACCAGCGCCGACGGCCGGGCGCTGGTGGAAGGCGTGACCACCTGGGCGCTGCTCGACCGGGCGAGCGGGCGGCTGCTGCGGGTACGTGACGAAGTTGCCGCGCCATTCCGAAGCGACGGGCCGGCGTGACGCTGGATCGCCGCGCGGTCCTTGCCGCCGCCCCGCTGATCCTTCCGGGATGTGCCACGACACGGACGCGCCCGATTGCGGCGCCAGCAACGGCCTGCCTGGCGCCGGTCCGGGTGGCACCGGACCGCGTGATCCGCACCATTGCCGGCCTCAGGCCCTATCGTTCGAGCGGGTTCGTGGTCCGCGCAGACACGCTGGGTGACAAGCGCGTGGTGCACAATTACGGCCACGGCGGCGCGGGCATCACCCTGTCCTGGGGCACATCGCGGCTGGCGGTGGATCTGGGGCTGCCCGGCCATCACGGAGGCGTGGCGGTGATCGGTGCCGGGATCATGGGCCTCACCACCGCGCGGCTGTGCCAGGAAGCCGGCTATCCGGTGACGCTCTACACCAAGGCGCTACCGCCCGAGACAACGTCCAATATCGCGGGCGGGCAATGGGAACCGGCGAGCCATTTCGCGGACGATGCGGTGACGTCCCAATGGCGCGCACAATATGCCCGGGCGCTGGACTATAGCTGGCGCCGGTTCCAGATCATGGTCGGCGAGGATTACGGCATCCGCTGGGTGCCCACCTATCAGCAGACGCGCACCCCGCCGGGGCAGGCACGCGCGCTGGAGCGCTACATGCCCGGTCTGCGCTACCTCGATGCGGCGGAGCATCCCTTTCCCGTTGGCGGCCACGTCATCCGGTTCGACACGATGTATGCCGAGACGGGTCGGTTGCTGCGCAAGCTGGAACAGGATGTGCGGATTGCCGGCGGCCGCATCGTCATTCGCGATTTTGCCACGCCTGCGGACCTGGCGCGGTTGCCAGAGCGGTTGATCTTCAATTGCACGGGGCTGGGCGCGGCCGCGCTGTTCGGTGATGCGGAGATGATCCCCGTGCGCGGGCAGCTGGCCGTCCTGCTGCCGCAGCCCGAGGTGAATTACGCTTTCGGCGGCCGGATGGGATATATGTTCCCGCGCCCGGACGGGATCATCTGCGGCGGCACGTTCGAACATGGGGAAAGTGCGGCGGAGCCCCAGCCGGGGGATATCGACACTATCCTGGCGCGGCACGCGGCGTTCTTCATGGGATTTCGATGCCGCGCGTGAAGAGCCGGGCAGCCGATGTGCCCGGCGCGTGACCCACCCGTCCTAGCTTAGCGAAGCGGCCGGCGGGGTGGTGTTGATGGCGGCCTCTCCGGAAGCCACGATGGCGGCGGCATCATCATTGTACACCTTGTCGAGATAATAGCCGGCCAAAGTGTAATGAGCCTTCACCGCTTCGGGGTTTTCAGTTCGCTGCGCCATTTCGAGCTCCGACTCGGCGCGGCGGTAGTAATATTCCTTGTCGTCGTCCACGAAACTCACTCCATCTCCCGACTTCCGACATAGCCTTTCTGCCGGGAGTGCGAAATCAACCACATTAATAATCAACCGTTAAGCGCATGAAAGCTGTGTCACTTGTTGCTGAAGCGTAATCTTCTGTTACTCTCCGTCTTGTTATTGCAGACAAGGAAACCCCGCCGCGGGGATGCGACGAGGCTGGTTTATCACTTGCACCAATGGCCGCTTTCGCAGACCATCAGGCGGTCCGGTTTTCTCCGGGCCTCACCCCACAACATGCGGGCTGGCGGATGGTTCCTGCACGGCCCGCTACGTCCGGAGATGCCATGTCGCTGATTGCCCTTCTGTTTGTCGCCCAGGCAGCAACAGCTTCCATGCCCTCCACACCGGCCGCGACCAGCGCCGCAACGGCCGAGGTTCCGGCGCGGATCACGCGATTGCTGCAGCGCTATCCGGTGATCGACGGGCACAACGATCTCGCCTGGGAAATCCGCGATCGGCATGACGGCAAGGTCGAGCAGGTCGATCTGATGCGCGATACCTCCACGCTGCCCTATCCCTTGCAGACCGATATCCCGCGGTTGCGGCGCGGCGGCGTGGGCGGGCAATTCTGGTCGGTGTGGATTCCGGCTGCCACCACGGGGCCGCGCGCCGTCGAGATGACGCTGGAGCAGATCGACATCGTACGCCGGGTGGCGGCGGCAAATCCGGACGCCTTTGCACTGGTCACCACCGCGGCCGAGGCGCGGGCGGCGCAGAAGGCGGGGCGGATCGCCTCGATGATCGGGATCGAGGGCGGGCACCAGATCGACGGCCGCCTGTCCGTGCTGCGCCAGATGAAGGAGCTGGGCGTCGGCTATATGACGCTGACGCATGGCAAGAGCCTGAGCTGGGCGGATTCATCGACCGATGCGCCGCGCGCCAACGGGCTGACCGATTTCGGCCGGTCGGTCGTGGCGGAGATGAACCGCATCGGCATGATCGTCGACGTCAGCCATGTGTCGGACGCGACGATGGCGGCGGTGCTGGACATCGCCAAGGCGCCGGTGATCGCCTCGCACTCGGGCGCGCGCGCTGTGGCGGACGTGCCGCGTAACATTCCCGACAACCTGCTGGCGCGGATCGGCCAGGCGGGCGGGGTCGTGATGGTCAATGTGTACCCGGCCTTCGTCTCGGAGGAATGGCGCGCGTGGGATCGCAAGCGATCGGACTTCGGCAAGGCGCAGGGTCTGGCGACCGATGTGTACGGGCCCAAGGCGCCGGCGCCGCTGGTCGCGTGGGACGCAGCGAACCCGATGCCGCATGTCACCGCCGCCAACGTCGCCGACCATGTCGAGCATATCGCGCGCGTCGCCGGCAAGGGCGCGGTCGGCATCGGCGGCGATTATGACGGGATCGGCGGTACGGCGCCGGCGGACATGACCGGGGTGGACGGCTATCCGCGGTTGTTCGCGGAACTGGCGCGGCGCGGCTGGACCGACGCGGAGCTTGGCGCGCTGGCGCAGGGCAATGTGCTGCGCGTGATGGAGCGGGTGGAGGCGGTCGCCGCCAGCCAGAAGGCGATGAAGCCGGTCGACGCGACCGCGACCGACTGAGTCGGGAGGGAGAAGGAGCCGCCGCCTAGAGGCCCCGCAGCTGCGGCGCGAGGCGGCGGACGTCGAGATTGTCGACGCCCAGGATCAGGATCGTGCCGAGCCGCCAGTCGCGCGTCGCGACGCGCAACCCCTCACGCGTGGCTTGAACGTCGCGCCATTCGACCTCCCGCGCGGCAGCGCCTTTTCCGCGCACCTTGAGCACCGCGACGCGCCGGCCATCGCCGACGATCAACGCGGCCTGCCCGTCATCGCCAAGCACGGCGGACACCGGCGCGAAGCCGGCGAGGAGCTCTGCCGATGCGGACAACGCCTGGTCGGGTGTGGTCAGCCGCTGCCCGCCCCCACGGTGCAGCAGCCACATGATCAGCGCCCCCAGCCCGGCCAGCGCAGCCCCCGCTGCGCCCGCCATGACCCAGATCATCTGGGTGGCGCGACCGCGTCCATCAGCGGACGAAGGGCGGAGAGATCATAGCCAGCGCCGCGCGCCTGCTGCGTCAGTTCGTCTGGATCGCCGCCGAGGCCAGCCTGCGCCAGCGCCCACAGGTTGCACGACCGGGTGCCCGACCGGCAGTAAGCGAGCACCGGGCCATTGGCGGCGCCGAGCGCGTCGATCATCGCGGTGACCTGCGGCATCGAGAAGCCGGCATGGGTGACGGGGATGGCGGTATAGGCGAGGCCCTGATCCTCGGCCGCAGCACGGATCGCGTCGCCGGTCGGCTGCCCGTCCTCCTCGCCATCGGGACGATTGTTGACGATCGCCGCAAAGCCGGCGGCCTTGATCGCCGGAATGTCCTCAGGAGCGATCTGCGGGGCGACCGAGATGCGGTCGTCGATGCGGCGGATATCGAGCATGTCGGCAGCGATAGCGCAGCTTCGCGCACGGGAGAACCAGCGCCGGCGCGTTATCCACGGCTTTTTCAGCGGCTCAATGCTCGCGGATCACGCGCAGGAACGGTTCTCCATAGGCATCGAGCTTTCGCTGTCCCACGCCGGTCAGGCGGCCGAGCGCCGAGAGGCTGGCGGGGCGGGTCGCCGCCATCTCGCGCAGGACCGAATCGTGGAAGATCACATAGGGCGGCACACCGGCCTCCTGCGCCAGTTCGCGGCGGCAGGTGCGCAGCGCCTCGAACAGCGGGTCGTTGACCGGGTTGGCGGCCTGATCGCCGCGGCGACGGCGGGCGCGCTTGGGCGGGATGACGAGTTTGAGCGTATCCTCGCCCTTGATCAGCCCGCGGGCGGCGGGGCCGAATTCCAGCCCGCCGTGCGGATTGGTGCGCAACGCGTCGCGCAGCAGCAGCGCGCGGCCGACCGGCTTGAGCAGCGCAGTCTCCTCACCGTCGACGATGTTCCACACCGACAGCGCTTCATGTCCGTTCATCAGGCTGCGTTCGGACGACTTGCCGGTCAGCACTTCCTCGACATAGGTCGCGCCATAGCTTTGGCCGGTGCGGAAGACGGCGGAGAGATATTTGCGCGCGGTTTCCGTGGCGTCCATCGCGTTGGGGGGCGACAGGCAATTGTCGCAATTGCCACAGGCAGCGGGCGGGTGCTCGCCGAAATGGGCGAGCAGGATGCGGCGGCGGCAGCCGGCGGTCTCGGCGAGGGCGCCGAGCGCGTTGAGCCGCTGGCGTTCCCCCGACTGACGCTGCGGCTCGACCTCCGCAATGCGCTGTCGGGCGCGGGCGAAATCCTCCGCACCCCAGAACAGGTGGGCGACCGCCGGATCGCCATCGCGACCGGCGCGGCCGGTTTCCTGATAATAAGCCTCGATCGACTTGGGCAGGCCGGCATGCGCGACGAAGCGGACGTCGGGCTTGTCGATCCCCATGCCGAAGGCGACGGTGGCGACGATCACCATGTCCTCGCTCGCGACGAAGGCGGCCTGATTGCGGCGGCGAATCTCGGGATCAAGCCCGGCGTGATAGGCGCGCACCGGGCGGCCGGTCGCCTCACGCAGCGTGGCGGCGAGCTTCTCGGTACCGGCGCGGGTCTGGGCATAGACGATGCCGGGGCCCGGCGTGTCGCGGATGACGTCGGCGATCTGGCGCGTCGTATTGTCGCGCGGCGAGATCGAATAGCGGATGTTGGGCCGGTCGAAACCGGCGACGATCATCCCCTCTGTCGGAATGCCGAGCTGATCGAGGATGTCGGCGCGGGTATGTTCGTCCGCCGTCGCAGTGAGCGCGAGACGCGGCACATCGGGGAAGCGATCGAGCAGCGGGCGTAGCAGGCGATAATCGGGGCGGAAGTCATGGCCCCATTCGCTGACGCAATGCGCCTCGTCGATCGCGAACAAGGCGACCCGGCCGCGTTCGAGCAGGTCGCGGAAATCGGCCGTCGAGGCGCGTTCGGGCGCGATGTAGAGGAGGTCGAGATCGCCATCGAGGAAACGGCCGCGCGTCTCCGCCTTGTTCTCATCGACGCTGGTGAGGGTGGCGGCGCGGATGCCCACCGCCTCGGCCGCGCGCAGCTGATCGTGCATCAGCGCGATGAGCGGGGAGACGACGATGCAGGTGCCGTCGAGCATGGTGGCGGGCAGCTGATAGGTCAGCGACTTGCCGGCGCCGGTGGGCATCACGGCAAGCGTCGATTGCCCCGCCAGCACGCGATCGACCACGTGGCGCTGAACACCGCGGAAATCAGGGAAACCAAACAGCTTCTGGAGGACGGAAACGGGGTCGGCGGCCATTCGCCGTGGCTCTACGCGTGCCGGGCGGGGGCGGCAACCGCGATGGCGCCGCTTGATCCGCAGCAGTTTACCCCGCGGCGCGACGCATTACATGCGGGGCATGAACAAGGTCCGCGACAATCGTGCCGAACAGGAATTCGAACTGGACGTCGGCGGCCATCGCGCGCTGGCCGCCTATCAGCGCGAGGGCGAGCGGATCGTCTTTACCCATACGCACGTCCCGGCAGAGATCGAGGGGCGGGGCGTTGCATCCAAGCTGATCCGCGCCGCGCTGGACAGCGCGCGCGACCAGGGGCTGAAGGTGGTGCCGCAATGCACGTTCGTGGCGGCATTCATCCGCCGGCATCCCGAATATCGCGATCTGGTCGCCTGATCGGGCGCGCCCGACAACAGATCAATAGTAGATCAGTCGGCGGTTTCGACCTCCGCCGCCTGCCGCTCGCTCGCCTGACGCGCCCATAGTTCGGCATAGGTGCCGCCCGCGCGGAGCAATTCGTCATGCGTGCCCTGTTCGGTCACACGGCCGGCCTCAAGCACGACGATCTTGTCAGCGTGGACGACAGTCGAAAGGCGGTGGGCGATGACGATGGTGGTGCGACCACGCTCGATCGCCTCCAGCGTCGCCATGATGTCCGCTTCCGTCCGGCTGTCGAGTGCCGAGGTCGCCTCGTCGAGGATCAGGACCGGCGGGTTCTTGAGCAGGGTGCGGGCGATCGCCACGCGCTGCTTTTCGCCACCCGAAAGCTTCAGCCCACGCTCGCCGACGCGCGTGTCATAGCCGCCGGGCTGCGCCTCGATGAAGCCGGCGATCGCCGCCCCGCGCGCGGCGGCGCGGATATCGGCGTCGTCGGCGCCTTCACGGCCGTAGGCGATGTTGTAGCCGATCGTGTCGTTGAACAGCACCGTATCCTGCGGCACGATGCCGATCGCGCTGCGCAGGCTGGCCTGGGTGACCGTGGCGATATCCTGCCCGTCGATGGTGATGCGGCCGCCGGTCAGATCGTAGAAGCGATACAGCAGCCGCGCGAGCGTCGACTTGCCGGCGCCGGACGGGCCGACGACCGCAACGGTGCTGCCGGCCGGAATGTCGAGCGTGATGCCCTTCAGGATATCGCGCCCGGGCTCATAGCCGAAGCGGACATCCTCGAAGCGCAGATGCCCCGGGCCGACGCGGAGCGGGCGGGCGCCAGGGGGATCGACCACCTCCGACGGGGTGTCGACCAGATCGAACATCGCGCCCATGTCGATCACGCCCTGGCGGATCGTTCGATAGACCATGCCGAGGAGGTCGAGCGGGCGGAACAGCTGCGACAGCAGCGTCGAGACGAGCACCACGTCGCCGGCGGAGAAGCGGCCGTCAGACCAGCCCCATACGACAAAGGCCATGCCAGCGCCGAGCATCAGATTGGTGATCGCGGCCTGGCCGATATTGAGCCAGGCGAGGCTGTTTTCGGACTTCACCGCGGCGGTGGCATAGGCCTGCATCGCGGCATCGTAGCGGCGGGCCTCCCGATCCTCGGCGCCGAAATATTTCACCGTTTCGAAGTTCAGCAGCGAATCGACCGCGTGGGCGACCGCGCCGGTGTCGAGATCGTTCATCCGCTGGCGCAGGCTGGCGCGCCAGTCGGTCACCTTTCGGGTGAAACAGATGTAGACGACCACCATCACCAGGGTGCCGGCAACGAGCGGCCAGCCGAACTTCACCCAGAAGATGCCGAGCACCAGCGTCAGTTCAAGGATGGTGGGCGCGATGTTGAACAGGAGGAAGTAGAGCATCGTATCGATGCTCTTGGTGCCGCGTTCGACGACCTTGGTGACCGCGCCGGTGCGCCGTTCGAGATGGAAGCGAAGCGACAGATCATGGAGGTGGCGGAACACCTGGCTGGCGAGGCGGCGTGTCGCCTCCTGCCCGACACGTTCGAACACCGTGTTGCGCAGATTGTCGAACAGCGTGGTGCCGAACCGCGCCGCGGCGTACCCCACGACGAGCAGCACCACGAGCATCGCCGGCGAGCGGGGCAGCGTGGCCATGCCGTCCACCGCGCCCTGAAGCGCGAAGGGCGCGCCATAGACCTGGACCAGTTTCGACATGAGGACGAGCAGCATCGCGCCGGCGACGCGCAGCTTCATGCCCGGCGCGTCGGATGGCCAGAGATAGGGGAGGAAGCGGCGCAGCGTCGGGCCGAGCGGACGCTCGGCGCTGTTCCCGGTCGGGTCGAGGGGTGGCATTGTTGCTTATGTCGGGGCACGGAGCGGCGCGTGCAATGGGGTGGCGCGCGGTTGATGCGCAGGAGCCGTCACCCCGCGACGATGCGGGGTGACGGCGCTGACGCTACGGTGACCCGGGCGCGTTACCTTGCGGCGGATCGGGTGGAGCCAAGACCCTTCACATGATTGGCACCATGGCGGATTTCCGCGGTGGAGCCCTGCAGCGCGTCGCCGATCGGCTCGGCACGGCCGCCGAGGCAGGGGGCGAGGAAATTTTCCGTCACCGCGTTGAACGCGATGTTGTTCACCGGCCGGGCAAAGCCATGGCCCTCGTCCGGGAAGACGACATAGGTGACGGGGATGTTCTTCGCCTTCATTGCATCGACGATCTGATCGCTTTCGCGCACGTTGACGCGCGGATCGTTGGCGCCCTGGCCGATCAGCAGCGGCTTCTTGATCTTGTCCGCGGCGAAGAGCGGCGAGCGTTCCTTGAGGATTGCCTGACCCTCCGGCGTCGTCGGATCGCCCATGCGGCGATACATCTGCTGCTTACCCGCCTCCCAATAGGCCGGGATCGAGGCGAGCAGGGTGTTGAGGTTCGACGGGCCGACGATGTCGACGCCGCACGCGAAGGTATCGGGCGTGAAGGCGAGGCCGGCGAGCGTCGCATAGCCGCCGTAGGAGCCGCCCATGATCGCGACCTTGTCCTTGGTCGTCACGCCCTGCGCGACAGCCCAGTCGACCGCGTCGAGCAGGTCGTCGTGCATCTTCTTGCCCCATTCCATGTTCCCGGCGGCAAGGAACTTCTTGCCGAAGCCGGTGGAGGCGCGGAAATTGACCGAGAGCACCGCATAGCCGCGGTTCGCGAGCCACTGGTGATAGCTGTTATAGCCATAGCCATCGCGGCCCCACGGCCCGCCATGGACGAACAGCACCATCGGGACGGGCTTGTCAGCCTTGCCATCGCCGTTCGCGTCGACGCCCTTGGGCAGCGTCAGGTACGAGACGAGATCGAGCCCGTCGCGCGACTTGATCACCGTGGGGATCATCGGCACGAGCGGAGCGCCGACCAGCGCCGACCAGCGCCGGGCGTGAGACATAGAGCTGCTTCAGGGTCTTTGCCTTGCGATCATAGACCCAGGTGGAGGCGGGGGCGGACACCGGATCGAAGGCGACGAGCCATTTGTCGTCGGCATCAGTGCGGCTGGTGATCGTGAACTCACCCTTGTTCTGCGCCTTGAGGAAGGCGAGATCTGCCTTCACCGCCTCGCCGACGGGCACATATTCGTTCTTGAGATAATCCGCGCGATAAGCCTCGATCACGCCGGTTTTAGGATTGAACAGGGCGTCGGCGAGATCGACGCGCGGGTCCTCGGCGATCAGCGTCATCTTGCCACTGGCATCCTGTGCCATGAGCGCACCGGTGTTACGATCACGCGAGTCCGCCCAGTAGATCGTCTTGCCATCGGTGGTGAAGCCGATCGCACCGGTCGTCGCGCTATCGTCAAGGCCATAAGAGACGATCGGGGTGGCTTCTGCCTTGCCGTCCACGATCCTGAACCAGTCGTCGCCGCCATCGGCGCGCGGGCGAGAGCCGATGCGGATGTTTAGCTGATCGTCGGCCATGAAGCCGGCATAGCCATCGTTCTGCATCACCAGCGTCAGCTTGCCGGTCTTGAGGTCGAGGCTGTGGACATCATGCCAGCGGGGATCGCGATTGTTGAGGCCGATGAGGACGCGGTCCTTGATCGTCCTGCTTTGGCCGTACGGGATCACGCGAACCTTCTCGAACGGCGTGTAATCGCGCGCCTCGCCTCCCACGACGGGAACGCCATAGAGCCGGAAATTCTCGTCACCGCCCTTGTCGTTGACGAACAGCACCTGGCTCGAATCCGGTGCCCAGAAGGTCTGGCGGATCGGGCGGGTCTTCTCCGCGGTCAGCGGCTTGGCCGCGGCGGGATTGTCAGCCGGGGCGACCCAGACGTTGAGCACGCCATCGCGCGGGGCGATGAAGCTGATCCACCGGCCGTCGGGCGACAGCTGACCGCCGGTCTTCTCCGGATTGCCGAACAATTTGGTGCGCTCGATCAGCGGCGCCGCCACCTGCGTCCGGGTGGCTGATGGTCCCGCGGCGACAGCCGCCGCCGCCAGTGCGATGCCTGTTGCCCCCAACAGCAATTTTGTCGCGATACGCATGTTGATTCTCCCCCTGAGCTATTGGCCGACTGTGTCATGCGCATAGGACACCGGCAAGCGCAAACGGAACAGTTTGAAGGCCTTGCGGGTTTCAGCAGGGAGTGGAGGCGATGATGCAACCGATCTATTTCGTACTGGCGATCATGGGCTGCGGGGACGATCAGTCCGGCTGCGCAGAGGCGCGGATCGACCCGGTTCGCTATTCCACCGTGCAGCAATGCCAGGCCGCGGCGCCAGCGGCGCTGGCGCGTAATACGGACCTGATGTTCCCGGTGATCAGCGCGGCGTGCCGCGCGAGCGGACCCCGGTGGGTTGCCAAGGACAAGGGGCAGCCGAAGGGCTGATTGCGCCGTTAGGGCGCCTAGCGCCCGGTCAGTTCTGCGAAATAGATGGAATCAGAAAGGGCGCCGGTCGATCGACCGGCGCCCTTCTGGTTTATTCGACGGCGACCTTGGCCTTGCCGCCCTTGCGCTTCGGCTTCTTGGGCGCCGCGCCGACGATCTCGAACGTCAGCGCATTGTCCTTCAGCTTCACCACGACCTCGCCGCCATGGACGAGCTTGCCGAACAGCAGCTCCTCGGCCAGCGGCTGCTTGATCTTCTCCTGGATCAGGCGGCCCATCGGGCGCGCGCCATAGAGCTTGTCATAGCCCTTGGTGGTGAGCCACTGGCGCGCCTCGTCGTCGAGCTTGATGTGGACGTCACGGTCCGCCAGCTGGAGTTCCAGCTGAAGGATGAACTTGTCCACCACGCGCGCGACCACTTCGGTCGGCAGGTAGCTGAACGGCACGATGGCATCGAGGCGGTTGCGGAATTCCGGCGTGAACAGCCGCTGCACGGCCTGCTCGTCCTCACCCTCGCGGGAAAGATTGCCGAAGCCCAGCGTCTCGCGTGCCATGTCGGACGCGCCCGCATTGGTCGTCATGATCAGGATGACGTTGCGGAAATCGACCGTCTTGCCGTGCTGGTCGGTCAGGCGGCCGTTGTCCATCACCTGAAGCAGGATGTTGAACAGGTCCGGATGCGCCTTCTCGATCTCGTCGAGCAGCAGCACGCAATGTGGGTTCTGATCGACCGCGTCGGTCAGCAGGCCGCCCTGGTCGAACCCGACATAGCCCGGAGGGGCACCGATCAGCCGGCTGACCGAATGGCGCTCCATATATTCGGACATGTCGAACCGCTGCAGCGGGATGCCCATGATCGTCGCAAGCTGCTTGGCAACCTCGGTCTTGCCGACGCCGGTGGGGCCGGTGAAGAGATAATTGCCGATCGGCTTTTCCGGATCGCGCAGGCCAGCGCGTGACAGCTTGATCGCCGAGGCGAGGTTCTCGATCGCCTTGTTCTGGCCGAACACGACGCGCTTCAGGTCCGTCTCGAGCGTTTCAAGCACCTTCTTGTCGTCGGTCGACACGCTCTTCGGCGGGATGCGGGCCATGGTCGCGATGACCTGCTCGATCTCCTTGGGCGTGATCGTCTTCTTGCGCTTCGACGGCGCCACCAGCATCTGCATCGCCCCGACTTCGTCGATCACGTCGATCGCCTTGTCGGGCAGCTTGCGGTCGTTGATGTAACGCGCCGACAGTTCCACGGCCGACTTGATCGCGTCGGGCGTGTATTTGACGTCATGATGGCTCTCGAACGCCGAGCGCAGGCCGGCGAGGATCTTGATCGTATCCTCGATCGTCGGCTCGTTCACGTCGATCTTCTGGAACCGGCGCAGCAGCGCGCGATCCTTTTCGAAGTGGTTGCGGAACTCCTTGTACGTCGTGGAGCCGATGCAGCGGATCGTGCCGCCCGACAGCGCCGGCTTCAGCAGGTTCGACGCATCCATCGCGCCGCCGCTGGTCGCGCCGGCACCGATCACGGTGTGGATCTCGTCGATGAAGAGCACCGCATGCGGCATCTTCTCGAGCTCATTGACGACCTGCTTCAGCCGTTCCTCGAAATCGCCGCGATAGCGCGTGCCGGCGAGCAGCGCGCCCATGTCGAGCGAATAGATGACGGCGGGCTTCAGCACGTCGGGCACGTCGCCCTCGACAATCTTGCGCGCGAGGCCTTCCGCAATGGCCGTCTTGCCAACGCCCGGATCGCCCACATAGAGCGGGTTGTTCTTCGACCGGCGGCACAGGATCTGCACCGTGCGATCGACCTCCGGGCCGCGACCGATCAGCGGATCGACCTTGCCGTTACGCGCCTTTTCATTGAGGTCGACGGTGAACTGCTTGAGCGCGCTTTCACCCTTGCCGGCCTTCTCGGCTGGCTTCTTCTCTTCCTTGTCCTCGGCTCCCTTGGGCGTCGCGGCTTCCGGCGCGGACACGCCCTTGCCGACGCCGTGGCTGATGTAGCTGACGGCATCGAGGCGGCTCATGTCCTGCTGTTGCAGGAAATAAACGGCATAGCTTTCGCGTTCGGAGAACAAGGCGACCAGCACGTTCGCGCCGGTTACTTCATCGCGACCGGAGGACTGGACGTGCAGGATCGCGCGCTGGACGACGCGCTGGAAACCGCTGGTGGGAGAGGGATCGGTCTGCTGGTCGACCTTCAGCGCGCCAAGCTCGGTATCGAGATAATGCGCGACGGTAGTCTTGAGTTCGCCAAGGTCGACGCCGCACGCGGCCATCACCTGGCTGGCATGCTCGTCATCGACGAGCGCGAACAGCAGGTGTTCGAGCGTGGCATATTCATGGCGCCGGGACGACGCGGCCTCGAGTGCCTTGTGCAGCGTGGTCTCGAGAGCGCTGGCAAAGGATGGCATTCAGGATACTCCAACCGGGCAGCAGGCAGGCGCCTGGCCCTTTCTCACCATGTCGTGATTGCGGCGGCCGTCATCAAGAAGCGCAGCCAGGGACCGGCAGGTGGCGTGGCGCCGGGCGGGTGCCCGCCCGGTCATCGCTTGAACAAGGCGTCCGCAGAGGCGCGCGTGTTCGACGCCAGCTCGATCTTGCGCCGGCTGCGGGCGATTTCGCCCTCCAGCGCCGTGATTCGCGCCTCCAGCTCGGCAACCGAGAGGCGATCGAGATCCTCGCGCACCAGGGCGGTCAGCGGATCGTCGGGCCGGGACCCGAGGATATCATCCAGATCCATAGCCCCCATCGTTGACCGCTGCGGGTGCGAAGTCAATAAGGCGCGCATAGTCCGAATGAGGGGGGACGCGAATGTACATCATTCCGGCGACAATGCGGGCGATCGATCCCGAAGCGCCCGGTGGGCCAGAGGTGCTGCAGATCGTGGAGCGTCCGGTCCCCGCCGTGCAGCCGGGCGAAGTGCTGATCCGCGTCGCCGCGGCCGGGGTGAACCGCCCCGACGTCATGCAGCGCAAGGGCGCCTATCCGCCGCCGCCGGGCGCACCCAGCATCTTCGGGCTGGAGGTGTCGGGCACGGTCGTCGCGCTGGGCGAGGGGGTTCACCAGCTGATGGTCGGGCAGCCGGTCTGCGCGCTGGTCGCCGGGGGCGGCTATGCCGATTATGTGACGGCGCCCGCCGGCCAGTGCCTGCCGGTGCCCGAGCTGCTGTCGATGGAAGAAGCGGCGGCGATGCCGGAAACGCTGTTCACCGTGTGGACCAATTTGTTCGAGCGGGCCTATGCCTCCGAGGGGGATACGGTGCTGGTGCATGGGGGCACGAGCGGCATCGGGACGATGGCGATTTCGCTGTGCAACATCTTTGGCATCACCATCATCGTCACCGCCGGATCGGACGAGAAGGTCGCGGCGGCCAAGGCGTTGGGGGCGGATCATGCGATCAATTACAGGACCGAGGATTTCGTCGAGCGGGTGAAGGAGATCACCGGCGGCGCAGGCTGTGCCGCGGTGCTCGACATGGTGGGCGGCGACTATGTTGCCCGCAATCTCAAGTGCTTGGCGCCGGACGGGCGGCATGTCTCGATCGCGGTGCAGGGCGGCGCGAAGGCGACGATCCCAATTTTCGAGGTGATGATGAAGCGGCTGACGCTGACCGGATCCACGCTGCGGGCGCGCGACAATGCGTTCAAGGCGATGGTCGCGGACGAGCTGGCGCGCAACGTCTGGCCGCATGTCGAGGCGGGGCGGCTGAAGCCGGTGATGGACAAGGCGTTCCCGCTGGAACAGGCGGCGGACGCGCATCGCCGGATGGAAGCCGGCGATCATGTGGGCAAGATCGTCCTGACGATGGGCTAGTCCCGGCCGCCCTTCGGAGAAGATCGGCCGATTTGCGCGGCGAGCCGGCCAGCAGCGATTTCGGGGGTCGATTTGTCCGTGTCGCGATCGACCTGGTGATTGGCGGCGCGCATCATCGCCGGGGTGATCGCGCCGATCAGCGGGCGCAGCGCATCGGCAAAGCGCGCGTCGCCGGCGCGGCGCGGTGAGACCAACAGAATCGCGTCATAGCCCGGAATCGCACCGCGCGGATCGGGCAGCACGACCAGATCGTCGGCGGCGATCCGGCCGTCGGAGGAAAAGGCGCTGATCACATCCGCCCGGCCGCTGGCCAGCGCGCGATACATGAAGGTCGGGCTGTAGGGCGTCGCGGCGGCGAAGCGCATCGGATAGGCGCGGCGGATCGCGGCCCATTCGGCGCGGTCGAGGAATTCGAGGTCGGCGCCGAGCCGTAGCCGGGGCGACTGGCGCGCCAGATCGTTCAGGTCGGCGATGCCGCGCCGCGCCGCATCCTCCCGCTTCATCGCAAAGGCATAGGCGTTTTCGAAGCCGAGCGGGCCGAGCAACGTCACCTGATGCTGCCGGCGTGCCCAGTCGCCGATCGCGCGCACCTGCTGATCGCGCGACGGGGTGTCGCTGCGCTTCATCTCACCGGTCCAGATCGTGCCGGCATAATCGACATAGACGTCGATCGCGCCGCTCTTGAGCGCGCCGAAGGCGACCGCAGAGCCGAGCCCGTCGCGATAGTCGACGGCATAGCCCGCGTCGCGCAGCCGATCGCCGATCAGCCGGGCGAGGATGAATTGTTCGGAGAAGTTCTTCGCGCCGACGACCACCCGATCCTGATCGCTGCGCCACAAAGGCGCGGCGGCGGCGATAGTCGCGGCGACGATCAGCCCGAGCGACAGGGCCGCCAGCCAGCGGCGGCGATGCGCGATGCCCCATTCGGACAGGCCGAGCAGCGCGTCGGTGGCGAGCGCCAGCGCGGCGGAGGCGATGCACCCCGCCAGCACCAGCGGCCAGGATTGCGTCTGAAGCCCGGCGAAGATGAGGTCGCCGAGGCTCGGCTGACCGACCGTGGTGGAAAGGGTCGCCGCGCCGATCGTCCACACCGCGGCGGTACGCACCCCCGCCATCACCATCGGCAGGACCAGCGGTGCCTCCACCAGCCGGCGTTTCTGCCAGCCGGTCATGCCGATGCCGTCCGCAGCCTCGATCACTGCCGGGTCGAGGCCCTGGAGCCCGGTGACGACGTTCCGCAGGATCGGGAGGATGGCGTAGAGTGTGAGCGCCAGAACCGAGGGGAGGAAGCCGAGCGCGGGCAGGCCGCCGATCCACAGGAGTATGGGATAGAAAAGCGCGAGCAGCGCGAGGCTGGGGATCGTCTGGACGAGGCTGGCGGCACCCAGCGCGATCCGCGCCGCAGTGGGCCGGCGCGCGGACCAGAAGCCGAGCGGCACCGCGATGAGGATGCCGGCGGCGAGCGCCGTCATCGCGAGCAGGAAGTGCTGCGCGGCGAGATCGGGGACGCGCGCCCAGGCGTCGCTCATCGCGCGAGGCCCGCGAGGCGAAGCGCCTGATCGCGGGGGACGGCGACCAGCGCCTGCGCCTGTTCACCGCCGCCGCCGGCGAGAAGCGCGGCGGGTGTTTCGTCGGCGATGATCCGGCCGTGATCCATCACCAGGACTCGATCGGCGAGGAGCAGCGCCTCCGCCATGTCATGCGTGACCATGATGGTGGTGAGGCCGAGCCGGCGGTGCAGCGCCTGCACCGCGTCGCCCAGCGCGCTGCGGGTGATCGGATCGAGCGCGCCGAACGGTTCGTCGAGCAGCAGCAGCTGCGGCCCGGTGACGAGCGCGCGGGCGACGCCGACGCGCTGGCGCTGCCCGCCGGAGAGCGCGTCGGGCAGCCGGCTGCCGAGCGCGCTCGGCAGATCGACGAGGTCGAGCATCTCGCCCACGCGCGCCTCGCGCTGCTCGCGCGCCGCACCCTGGCCGGCGATGCGCAGCGGCAGGGCGATATTCTCCGCCACGGTTAGGTGCGGGAAGAGGCCGACGTTCTGGAACACATAGCCGATCGCGCGGCGCAGGCGGTGCGAGGCCTGATCGCGGACATCATGGTCGCCCAGCGTGACATGGCCGGCGGTCGGCTCAACCAGCCGGTTGATCATCTTCAGCAAGGTCGATTTGCCCGATCCCGAGCTGCCGACCAGTGCGACGAAGCTGCCGCCGGCGATGGTGAGCGTCACCTCGTCGACCGCTGCGCTCCCCCCGGCGTAGTGTTTCGCGATGCGGTGGAAAGCCACCGCCGGGCCGGATAAGTCCAGGGACATCGGCCGGGAGGATGCGGGATGCCGCCACCGGCGTCAAACATGAGGGGTGAGAGATGAAGGCGATCCTGATCACCGGCGGGGGTTCCGGCATCGGCCGGGCGGTGGCGCAATTGTTCGCCGATCGGGGATGGCGCGTCGGGCTGGCCGATCGCGACAGCGCGGGGCTGAAGGAGACGGCGGCGCTGCTGCCGGCGGAGAGCACCAGCTGTCACGTCATGGACGTGCGATCGCCAGAGGATTGGGAGGAAGTGCTGGCCGAGTTCGCGCAGCTGAGTGGCGGGCGGCTGGACGTGCTGTTCAACAATGCCGGGGTCGCGGTGGGCGGGCCGTTCGGCGCGGCGGGACTGGAGGAGATCGATCGGGCGGTCGACGTCAACCTGAAGGGCGTGCTGTATGGCGCGCGCATGGCCTATCCGTTTCTGGCGGCGACGCCGGGATCGTGCCTGCTCAACACCGCGTCGGCCGCGGGCATCTATGGCACGCCGGGGGCGGCGGTCTATTCGGCGACCAAGTTCGCGGTGCGCGGGCTGACCGAGGCGCTGGACGGCGAATGGGCGGCGGACGACATTCGCGTGCGCAGCCTGATGCCGGGCTTCATCGACACGCCGCTGCTGCAGGCCGGGGTCGGCGGATCGAACCGCAGCGTGCGCGAGACGGTGGTCGAGGCGGGGCTGGAGTTCACGCCGGTGGAAACGGTCGCCGAGGCCGCGTGGGAAGCGGTGCATGGCGGGCGCGTCCACACGCTGGTCGGCAAGACCGCGCGGCGACTGTCGTTCGCGTCGCGGTGGATGCCGGGATCGCTGCGCAAGCGGATGCGGGGCGGGCGGGCGCTTTGACGGGCTGACGGGGTGCGGCAAGCGGGCGCCGTGCGTTCAGACCGGCGGACGATGCGTTGCGATACGTGCTGGCGCTTGCTGCTGTCCGCTGGGTGACCAGCGGGGCACGAAACCGGCGGTAGCTCGGCGGCGGGCGCTCAGCTCGCCCTCTTCGGTTTGCGCGGCTTGGGGGTTGGCAGTTCAGCGGCGGTCAGGCGCAGCAATTCGCCGAGCCATTCGGCGTCATCCCATCGATCGGCTTCGATCAGCAAGTTCGGCTTGGCGCCCGGATAGGGCGGCGCTTCCGACACCGGCGCGGCATGGCGGCGACCGGATGCGGTGGGCTTCAGGTAGAGCTGATCGTCGCAGACCGTGCCGATCATCTTGCCATCGAGGTAGAGGCCGTATTCGCCGAACATCGGCCTGGCCGAGACCGTCCCCGCACCGGCAGCCTGTTCGAGCAGATGTTCAATCGTGCGGTGCTGCGTGGCCATCGGAGCCAGCGTAACAGACCCATATCGCGGGGAACAGGGCGCGGGCGCTGACAGCGGGCTTCTACTCGCCAATGGTGCTTTTGTTGAGGAGCACGTCGAGGCGATAGACGTGCGCCGGGCGGGTGAGGAGGTCGTTCATGCGGGCATTGTCGCGGAAGATGTCGCCGCCGCCACCCGCGACATGCGCGTCGCGGGCCGCGATGGTGGGGAATGCCTCGAAGATGCCGAACACCTGCGGCGAATAGCGCACCGCGAACCACGGGTCGGTCCCCGGTTCGCCGAGGACGCAGCCGTAGATGTCGCGGAGCATATCGACGACCGCGTCTTCCTTGCCGGGCCTTGCCTCGATGTGAATGTAGAAGGCCTTGTGCCCGTCCGCGCCGTTCTCGCCGGTCAGGATGACGCCGCGATGCGGGGCGTCCGCGATGGGATGGTGGTGGGGAATGGGACCGGGAACGGTGGCCGGATCCTCCGGGCGGGCTGAGGGTGGCGTTGGGCTTGTCATGCGCGATCTTCCGACAGTGGCCGGACCGGGTCCGTCGCCGTTGAAGCTATGCGGTGAACGGGTCTGCCACCATTGCGAAGGTGCGCGGTACCTTTCACTTTTTGCAAGGCTGCGCCGCTGCTACCTTGGTCGGCGATGCACCTGCCTGCGCCCCGCACCCTTCAGGCGTTCGTCGCCGCGGCGCGACTGGGCAGCCTTGCGGCGGCCAGTACCCGAGTGGCGATGTCGGTGCCGGCGCTGTCGCGGCGCCTCGCTGCGCTGGAGAAGGCGTTGGGCGTCCGCCTGTTCGAGCGTCTTCCCCGCGGTGTCGTGCTGACGGATGCTGGCGAACGCTACCTGGTGCATGCGGTCGCCATCCTCGAGCGGCTTGAGGTCGCCGCCGCCGAGGTGCGGCAGGATCCGGCGATCGTGCGGGTCACGACGATCCCGTCGCTGGCCACACGATGGCTGTTGCCGCGCCTGCCCGATTTCACCGCGCGCAATCCCGACATCCATGTCGATGTTCGCACCTCGATTACATTCGAGCGGCTCGACGGGGGTGAGTACGACCTGGCGATCCGCCTCGCGCCCGACGCCGAGATGGCGATGGCGCCGTTGCTGCCGATCCATCTCTTGCCGGTGTGGAGCGCGGGTCATTCGTTCGCGATCAGGCAACCCGCGGATATTCTGCGCCATGTGCTGCTGGGGCCGGATCACCGGCCGGAATTCTGGCAGGAGTGGCTCGGCGGCGTTGGTTTGGACAGGTCGGCGGCGCGCATCCGAGGGATCGATCCGCTGCTGCTGTACGAGCATGCCGTCAGCGGTGCCGGCGTCGCGATCGGGATCGAGCCGTTGGTATCGGGTCTGCTGAACGATGGCCGGCTGACGGGATTGGCCACGCACCGGCTGCGATCGGCGCGCAGTTTCTTCCTGCTGGAGCCGCTTAGGCCGTCGACCCGCGCGGGGTGCCTCTTGCGCGACTGGCTGTGGCGCCAGGCGCACGGCTGAGCGGGGGGCTTGGGGGCGGGGCGGCCGGCCCCGCCGTTGATCAGCCGATTAGCAGGCCGGCGAGGGCGGCGGAGAGGAGGTTGGCGAGGCTGCCGGCGAGGAGCGCGCGGATGCCGAGCTTGGCGATCATCGGCCGCTGGTTGGGCGCGAGGTTGCCGGTCACCGCCATCTGGATCGCGATCGAGGAGAAATTGGCGAAGCCGCACAAGGCAAAGGTGACGATCGCCACGGTGCGCTCGGACAGCTCACCGGCCTGGCGGCCGAGGTCGATGTACGCGACGAACTCGTTCAGCACGATCTTCTGGCCGAACATGCCGCCCGCGCGCAGTGCCTCGTCCCATGGCACGTTGATGAGGAACATCACCGGCGCAAAGGCATAGCCGAGGATCTGCTGGAAGCTGAGATCGGGATAGCCGAACAGGCCGCCGATGCCCCCGAGGATGCCGTTGGCGAGCGCAACCAGCGCGACGAACGCCAGCACCATCGCGCCGACCGCGACGGCGAGGCGCACGCCGGTCTGTGCGCCCTGTGCGGCGGCCATGATGATGTTGGCGGGTGCCTCCTCGTCATGCGTCGCCTGCGGCATGGGTTCGCCGGGCGCGAGCTCGTTCGGGAGCGCGGCGATGTTGGCGCCGGCGAGCCGTGCCTCGGAGACCTGGATCTCGCGGTCAGCGTCGGGCAGGTCGCCGAGCGGCAGTTCGCCCTCCGGCGGCACGGTGCGGTCCGGCATGATGATCTTGGCCATCAGGATGCCGGCCGGCGCGGCCATGAAGCTGGCGGCGAGGAGATAGTCGATGCGGATGCCCATCGAGGCATAGGCGGCGAGGATCGTGCCCGCGACGCCGGCCATGCCGCTGGTCATCACGGTGAAAAGCTGCGGCGGGGTGAGGCCGGCGAGGTAGGGGCGGATGACGAGCGGCGATTCGGACTGGCCGACGAAGACGTTGGCCGCCGCGCACAGGCTTTCCACCTTGGAGACGCCGATCACCTTTTCCAGCGCGCCGCCCAGCCAGCGGACGACGAACTGCATGATGCCGAGATAATAAAGGATCGAAACGAGGCTGGCGAAGAAGATGATCACCGGCAGCGCGGCGATCGCGAAGCTGTTGCCGCCGATCTCAGGCGAGGCGAGCGGGCCGAACAGGAAGTCGACGCCCGCCTTGGCATAGCCCAGCAGGTTCGAGACGCCCGCCGACATGGTGGCGAGCACGCGCTTGCCCCAGTCGACGTAGAGCACCATCACTGCGATGCCGACCTGAAGCGCAAAGGCGCTGAGCACGACGCGGGGACGGATGGCGCGCCGGTCGGTCGACAAGGCCACGGCCAGCGCAAGGATCACCAGAATACCGGCGATACCGATCAGAAAACGGCTCAACTGCAACTCATCCCCGCTACGGGCGGAGCTTGCCGCCTGATCACTTTTCGCGCGCTATCATAGGGAAAAGGCAGGCGGTTCGACAAGCAGTCAACCGCGCGGAAGGACAGGATTCCTGCAACAACGCCCTTTTACCGGCGCGCTGCACGATGTACCGGCGGCCGATGGAATCCCGCGCTCCCGCGCCGATCGCGCGCTCGCTCTTTGCCTTCTCCATCTTCTATGGCGGCATGGTCTGCATTGCCGGGGTGCTGGGCAACAAGCAGGTCGCGCTCGGGCCGCTGGCGGTGGAGGCGGGGATCTTCGCCTTCCTCCTGCTGGTGGTGACGTCGAGCGCGATCGCGGAGCTATATGGGCGGCAGATCGCGAACCGGCTCGTGCAGCTGGGCTTCATCCCGCTGATCGTGTCGCTGTTCCTGACGCTGGTCGTGCTGGCGGTGCCCGCGTCGCCGGCGATGGAGCCGGAGCGACTGAGCGCGTTCGAGCTGATGATGACGGGCACGCCGCGCATCTGGCTGGGCGGGATCGTCGCCTATGGCACGTCGCAGACGCTGAACGTCACCATCTTTGCCGCGCTGAAGGGGCGTGAGGGCGGGCGGTTCCTGTGGTTGCGCGCGGCGATCGCGAGCGTCCTGTCGCAGGTGCTGGACAGCCTGTTGTTCGTCACCATCGCCTTTTACGGCGTGTTCCCGATCGGCGAGCTGATGATGGGGCAGATCATTGCGAAGGTGGTGCTGTCGATCGTGCTGGTGCCGCCGCTGATCTACGCCTTCGTCGCGCTGGGCCGGCGGCTCGACCGGCGGGCCTGAAGGCGACTGCCGCTGGCCGACGCCAGCGGCAGTGCCGACTTTCGCGCGCAGGGCGATATGATTAAGGGCACCGCCATGAACGATCATACGCCCGCGCCCGAACTGCTCGCGAAAGCCGAAACGCTCGTGGAGGCGCTCCCCTATCTGCAGCGCTATGCCGGCGCGACATTCGTGGTGAAATATGGCGGGCACGCCATGGGCGACCCCGAGGCGCAGCGCGATTTCGCCGAGGATGTGGTGCTGATGAAGGCCGTCGGGATCAACCCGGTGGTGGTGCACGGCGGCGGGCCGCAGATCGGGTCGATGCTGAAGCGGCTGGGCGTCGAGTCGCGCTTCGTCGACGGGCTGCGCGTCACCGATGAGGAAACCGCGCAGATCGCCGAAATGGTGCTGGCGGGATCGATCAACAAGCAGATCGTGTCCTGGATCGCGGCGGCCGGCGGCCGTGCGGTGGGGATTTCCGGCAAGGACGCCGGGCTGGTGCAGGCCGAGAAGGTCGGCCGCAGCGAGCCCGACCAGTTGCAAGGGATCGAGCGCAAGGTGGACCTGGGCTTCGTCGGGGAGCCGGTGGCGGTCGACCGGCGGATCATCGACACGCTGAGCCGCGACGGGATCATCCCCGTTATCGCGCCGATCGGCATCGGTGCCGACGGCCACACGTACAACATCAACGCCGACACGATGGCGGGTGCGATTGCGTCGGCGCTGGGGGCCAAGAGGTTCTTCCTGTTGACCGACGTCGCGGGCGTGCTCGACAAGCAGGGGCAGCTGGTCACCGACCTGACGCCCGACGACGTCGCCGGACTGCGCGCCGACGGCACGATCTCGGGCGGCATGATCCCCAAGCTGGAGACGTGCGTGGCGGCGGTCCAGTCCGGCGTCGACGCGGCGGTCGTTCTGGACGGGCGGGTGCCCCACGGTATGCTGCTGGAAATCTTCACGCGGCGCGGTGCGGGTACATTGATCCGCCGGGCTTGATCGCGACTGGCGCGATGCCCAACTGTGCTATCGTAATGACACACCCGAACGGAGACCGCCCTTGCTGATGCTAACCCTCGTCCAGATCCTGCAGGTGCTGCTGAACGTGGTGTGGTGGGTCATCATCATCCAGTTCGTCCTGTCGCTGCTGGTGACGTTCAACGTCGTCAATATGCAGTCGAACTTCGTCCGTTCGCTCTACATGGGCCTCGATAAGCTGACCGAGCCAATGTACCGCCCCATTCGCCGCATCCTGCCGCAGACCGGCGGGATCGATTTCGCGCCGGCCGTGGTGCTGATCGGGATCGCCATCCTGACGATCATCCTGAACAACGTCGCCGCCAGCGTGGTGATGGGCGGCGTCTGAGCGCCTGGCGCCCGGTTCCCGAAGGGCTGGCGATCGCGGTCAGGGTAACGCCGCGCGCCTCGAAGGAGGTGCTGGCAGCGGGAACCGATGAACATCTGGCGGCGCGGGTCTGCGCGCCGCCGGTCGACGGTGCGGCCAATGAAGCGGTGATCGCGCTGGTCGCCAAGACATTCGGGGTGCCGCGCAGCGCCGTTCGGCTGGTCGCCGGCGAGACCGCGCGGATCAAGCGGCTTTTGCTCAGCGGCGACAGCGACATGCTGGCGCGGCGCGCGGCGAGCCTCTATGGCGCTCAACCATGACGGCACGGATCATCGACGGAAAGGCCTTCGCGGCGGATGTGCGCGCGCAGGTGGCAGAAGGCGTGGCTCAGGTCGCCCGCGAAGCCGGGCGCAAGCCGGGGCTGGCCGTGGTGCTGGTCGGCGAGGATCCGGCGTCGGCGGTTTATGTCCGGTCCAAGGGCAAGGCCACGGTCGCGGCGGGGATGGAGAGCATCGAGCATCGCCTGCCGGCCGATACGAAGCAGGACATGCTGGAGCGGCTGGTCGACCAGCTGAACGCCAATCCGGCGGTGGACGGCATCCTCGTGCAGCTGCCGCTGCCGGGGCATCTCGATGAAAGCGCGATCATCACGCGCATTGATCCCGACAAGGACGTCGACGGTTTTCACCCGGTGAACGCCGGGCGGCTGGCGACCGGCCTGCCGGGATTCGTGCCCTGCACGCCTTATGGCTGCCTGTTGCTGCTGCGCGATGTGCTGGGGGATTTGAGCGGCAAGGACGCGGTGGTGATCGGCCGGTCCAACATCGTCGGCAAGCCGATGGCGCAATTGCTGATCGGCGACAGCTGCACCGTGACGGTCGCCCATTCGCGCACCCGCGACCTGCCGGCGGTGGTGAAGCGCGCCGACATCGTCGTCGCGGCGGTCGGCCGTGCCAAGATGGTGAAGCCCGACTGGATCAAGCCGGGCGCGACGCTGATCGATGTCGGCATCAACCGCACCGACGAGGGGCTGGTCGGCGATATCGACCCGGCCTGCGCCGAAGTGGCAGGCGCGATGACGCCGGTGCCGGGCGGCGTCGGCCCGATGACGATCGCGGTGCTGCTGCGCAATACGCTGGTATCCGCGGCGCGGCGCGAGGGAATCACGCTGGCTAAGCCAATCTGATGCCGGCGGCCGTGCGGCGGCATGCATCACTAGACGCCTGGAGGATCTGCCTGGGGGGGCATCATCATGGTTGAGCTGTTCATCTCCTCCTTCATCACGTTTTTCGTGATCATCGATCCGCCGGGCTGCGCGCCGATCTATGCCGGGCTGACCGGCGACGCCTCGGCGGTGCAGCGCCGGTCGATGGCGATGCGCGCCGTCGGCGTGGCGACGATCATCCTCCTCGTCTTTGCGCTGTTCGGCGAGGAATTGCTGAAGGGGCTGGGGATCGAGCTGGCCTCGTTCCAGATCGCCGGCGGCATCATGCTGTTCCTGATCGCGCTGGAAATGGTGTTCGAGAAGCGCACCCAGCGCCGCGAGGATCGTGCCGCCGCCGTCGCGGCGCAAGAGGTGGAGGATGTGTCGATCTTCCCCATGGCGATGCCGATGATCGCGGGACCCGGATCGATCGCCAGCGTCATGCTGCTGATGAGCGGCAGCAACGGCCTGAACCAGTCGCTGGTCGTGTTCGCGGCGCTGGGATCGGTGCTGCTGCTCACGCTGGCCGCGCTGATCGCCGCCGGGCCGCTGATGCGGCTGATGGGGCACAAGATGGAGGCGGTTATCACGCGCCTTCTGGGCGTGCTGCTGGCCGCGCTGGCGGTGCAGTTCGTGATCGACGGGGTGCAGGCGCAGCTGGGCTGACCCGGCACCCCGGTCGCCGCGCGCCCGGCAATCGCGCCGCCGCGGGGTTTACCAAGACGGTTGCCAATCATCACCTTCAGCGGCCATCAGGCTCAAAAAAGGAGATGATGCATGGTCGAGCCGCAGCTGTACGCCGTTCCGGAACACTGGGCGGCCAATGCGAAAGTGGATCGTGCCGGCTATGAGGCGATGTATGCCGCCGCGGCCGCCGATCCCGACGCTTACTGGCTGGAGCAGGCGAAGCGGCTGGACTGGATCAAGGCGCCGACGGTGGCGGGTGACTGGTCGTTCGACGAGGATGATTTCCACATCGAATGGTTCAAGGACGGCGTGCTCAACGTCTCCGTGAATTGCATCGACAGGCATTTGCCCGAGCGCGCCGATCAGGTCGCGATCATCTGGGAGCCGGACGTGCCGGAGGAGGAGCCGCGCCGCTTCACCTATCGCCAGGTGCACGAAGAGGTCGGGCGGTTCGCCAATGTCCTGAAGGCGCAAGGGGTGCGCAAGGGCGACCGGGTGACCGTGTACCTGCCGATGATCCCGGAGGCGGCCTTTGCCTTGCTCGCCTGCGCGCGGATCGGGGCGATCCATTCGGTGGTGTTCGGCGGCTTTTCCCCCGACGCGCTCGCCGGGCGCATCCAGGATTGCGATTCAAAGCTGGTCATCACCGCCGATGCCGGGCGGCGTGGCGGCAAGCGCATCGCGCTGAAGGCCAATGTGGACGCGGCGGCTGCGCGCGCGCCGAGCCTGGAGCGCGTGATCGTCATCAAGGTGACCGGCGACGACGTGCCGATGCACGACCGCGACATCTGGTATCATGAGGCGGCGGCCGAGGTGTCGAGCGAATGCGCGCCCGAGGCGATGAACGCGGAGGACCCGCTGTTCATCCTCTATACCTCCGGTTCGACGGGGAAGCCCAAGGGGGTGCTGCACACCACGGGCGGCTATCTGCTGTGGGCGAGCTACACCCATGACCTGGTGTTCGACCATCGGCCCGAGAATGTCTTCTGGTGCGCGGCCGACATCGGCTGGGTCACCGGGCATACCTATGTCGTCTATGGCCCGCTGGCGAATGGCGCGACGACGCTGATGTACGAGGGGCTGCCCAACTGGCCCGATGCGAGCCGCATCTGGCAGGTGGTCGACCGCCACCAGGTGCACACGGTGTTCACCGCGCCGACCGCGCTGCGATCGCTGATGAAGGAGGGCGACGCGCCGGTGAAGGCGACCAGCCGCGCGAGCCTGAGGCTGCTGGGCACGGTGGGCGAGCCGATCAATCCGGAGGCATGGCGCTGGTACCATCAGGTGGTGGGTGAGGGGCGCTCACCGATCGTCGATACCTGGTGGCAGACCGAGACGGGCGGCGCGCTGATCGCACCGCTGCCGGGCGCGACCGACCTGAAGCCGGGATCGGCGACCAAACCCCTGCCGGGCGTCCATCCGCAGCTGGTCGACGAAAGCGGCGCGGTGCTGGACGGTGCGGTGAGCGGCAACCTGTGCATCACCGCGAGCTGGCCGGGGCAGATGCGCACCGTCTGGGGGGACCATGAGCGGTTCTTCCAGACCTATTTCACGACCTACCGCGGCAAATATTTCACGGGCGACGGCTGCCGCCGCGACGAGCATGGCTATTATTGGATCACCGGGCGGGTCGACGACGTGCTCAACGTCTCCGGCCACCGCATGGGGACGGCAGAGGTGGAAAGCGCGCTGGTGCTTCATCCCAAGGTCGCCGAGGCGGCTGTGGTCGGGATGCCGCACGACGTGAAGGGGCAGGGCATCTACGCTTATGTCACGCTGAATTCGGGCGAGGAGCCGTCCGAGGATCTGACCGCCACGCTGCGTGCATGGGTGCGCAAGGAGATCGGGCCGATCGCGACGCCCGACGCGATCCAGTTCGCCCCCGGCCTGCCCAAGACGCGCAGCGGCAAGATCATGCGGCGCATCCTGCGCAAGATCGCGGAGGGCGAGGTCGACAGCCTGGGCGACACGTCGACGCTGGCCGACCCCGCGGTGGTCGACGACCTGGTGGCGAACCGGCAGCGATGAGGGCGACGCGGGGCCGGTTTTCGGCCGGGCCGGCGGGTGTCCCGGAGCGGCAAACAGGCGGCGATTGGGGAGCGTTTCCCGCGCCGTCGCAGCAGTCGTGCAACTCACCGATGATTCGTCGAATCGGAGCGTCCAGCACCTGCGAATCGGTTGATTTTGTTAAGGGATCGTTGTCTTTTAGCCACAATAACGAGGGCTGCCGTAAACCCTTGGGGGGTCGCTTTGGGACAGCAAGATGATGGCGCTTGGCTGACCGCTGAGTTGCTCGAACGTATCCTGGGCTCCGCGCGAGCCGCGGGATCGAATCTCATGATTTCGCGCGGTGATTGTCCGATGACATTGAACGCGCTGACCCGGCAGGGCTGGGTGCAGGAGAAGCGCGGGCATATCGTGCTGACCGCAAAGGCGCGCGCGCATCGGCGCGAGCTGGACCTGCATATCGCCTGATCCATCGGCGTGCCCGGTGCCGGCGCCCTGATCGGGCTGCAGGCGCCGGGCCGCTGCGCCTCAAGCGGCGACCGCGTAAGGCTTGATCTCACCCGACAGATAGAGGTTGCGCGCCTTGGCGCGGCTGAGCTTGCCCGAGCTGGTGCGCGGCAACGTGCGCGGCGGCACGAGTTCGATCACGCAATTCATGCCGGTGACGGCGCGGACGCGATCGCGGATCTCGTCGCGCAGGCGGCTGCGCTCCTCCACGTCGGAGGTGCGGCACTGAACGAGGACGGCGGGGGTCTCCTCACCGCCCGGCGTCGTGATCGCGAAAGCGGCGATGTCGCCCTGCTTGAAGCCGGGGAGCTGCTCCACCGCCCATTCGATGTCCTGCGGCCAGTGATTGCGGCCGTTGACGATGATCATGTCCTTGGCGCGGCCGACGATGTAGATGTAGCCATCCGACATGTAGCCCATGTCGCCGGTGTCGAGCCAGCCGTCGGCCATACAGGCGGCGGTCGCGGGATCATCGCGGAAATAGCCGACCATCAGCGACGGGCCGCTGCACCACACCTTCCCGATCGCGCGCTCGGGAAGGACGGTGCCGTCCTCCTCGCGGATCTCCACCAGCATGTCGCGCACCGGCTTTCCGCAATTCACGATCGCGCGATAGCGTTGCGGGCGATCCTGGCCGGCGGGGACGCCGGAGAGCTGCGTTTCCTCCACCAGCTCGACGCGGATCCCCTCGCCCGGCGGCATGATGGAGACCGCCAGCGTCGCCTCGGCAAGGCCGTAGGAGGGAAGGAAGGCGCTGGCCTGGAAGCCGGCATCGGCGAAGGCATCGACGAAGCCCTGCATGACGTCGGGCCGGATCATGTCCGCGCCATTGCCGGCGAGGCGCCAGCGCGACAGATCGAAGCGGTCGGCGGCCTTGGTCTGGCTCGACATGCGGCGCGCGCAGATGTCGTAGCCGAAGGTCGGCGAATAGCTGATCGAGGTGCCCGGGTTGCGGGTGATGAGATCGAGCCAGGCGAGCGGGCGGCGGGCGAAATCCTCGGTCTTGAGGTAATCGACCGACACCTGGTTGGCGATCGGCGACAGGAAGCAGCCGACGAGGCCCATGTCATGGTACCAGGGGAGCCAGGAGATGCAGCGGTCGCTTTCGATCAGCTGCATGCCGTGCGCGTGCGCGGCGAGATTGTTGAGCAGCGCATGGTGCGTGATCGCGACACCGTGGGGGAAGCGCGTCGAGCCGCTGGAATATTGCAGATAGGCGATGTCGCTGCCCGACGCCGGCGGCAGATCGATGGCATCGGCGGGGCGAGCGAGAAGATCGGCCCAGTCGAGGCCCTGCGTGCCGACGGCTGCCGCCGCCGCGCCGGCCATTTCCGACAGCTCGGGCGGATAGATCAGCATGACGGGATCGCAGCTCGTGAGCTGGACGCGCAGCTGATCGATGTAGGAATCCTTGCCGCCGAACGAGGTCGGCAGCGGCAGCGGCACCGGCCAGGCGCCGGCATAGACGGTGCCGAAGAACAAGGCGGCGAATTCGGCGCTGGTTTCCGCAACCAGCGCGACGCGATCGCCCGGCGTGATGCCCGCGGCGATCAGGCGATAGGCGGCCTGCTTCGCGTCGTCGCGCAGCTCGCGGAAGGGGTAGGGGCGCACCAGCGTGCCGCGCGCATCGTGGAAGTTCAGCCCGCGATCGCCCTCAGCGGCATAATCCAGCGCTTCGCCGAGCGTGTCGAAATCGGCGAAGCGGCGCGGTCGTGCGTCGCTGCTCGGGGTGGGGATCAGGGTCGCGCTCGTCATGGTCGGTTTGCTCAAAATCTCGTTAGTGTGCCTGTTTCGGACCTGCACACCGGCTTTTTCCGGAGGCCGGCCAACTGACGGTTCGCCACGTTCAAATTCCGATGGCAGTGTGGCAACATAAAGGCGCATGACGAATAGCCGCCGTACGCCGCCCCCGCTCGACCGCCGTGCGCTGGAGGATCTGGCGCTGCGTTACGTGGCGCGGTTCGCGACGACCAGGGGCAAATTGGCCGAATATCTGGCCCGCAAGGTGCGCGAGCGGGGCTGGGACGGCCCCGCCGCGGCGGATCCGGCCGCGATCGCCGACCGGATGGCCGAGCTCGGCTATATCGATGACCGCGCCTTTGCCGAGGCGCGGGCGCGATCGCTGGCGCGGCGCGGCTATGGCGCCGGGCGCGTGGGCCAGGCGCTGAAGGCGGCGCGAATCGCGGGCGAGGATATTGCCGAGCTGGTGGAGCAGAGCGACGAGCAGGCGCTGGAAAGCGCGCTGGCCTTTGCCCGACGGCGGCGGATCGGGCCGTTTGCGAGCGCGCCGGCGGACGAGCGCGGTCGCCAGCGGCACATGGCGGCGATGCTGCGCGCGGGCCATTCCTTCACCCTGGCGCGGCAGATCGTCGCGGCCGCGCCGGGCGACATACCGGAAGCGTGACGCACGCCTTGTTTTCGCAGGAAGATATTGTGCGCCGCCACAACCATGCTAGCGTCCCGCCCAGGGGAAAGAACAATGCAAAGCGAACCGTCCGAGGCCAGACAAGGCCCCGACGCCGCCAGTGCTGGCGAGGAAGATGGCGTACGTGTGGCCGGCGCGTTGAAGTGGTTCGACGTGACGCGCGGCTTTGGCTTTCTGGTGCCGGACGATGCGTCCTTTGGCGATGTGCTGATCCACTTTTCGGTTTTGCAGCCACTTGGCCGCCGCAGCCTGCCCGAAGGGACGCGGATCGACGCGATGGTGGTGCGGCGCGAGCGGGGGTTTCAGGCGCGCGAGATCCTGTCGATTGACACGACCACCGCGATCGAGCCCACACCGCGCCCGACCAGCCGCATCGATCCCGCCACCCTGGTCGACGAGGCGGGCGACTGGGAGCCGGTGGCGGTGAAATGGTTCAATCGGCTGAAGGGATATGGTTTCCTGGTGCGCGACGACGTGCCGGGCGATATCTTCGTCCATATGGAAACATTGCGCCGCGGCGACATCAGTGAAGTGTTGCCCGACCAGAGGCTGCGCGCCCGCATCGTGGACGGGCGCAAGGGGCCGATGGCCGTGAGCGTGACACGGGAGAATTGACGATGAAGCTGTTGGCGATGGCCTCGCTGGCGTTCCTGCTGGGCGCTGCGGCGTGTACCGGCCGTGACGCCGCCGCGACGGCCAGCGACGAGCGCGCGAAAGCGCCGCTGACCGAGGTGACGATCGCGAGCGCGAACGGGCGGCACGTGTTCCGGGTTGAAGTGGCGGACACGCCCGAGAAGCAGCAGCGCGGACTGATGTACCGTACCGATATTCCCAAGGATGGCGGCATGCTGTTCGCGCCCTATCCGCCGGACGGCGGCGGCCCGCGCGAGGCGAGCTTCTGGATGAAGAACACGCCATCGCCGCTCGACATCATCTTCATCCGGCCGGACGGGACGATCGCGCGCATCGCGGAGAATACCGTGCCCTTCTCCGAGGCGCAGGTGCCGTCTGGCGAGCCGGTGAGCGCGGTGCTGGAACTGAACGGCGGCCGATCGGCCGAACTGGGCATTGCGGAAGGCGACAAGGTTTCTTGGAACAAGTGACGGCCGGGCGCCGCGACGGAGGCGGCGCGGCGAATAGCGGCCAGCATGGCGCGATGATGGGTGAGCGCCTATCTCTCGCCCCATGCGCCTGACCGCGACCGCCATCATCCTGTCGAGCCGGGCGCATGGCGAGCATGGCGCCGTCGTCCGTGCGCTGACCGGGGATGATGGCGTGCAGGCCGGCTATGTCCGCGGCGGCCGGTCGCGCGCGCTGCGCCCCGTATTGCAGCCGGCCAACATCATTATCGGCGAATGGCGGGCGCGGACCGACAGCCAGTTGCCGGCGCTGACCGCCGAACTGGTGCGCAGCCGGGCGCCGCTGCATAGCGAGCCGCTGCCGGCGGCCGCGCTGGAATGGCTGACCGCGCTGACCGCCGCCGCGCTGCCCGAGGCGCATCCCTATCCCCGGCTGTACCAGGCGCTGTCGGGGGTGCTCGACGCGATCGATGCGGCGCCGGCGGCACGCGGCTGGGCGGCGCCGCTGGCGCGGTACGAGCTGCTGCTGCTGTCAGAGCTTGGCTTTGGCCTTGATCTGGGGCGCTGCGTGGCGACGGGGGCGCAGGCGGATATCGGCTATGTCAGCCCGCGGTCTGGCGGCGCGGTGAGCCGTGCGGCGGCGGCGGGATATGAGGACCGGTTGCTGCCCCTGCCCGCGTTCCTGGCGGCAGGGGGCGCGGCGGAGTGGCCCGACATCTTTGCCGGGCTGGCGATCACCGGGCGGTTCCTGGCGCGCAGCATCCTGCTTGACCGGCAGGCGGAAACGTTGGCGGCGCGCGAGCGGCTGATCGACCGGCTGCACAGAGCGGTTGCGTGAGACCCTGCCGGGCGGCAAGGAACGGTACCGTTCGCATTCCCGTTTCGCCTGGAGGCACGCATGGCCCTGATCGCAATCCTGCCGGGTGACGGCATCGGACCCGAAGTGACGGCGGAGGCGCGCCGGGTGCTGGAGGCGCTGGACCTGCCGCTCGCGTTTGAAAGCGCGCTGGTGGGCGGCGCGGCCTATCATGCGACGGGCGAGCCGCTGCCACCCGAGACGCTGGAGCTGGCGCATCGCGCGGACGCGATCCTGTTCGGGTCGGTCGGCGACCCTTCCTGCGACGCGCTGGAGCGGGGGCTGCGCCCGGAACAGGCGATCCTGGGATTGCGCAAGGAATTGTCGCTGTTCGCCAACCTGCGGCCGGCAAAGCTGTTCCCGGGCCTGGAGGATGCCTCCGCGCTGCGGCCCGAGGTCGCGCGCACCATTGACCTGCTGATCGTGCGCGAGCTGAACGGCGACGTCTATTTCGGCGAGAAGGGGATGCGCACCACGGCCGAGGGGCTGCGTCAGGGCTATGACCTGATGAGCTATGACGAGGGCGAAGTGGCGCGGATCGCGGTGGCGGGGTTCGAGGCGGCACGCCGGCGCGGCGGGCGGCTGTGCTCGGTCGACAAGGCCAATGTGCTGGAAACGTCGCAATTGTGGCGCGACGTGGTGACGGAGGTGGCGCGGGAATATGCCGACGTCACGCTGACCCACATGTATGTCGACAATGCCGCGATGCAGCTGGTGCGCGATCCGGGGCAGTTCGACGTCATCGTGACCGGCAACCTCTTCGGCGACATATTGTCCGACCAGGCATCGATGTGCGTCGGATCGATCGGGCTGCTGCCGTCCGCCTCGCTCGATGACACGGGCAAGGGGCTGTACGAGCCGATCCACGGGTCGGCGCCCGACATCGCCGGGCAGGGCAAGGCCAATCCGTGCGCGACGATCCTGTCCGCCGCGATGATGCTGCGCCATTCGCTGGAGCTGCCGGACGCGGCCGACCGGGTCGAGGCGGCGGTGGCGCGCGCGCTGGTGACGCATCGCACGGCGGACCTTGGCGGCACCTGTTCCACCCGGGAGATGGGCGACGCGGTGCTGGGGGCGTTGTAACCGGGGGTGAGCGACCTGCTCGACCTCGCCATCGTCATCCCGACGTTCAACGAGAAAGCGAATGTCCCGGTCCTGGTCGCGCGGCTGGACCAGGCGCTGACCGGGATCAACTGGGAAGCGATCTTCGTCGACGACGACAGCCCGGACGGGACGGCCGACGCGGCGCGCGAGATTGCGCGGATCGACCGCCGCGTGCGCGTGATCCAGCGGATCGGGCGGCGGGGCCTTGCCACTGCCTGTATCGAGGGGATGTGCGCGACCGCCGCCCCCGCGGTGGCGGTGATCGACGGCGACCTGCAGCATGACGAGACCATCCTGCCGGACATGCTGGCGGCGCTTCGATCGGACGCGGCGCTCGACATCGTGGTGGGGTCGCGCTTCGTCGAGGGCGGCGGGACGGGCGACTGGGATCGCGACCGGCTGAGCAAGTCGGCGCTCGCCACGCGGCTGTCGCAGCGTGTGCTGGATGTGGGACTGACCGACCCGATGAGCGGGTTCTTCATGGTGCGCACCGACGTCGTGCGCGCGCGGGCGCCGCATCTGGCGGGGATCGGGTTCAAGATCCTGCTCGACATCATGACCGCCGGCGGCCGGCCGCTGCGGTTTCGCGAGCTGCCCTATGTCTTTCGCGTGCGGACCGAGGGGGAATCGAAGCTCGATCATGTCGTGGCGCTGGAATATCTGATCGCGCTGTATGATCGCCGCTTCGGCCGGCTGGTACCGGTGCGGTTTGCGATGTTCTCCGCCATCGGGGTGATCGGCGTCGGCATCCATATGGGCGTCCTGGCGCTGCTCCATCTGGTGGTGGGCGCGTCATTCCTGATCGGCCAGATCGCTGCCACCGGCGCGGCGATGACGTTCAATTTCTTCCTCAACAATGCGCTGACCTATCGCGACCGGCGGCTGAGGGGCGCGCGGCAGTTGCTGGACGGGTGGGTGTCGTTCTGCGTCGTCTGCTCGGTCGGCGCGGTCGCCAACGTCGGGGTCGCGGCGTTCCTGTACGATTTCCATTACGGCGCCTGGGCAGCGTCGGCGCTGGCCGGGGTGCTGGTGGGCGCGGTGTGGAATTACGCCTTGTCGTCGCGCTTCGTCTGGGGCCGCTATTGAGGCGGGTCAGACCCAGGTCGGAAACCACGTCCAATAGCGGAATGCGTCGGCGGCGGGCAGCGGCAGGGCGGCCAGCACCGGATAGAAGTAGATGGCGAGCGCCAATGACGCGGCGAGCAGCGCCGTGTCCCACCCGCGGGTGCGTGCGCGCCAGTGATCGAGCGCGACCACGATGGCGATGACGATGAAGACGCTGGACGGATAGTAATAATAATAGAAGCCGAGAGACTTGGGGATCACCGCCCAGACGGCGAGGCTGCCGGTCCACAGGGCGGCGGCGGCGAGCAGGCGGGCCGAGCCGGAGCGGACCCAGCCCCACCAGCAGGCGACCACCGCGATCAGCCCGGTCCACATGATGACGGGATTGCCGAGCAGGAGGATGCCGCGCTGCGCGCCGTCCGCCGGCTCATAGAGATACCAGATCGGGCGGATCAGTAGCGGCCATGTCCACCAGTTCGACTGATAGGTGTGGGCGGGCAGCACCTGCGTCTGCCGATCGAACATCTCGAGCTGAAACGGCAGCAGCGTTGCGAGCGTCAGCGGTGCGTCGCGATAGAAGAAGGCCGGCGCGAAGGTGGCGAGGTAGGTCACGGCCGAGACCAGCGCGAGCACGCCAAGCGCGACCGGCGTCGACAGGCCCGGGAAGCGGCGCGGATCCTCCCGCTTCAGCAGCACGAAGGCGAGGGCGGCAAAGGCGACATAGGGGGCGGCGAGCCATTTGCAGGCGGTGGCCGCGCCAAGCAGCGCCGCGGCCACGGCCCAGCGGGCCAGCCCGCCATTGCGCAGCGCGTCGGCCGCCATGGCGATGCCGGCGGCGAGGAAGGCGAGCATGAAGCCGTCGAGCATCGCGATGCGCGCCTGCACGAACACCGTGAAGTTCAGCACGGTCAGCGCCGCCGCGACGAGGCTGGGGCGGCGGCGATGGGTGATCTGCCACACGATCGCGAAGATTGCGGTCACGGTGACGGCACCCGCCAGCGTCGACATGAACCGCCAACCGAGGGTATCGTCGCCAAACAGGCGGATGCCCTGCGCGATCAGCCATTTGCCGAGCAGCGGGTGTTCGATGTTGACCGGGCCGTCCAGCGTCAGCAGCGCGCGGGCTGCGGGCACGTAATGCACCTCGTCGAACACGAACTGGTGCGGCACCGTCAGGCCGATGAGGAACAATGCCTCCGCGACCAGGAAAACCACGATCGCGAGCGGCAGGGGGCGGCGCAGCATGGCCCGGACTTAGCCGGATGTGGGCAAAGCGCCAATGCGGCGCTTGGGTGGCGCGCGGCAAGACGAGCGAGCGTCGTGCTTGAAAGCCCGCGGCAATTGGCCGAAAGCGGCCGCATGAAGCGCCGCACCGGACAAGACCGCACGATCACCGACACCTGGCGCCCCGCGACCCGTGCCATTCGCGGGGGCACCGTTCGATCCGAATTTGGCGAAACGTCCGAGGCGATCTTCGTCACCTCCGGCTATGCCTATGACTGTGCCGGAGATGCCGCGGCGCGGTTCGCCGGTGAGCAGGAGGGGATGACCTATTCCCGGCTGCAGAACCCGACGGTGGAGATGCTGGAGCATCGCATCGCGCTGCTGGAAGGGGCCGAGGCGTGTCGCACGATGGCCAGCGGCATGGCGGCGATGACCGCGGTGCTGCTGAGCCAGTTGCAGGCCGGCGACCATGTGGTGGCCGGGCGGGCGGCGTTCGGATCGTGCCGCTGGCTGGTCGACAACCTGCTGCCCAAGTTCGGGATCGCCACCACGGTGGTCGACGCGCGCGATCCGCAGCAGTTCATCGATGCGGTGCGGCCCGAAACCAAGGTGTTCTTCTTCGAAACACCGGCTAATCCGACGATGGACGTCGTCGACCTGCGCGCGGTGTGCACTATCGCGCGCGAGCGCGGCATCACCAGCGTGGTCGACAATGCCTTTGCCACGCCCGCCCTGCAGCGGCCGATGGAATTCGGCGCCGACGTGACCGCTTATTCCGCCACCAAGATGATGGACGGGCAGGGCCGCGTTCTCGCCGGCGCGGTGTGCGGCACCAAGGATTTCATCGACAACACGCTGCTGCCGTTCACGCGCAATACAGGGCCGACGCTGTCGCCGTTCAACGCCTGGGTCGTGCTGAAGGGGCTGGAGACGCTGGACCTGCGCATCCGTCGCCAGTCGGAGAATGCGCTGAAGGTCGGCGCGTTCCTGGAAGGGCGCGTCGCGCGAATCCTTCACCCCGGCCTGCCCAGCCATCCGCAGCACGAGCTGGCCATGTCGCAGATGGAGGCAAGCGGGCCGATCTTCGCCTTCGAGGTGGAGGGAGGACGTGCGATGGCGCACGGCCTGCTCGATGCGCTGCAGCTGATCGACATTTCCAACAATATCGGCGATTCCCGGTCGCTGATGACCCATCCCGCCTCCACCACCCATGCCTCGGTCACGCCGGAGAAGCGCGAGGAGATGGGGATCGGCGAGGGCATGCTGCGGCTGAATGTCGGGTTGGAGGATCCGGCCGACCTGATCGACGATCTCGACCAGGCGTTGCGGACGATCGGCTTGTGAAGGCATTCTTCCCTTCGTCGCAAACGACGCGGGGAGTGACCGTGCGCGTGTCGGTCAGCTATCTACCCGAACAGTCGGAGCCCGAGCGGGGCCGCTGGTTCTGGGCCTATCATATCCGCATCGAGAATGATGGGCCGCAGGCAGTGCAGCTGCTGACCCGCCATTGGATCATCATCGACGGGCGCGGGGCGCGCCATTCGGTCGAGGGCGAGGGCGTGGTGGGCGAGCAGCCGCTGATCCTGCCGGGCGGAAGCTACGATTATGTCTCGGGCTGCCCGCTGGCCACGCCGGCCGGGTCGATGCAGGGCAGTTATCGCATGGTCGATGCCGCCGGCATGACGTTCGACGTCGCCATCCCGAAGTTCGCGCTGATCGCGCCCGCGGTGACCGGTGGAGAGCGTGGCTGAGCAGCGTCGCTTGCGATGCGGGCGGGAGCGGGGCATGGCACGTGGCATGGTGACCCGTCACGCTTATCATTCTGACCGATCGCCGCTTGCCAGGGGGAGCGCGGCGTGAAGCGTACGCATCTTCCGCTGAACGGGCTGCGCGTGCTGGATGCCGCGGCACGCCATCTGTCGTTCACCCGCGCGGCCGATGAACTGGCGGTAACGCCAGCGGCGGTGGGCCAGCAGGTCCGCGCGCTGGAGGATACGCTGGGCGTGGTGCTGTTCCGCCGCACGACCAAGGGGCTGGAGCTGACGCCGGAGGGCGAGGCCGGCCTGTCGGCGTTGCGACAGGGCTTCCTGCAATTCGAGGAAGCGGTGCGGGCGATGCAGGCGGGGCAATCGTCCAAGTCGCTGACCATCGCCGCGCCGCGCGACCTGACGGAGAAGTGGCTGCTGCCGCGGCTGGCGACGATCGCGCAGCGCGACAGCGACCTGCGCTTTGTGCTGGTGACCGCCGACAGCGCGCCAGATTTCACCGAGGCGAACCTCGACCTTGCCATCACCTGGGGTGAGGGTCCGGGCCTTCACGAAGGCGAGGCGATCGAGAGCGAGGGCATGGTGACGGTCGAGCGGCCGGGCGGCGGCGCAGCGGCGATCATCGCCTGGCCGGGTGACGGCATGGATGAGGCCGGGGCGCTGGTGCGCGTCGGGGATGCAGGGCTGGCGCTGGACGCCGCCGCGCGCGGGCTGGGCCGGGCGACGGTGCCCGAGCTGCTCGCCGCGCATGACATCGCCGCGGGCAAGGTGGCGCTGGTCGGTGAGCCACGGCCGTCGCGGCTAGGCTATTGGCTGGTCGCGCCGCTGCCGCAATGGCGCCAGCAAAAGGTGCAGGCGCTGGTCGAGGCGCTGGCGGGTTGATCGTCGGCATGAGGGCGGACCCGTTTGAAAGCGAGCGGTTGGTGATGCGGGCGCCGACGCATGACGATGCGCCGGCGCTGTACGAAGCCTATCGCGACCAGCGGGTGATGCGCTTCTGGTCGAGCCCGCCGCATGAGAGCGTCGCGGACACGATCGCCTATGTGACCCCGCACGTCGACGACCAGTGGCGGCAATGGGTGATCGTGGAGAAGGCGAGCGACCGCGCGATCGGCACGCTGGCCGCGGGGGAGCGGCGGCGCGGCGTGATGGAGATCGGCTATCTCCTGGCACCGTCGGCCGCCGGCAAGGGCTATGGTCGCGAGGCGGTGGGCACGTTGATCGACCTGTTGTTTGCCGAGGGCGCGCGGCGCGTGTTCGCCGATACCGATCCCGACAATCAGCGATCGATCGCGCTCTTGATGGACTTAGGTTTCCAGCGCGAGGGATTGCTGCGCGCGGAATGGCACACGCATATCGGGGTGCGCGACAGCGTGATCTGGGGCCTGCTGCGCGATGAATGGCAACCGCAAAAGCGCGCGCGGGGGCAGCGCCTGCGCTCTAGTCGGGTGTGACCGCCGGCGGAGAGCTGCGGACACGACCTAGCCAGAAGGTCCCGTCGTAATCGGCGGCGTGATGAGCGGGGGGCGGATCGGTCAGGGCAATGAAGGGCGGGCCGTCGGGCTGTTCGGTCCTGCCGACAGCGTGAGGCCCGCACACGACCGCGTCTGACGTGACGGGCGTGCCCGGCTGAGGCTTGAAGTCTGGCTTGATCTGGCAGCTCCATGCCGTGCCGTCGGCCGTCTCCATATCAAGGGTCACAAGGCGACCATGCCGCGCCAGATGCCGCGCCATCGGGTCGAACGTGACGCCGGAATGGTGCACGGGCCGCTTGCGCGCATGTACGTTACCCACCAGCACGAGCGCATAATCATAGGGGCGGGAGGATGCGGCGCGCAGGATATTGTCTGCCTGTGCTGCCTCGTGCGGGCCCTGACCCGGCAGGTGCGCGAATTGCTGCGCCTGCGCCTCGTTCTTCATGCCGTTGAAGGGCGTTACGTCTATCGCTGCGCCGCGCCGCGCCAGCTGATGCAGGCGCACCAGTAGGGCCATCATCGCTTCGCTGCCGGTTCCGTCGTCCATCTGCGCCCAGCCAGCCTTGCTCAACGCCTGTACGAACGCCGTTTCTGGGAGCTGCCAGGCATGTTGGTAGGCGGCGCTGAGATCAGAGGGGTGTTCGACGGCGACCAGGATCCTCTTGCCTTGTGCCGCCAGCGCGCAAGAGAGATCGCCGATGAAGGCCGGTGCCTGCTGCGTTCCATGCACTTCACCAAAGATGACAAATCGAGGTTCGCGCTCAGCGACCCCCTCCCAGCCGCGCGGGACCGCACAGGCCCGGGAAGGTTCGGGCTGCGTGGATGAAATCGGGAGCGACCGAGGACTGGGAATGGCGCCGGCCGGGAGCATTGGGTTCGAAAGCTGTGCCGCCAAGGTGACTGCGATTGCCTTGCTGATGCCCATGGAGCGTCTCCGGCGTGGCCCGCAAAAAAGCGGAGAGAAGGTGCCAGCGTAGCACCAATTGTTTCCTGTTCGCCCAGCAGTTTGTCTGATGGGGCTCGTCGGGGCTCACGGAGGTGGAGCGATCCGCCGTCCGGACTCTGTTTCGAGAACATTCATGCAAAGATTGAAGAACAAGACGTGCGTCGTCACTGGCGCGGCGCGTGGGATCGGGCGTGCGATTGCCGCGGGCTTCCATGATGAGGGCGCGCGCGTCTTCGTCACTGATGTGGACGCGGTGGCGGGCGCTGCGACCGCGGCAGAGATCGGCTGCCGTTTCGAGCCGCTCGACGTGCGCGAGGAGGAGGATTGGGACCGGCTCGCGCAGCTGGTTCCCGTCGCCGACGTCGTGGTCAACAATGCCGGCGTGACCGGATTTGAGAGCAATGCGGGGCCGCACGATCCGGAACATGCCAGCCTCTCCGATTGGCGGGCGGTGCATCAGGTGAACCTGGACGGCACGTTCCTTGGCTGTCGTTATGCGATCGGCGCGATGAAGGGCGCAGGGACTGGATCGATCATCAACATCTCGTCGCGATCCGGCATGGTTGGGATACCGGGCGCTGCGGCCTACGCCTCCTCCAAGGCGGCGATCCGCAATCACAGCAAGACGGTGGCGCTTTATTGCGCCCAGCAGGGGTGGCGGATCCGGTGTAATTCGATCCACCCCGCCGCGATCCTGACGACGATGTGGGAACAAATGCTGGGGGAGGGGCCGGAGCGCGAGGCGCGCATGGCGGCGCTGGTCGCCGATACGCCGCTCCGGCGCTTCGGCAGGGCGGACGAGGTCGCCGCGCTGGCAGTGACGCTGGCGTCGGACGAGGCGACCTATGTCACCGGGACCGAGATCAGCATTGATGGCGGGCTGCTCGCCGGGTCGGCTGCGGTACCCGGTTGACGCCGGCGCGGCACGTCGACGCCGCTGTGGGTATTTTCAAACAAAAAGCCCCGCCGGATCGCTCCGGCGGGGCTGATTGTGTCAGGCTGACCGGAACAATCAGTCGTTCAGATACTCGCCGGCAGCCTGGTCGCTGCCGTCGCCCGAGGGGACGACGGTGGCGAGCGGATCGTCACCGGTGCCGACGTCCTCACGCGGGCTGCGGGCGTTTTCGGCCGCACGCAGTTCTTCCGCGCTGGACGGCGCGACGATCATCGCATCGGCCAGCTTCTTCTGCTGGGCACGAAGCGCGGCGTCGCGCGAGGAAGCCGCCACGCGCAGGCGGTTCATGCCCGCGCCAGTGCCTGCCGGGATGAGCCGGCCGACGATGACGTTTTCCTTCAGGCCCATCAGCGTGTCCTGCTTGCCCTGGACCGCCGCCTCGGTGAGGACGCGGGTGGTCTCCTGGAACGACGCGGCCGAGATGAACGACCGGGTCTGCAGCGACGCCTTGGTGATGCCGAGGAGGATGGGCTTGCCCTGGGCCGGTGCCTCGTTCTTGCCGAGCTTCGCGTTGACCTCGTCCATCTCCGCACGGTCCACCTGCTCGCCAGGGAGCAGGGTGGTGTCGCCGGCCTCGGTGATCTCGACCTTCTGCAGCATCTGACGAACGATCGTCTCGATGTGCTTGTCGTTGATCTTCACGCCCTGCAGTCGATAGACTTCCTGGATTTCCGACACGAGATATTCCGCGAGCGGCTCGATGCCGAGCACCTCGAGAATGTCGTGCGGATCCGGGCTGCCGCCGATCAGGTTGTCGCCACGCTTGACGTAGTCGCCTTCCTGAACGTCGATCACCTTCGACTTCGGGATGAGGTATTCCACCACCTCGCCGCCGTCCTCGGGCTGGATACCGATCTTGCGCTTCGCCTTATAGTCCTTGCCGAACACCACGCGGCCAGAGACCTTCGCGATGATCGCATTTTCCTTCGGCTTGCGCGCTTCGAACAGCTCGGCAACGCGCGGCAGACCGCCGGTAATGTCGCGGGTCTTGGCGGACTCGCGAGCGACACGGGCAACCACGTCGCCGGCATAGACGACCGAGTTGTCGTCGACCGACAGCACCGCACCCGGCGCCAGCATGTAGCGGGCGGACTCACCCGAACCCTCGTCGAGCAGGGTGATGCGCGGACGCAGATCCTCCTTCGAACGGCCAGCTGCACGATATTCGATCACGACGCGCTGGGCGATGCCCGTTGCCTCGTCGACCTGCTCGGTCAGCGTCTTGCCCTCGATGAGGTCCTGATACTTCACCGTGCCGCCGGTTTCCGTGATCACCGGCATGGTGAACGGATCCCATTCCGCGATGCGATCGCCGGCGCTGATGATGTGTCCATCGTCGCATAGCACGTTCGCGCCGTACGGGATCTTGTGCACCGCCAGCTCGCGGCCATCCATGTCGACGATCGCGACTTCACCCGAGCGGCTGAGCACCACGCGGCGACCACGCTGGTCGACGATGATGCGCAGGTCGCGATACTCGATCGTGCCGTCGACCGGCGCCTCGAGGTTCGACTGCTCGTTGAGCTGCGCCGCGCCGCCGATGTGGAAGGTACGCATCGTCAGCTGCGTGCCCGGCTCACCGATCGACTGTGCCGCGATGACGCCGACGGCCTCGCCGATGTTCACCGGCGTACCGCGGGCGAGATCACGCCCGTAGCACTTGCCGCAGACGCCGATCTTGCTTTCGCAGACCAGCGGCGAGCGGATCTTGACGGCCTGCACACCGGTCGCCTCGATCTTCGCCACCATCGGCTCGTCGAGCAGGGTGCCGATCGGGATCACGACCTCGCCGGTCTTCGCCTCGACGATGTCCTCCGCGGTCGTACGACCAAGGATACGCTCGCCGAGCGACGCGATGACCGAGCCGCCCTGAACGATCGCCTTCATCTCGAGCGCGCGCTCGGTGCCGCAATCGTCCTCGACGATGACGCAATCCTGCGACACGTCGACGAGACGGCGGGTGAGGTAGCCCGAGTTCGCCGTCTTCAACGCCGTATCCGCGAGGCCCTTACGGGCGCCGTGGGTGGAGTTGAAGTATTCAAGGACGGTCAGGCCCTCCTTGAAGTTCGAGATGATCGGCGTTTCGATGATCTCGCCCGACGGCTTGGCCATCAGGCCGCGCATGCCGGCAAGCTGCTTGATCTGCGCCTGCGAACCACGCGCACCGGAGTGCGCCATCATGTAGATCGAGTTGATCGGCTTCTCACGGCCGGTCTCCTCGTCGATGCGAACGGCCTTGATCTCGTTCATCATCGAGTTCGCCACCTGGTCACCGCAACGGCTCCAGGCGTCGATCACCTTGTTGTACTTCTCCTGCTGCGTGATCAGGCCGTCCTGATACTGCTGCTCGAAGTCCTTCACCTGCTCACGCGTCTCGTCGACCAGCTTGGTCTTGTCCGGCGCGATGATCATGTCGTCCTTGCCGAACGAGATGCCGGCGCGGAAGGCGTGACGGAAGCCGAGTGCCATGATGGCGTCGGCGAACAGCACCGTCTCCTTCTGGCCGGTGTGACGATACACTTCGTCGATGACGTCGGTGACGTCCTTCTTGGTCAGCAGGCGGTTGACGGTTTCGAACGGTACCTTGTGGCTCTTCGGCAGGCACTCGCCGAGCAGCATACGGCCCGGCGTGGTCTCGTAGCGCTTGAGGTACTGGTTGCCGTCCTTGTCGGTCTGCGGAACGCGGCTGACGATCTTGGTGTGCAGCGTCACCGCGCCGTTGAACAACGCCTGGTGCACTTCCTCCATGTCGGCCAGCAGCATGCCTTCGCCCGGCTCGTTCTGCTTCTCCATCGAGAGATAGTAGAGACCGAGCACCATGTCCTGCGACGGCACGATGATCGGCTTGCCGTTTGCGGGCGAGAGGATGTTGTTGGTCGACATCATCAGGACGCGCGCTTCCAGCTGCGCCTCAAGGCTCAGCGGGACGTGGACGGCCATCTGGTCACCGTCGAAGTCGGCGTTGAAGGCCGAGCAGACCAGCGGGTGAAGCTGGATCGCCTTGCCCTCGATCAGCACGGGCTCGAACGCCTGGATGCCGAGGCGGTGAAGCGTCGGCGCGCGGTTCAGCAGAACCGGGTGCTCGCGGATCACCTCGTCCAGGATGTCCCAGACTTCCTTGCGCTCCTTCTCGACCCACTTCTTCGCCTGCTTCAGGGTCATGGACAGACCCTTGGCGTCGAGACGTGCGTAGATGAACGGCTTGAACAGCTCGAGCGCCATCTTCTTCGGCAGGCCGCACTGGTGCAGCTTGAGCTCCGGACCGGTCACGATGACCGAACGGCCCGAATAGTCGACGCGCTTGCCGAGCAGGTTCTGACGGAAGCGGCCCTGCTTGCCCTTGAGCATGTCGGACAGCGACTTCAGCGGACGCTTGTTGGCGCCCGTGATCGTGCGGCCGCGGCGGCCGTTGTCGAACAGCGCGTCGACCGCTTCCTGCAGCATGCGCTTTTCGTTGCGGACGATGATGTCCGGCGCACGCAGCTCCATCAGCCGCTTCAGACGGTTGTTACGGTTGATCACGCGGCGATACAGATCGTTGAGATCCGACGTCGCGAAGCGGCCACCATCGAGCGGCACCAGCGGGCGCAGTTCGGGCGGGATGACCGGCACGACCTCGAGGATCATCCACTCCGGACGGTTGCCCGATTCCAGGAAGCTCTCGACGACCTTCAGCCGCTTGATGATCTTCTTGGGCTTCAGCTCCGACTTGGTCGTCGCCAGCTCTTCGAGCAGCGCGGTCTTCTCGCCTTCGAGATCCAGGCTCTCGAGCATGATGCGCACGGCCTCTGCGCCGATGCCGGCAGAGAAGGCGTCCTCGCCATATTCGTCCTGCGCCTCGAGCAGCTCATCCTCGGTGAGAAGCTGATACTTTTCGAGCGGGGTGAGGCCCGGCTCGATGACGATATAGGCTTCGAAGTACAGCACGCGCTCGAGCTGCTTCAGCTGCATGTCGAGCAGCAGGCCGATGCGCGACGGCAGCGACTTCAGGAACCAGATGTGCGCGACTGGGGCGGCGAGCTCGATATGGCCCATGCGCTCGCGGCGAACCTTCGAGACGGTGACCTCGACGCCGCACTTCTCGCAGACGATGCCCTTGTACTTCATGCGCTTGTACTTGCCGCACAGGCATTCGTAGTCCTTGATCGGACCGAAGATGTGCGCGCAGAACAGGCCGTCACGCTCGGGCTTGAACGTGCGATAGTTGATCGTCTCGGGCTTCTTGATCTCGCCGAACGACCAGGAGCGGATGCGGTCCGGGGACGCAATGCCGATCTGGATCTGGTCGAAGGTCTCCGGCTTGGCGACCGGGTTCGCGAAATTGGTAAGTTCGTTCATTTTTCTACCTCTTCCCCCTCCCGCGCGGGCGGGAGGGGCTAGGGGAGGGATGGTCGATCGTCGGAGCGGTGCGGTTACTCAGCCGCCTCGGCCAGGTCGCCGTCGTCCGCGTCTTCCATGCTCTTCAGCTCGACGTTGAGGCCCAGCGAACGCATTTCCTTGACGAGCACGTTGAAGCTCTCCGGAATGCCGGCCTCGAACGTGTCGTCGCCCTTGACGATCGCCTCATAGACCTTGGTGCGGCCGACCACGTCGTCGGACTTCACCGTCAGCATCTCCTGGAGCGTGTACGCCGCGCCATAAGCCTGCAGCGCCCACACCTCCATTTCGCCGAAGCGCTGGCCGCCGAACTGCGCCTTACCGCCCAGCGGCTGCTGGGTGACGAGGCTGTACGGCCCGATCGAACGTGCGTGGATCTTGTCGTCGACGAGGTGGTGGAGCTTCAGCATGTAGATGATGCCCACCGTCACCTTGCGGTCGAACTGATCGCCGGTACGCCCGTCGAACAGATCCGACTGACCCGACGGATCGAGACCCGCCAGCTCGAGCATGTTGGCGACGTCCTGCTCCACCGCACCGTCGAACACCGGAGTGCCCATCGGAACGCCGGGCTTCAGGTTGGTCGCCAGCTCGATGATGCCCTGCGCGTCACGTGCCTCGATCTCGTCGACATAATGGTCGCCGTAGATCGTCTTCAGCCGGTCCTTCACCGCCTCGGGCATGGCGCCCGGGGTGGCATCCGGATTGGCGTCACGCCATTCCTCCAGCTGCTGCGCGATCTGCTGGCCCAGGCCGCGGGCGGCCCAGCCGAGGTGCGTCTCGAAGATCTGACCGACGTTCATGCGCGACGGCACGCCCAGCGGGTTCAGCACGAGATCGACCGGCGTACCATCGGCGAGGAACGGCATGTCCTCCACCGGCAGGATGCGGCTGATGACGCCCTTGTTGCCGTGACGGCCGGCCATCTTGTCGCCCGGCTGCAGCTTGCGCTTCACCGCGACGAACACCTTGACCATCTTCAGCACGCCCGGCGGCAGCTCGTCGCCACGCTCCAGCTTCTCGCGACGATCCTCGAACTTCTCGCGGATCAGCTTGGCGGCCTCGTCATACTGCGCCTTCACCGCCTCGAGATCCGACTGGACCTTGTCGTCGGCGACCGCGAACTTCCACCATTCGTGGCGGTCGACGCTGTCGAGCGTGTCCTGATCGATCACGGCACCCTTCTTGGGGCCGCCCTTCGGCACCGCGGTCGCGGTCTGGCCGATCAGCATTTCGCGCAGGCGTGACCAGGTGGCGCGGTTGAGGATCGTGCGCTCGTCGTCCGAGTCCTTCTTCAGGCGCTCGATCTCCTCGCGCTCGATCGCCATCGCGCGCTCGTCCTTGTCGATGCCGTGACGGTTGAAGACCCGAACGTCGACAATCGTACCGGCAACGCCCGGCGGCAGGCGAAGCGAGGTGTCGCGCACGTCGCTGGCCTTCTCACCGAAGATGGCGCGGAGGAGCTTCTCTTCCGGCGTCATCGGGCTTTCGCCCTTCGGCGTGATCTTGCCGACAAGGATGTCGCCCGGCTCGACCTCGGCACCGACGTACACGATGCCCGCCTCGTCGAGGTTGCGCAGGGCTTCCTCGCCGACGTTCGGGATGTCGCGCGTGATGTCCTCGGGCCCGAGCTTCGTGTCGCGGGCCATCACCTCGAACTCGTCGATGTGGATCGACGTGAACACGTCGTCCTTCACGATACGCTCCGAGATGAGGATCGAGTCCTCGTAGTTGTAGCCGTTCCACGGCATGAACGCGACGAGCGCGTTGCGGCCGAGGGCGAGCTCACCGAATTCGGTCGACGGACCGTCGGCGAGGATGTCGCCGGCGTTGACCACGTCGCCCACCTTCACCAGCGGACGCTGGTTGATGCAGGTCGACTGGTTGGAACGCTGGAACTTCATCAGCGAGTAGATGTCGACGCCCGACTTGCCGGCATCGACCTCACCCGTGGCGCGGATCACGATGCGGCTGGCGTCGACCTGGTCGACGATGCCGGCGCGACGCGCCGAGATCGCGGCGCCCGAATCGCGCGCAACGGTCTCTTCCATGCCGGTGCCGACGAAGGGCGCTTCCGCCTTCACCAGCGGCACGGCCTGACGCTGCATATTCGAGCCCATGAGCGCGCGGTTGGCGTCGTCGTTTTCCAGGAACGGAATGAGCGAGGCGGCGACCGAGACCAGCTGCTTGGGCGACACGTCCATCAGCGTGATCGTCTCGGGCAGCGCCATGAGGAATTCGCCGGCCTGACGGGCCGAGATCAGTTCCTCGGTGAAGCGACCCTCGGCGTCGAGCTCGGCGTTCGCCTGCGCAACGGTGTGCTTCTGCTCTTCCATCGCGGAGAGGTACACGACCTCGCCGGTCACCTTGCCGTCCACCACGCGGCGGTACGGCGTCTCGATGAAGCCGTACTTGTTGACGCGCGCGAAGGTCGACAGCGAGTTGATGAGACCGATGTTCGGGCCTTCCGGCGTTTCGATCGGGCAGATACGGCCATAGTGCGTCGGGTGAACGTCGCGAACCTCGAAGCCCGCGCGCTCACGCGTCAGACCGCCCGGCCCGAGCGCCGAGACACGGCGCTTGTGCGTCACTTCGGACAGCGGGTTGGTCTGGTCCATGAACTGCGACAGCTGCGACGAGCCGAAGAATTCACGCACCGCGGCAACGGCCGGCTTCGCGTTGATGAGGTCGTTCGGCATGACGGTCGACACGTCGACCGAGCTCATCCGCTCCTTCACCGCGCGCTCCATGCGCAGCAGGCCGACGCGATACTGGTTCTCGAGCAGCTCGCCCACCGAACGCACGCGGCGGTTACCGAGGTTGTCGATGTCGTCGATCTCGCCCTTGCCGTCCTTCAGATCGACGAGGGTCTTCACCACGGCCAGAATGTCCTCGGTGCGCAGCGTCGTCACCGTGTCCTCGGCATCGAGGTCAAGGCGCATGTTGAGCTTCACGCGGCCGACGGCCGAGAGGTCGTAGCGGTCCGGATCGAAGAACAGGCCGGCGAACAGCGCCTCTGCCGTTTCCAGCGTCGGCGGCTCGCCAGGGCGCATCACGCGATAGATGTCCGACAGCGCCTGCTCGCGCTCTTCGGCCTTGTCGGCCTTCAGCGTGTTGCGGATCCACGGACCGGTCGTGACATGGTCGATGTCGAGCAGCTCGATCCGGTCGATGCCGGCGCGATCCAGCTTCTCGAGGTTGTCCGGGCCGATCTCATCGCCAGCCTCGACGTAGATCTCGCCGGTCTGCTCGTTGATGAGGTCATAGGCCGAATAGCGGCCGTAGATTTCCTCGGTCGGGATGAGGAGGTCGGTGAGGCCATCCTTCGCCGCCTTGTTGGCAGCGCGCGGGGTGACCTTGGTGCCCATCGGGAACACCACTTCGCCCGAATTCGCGTCGACCAGGTCGAACGTCGGCTTCACGCCGCGCCAGTTCTCGGCCGCGAACGGAATGCGCCAGCCACCCTCGCCGCGCACATACGTGACGCGGTTGTAGAAGTGGTTGAGGATTTCCTCGCTGTTGAGGCCGAGCGCGTAGAGCAGCGCCGTGACCGGCAGCTTGCGCTTACGGTCGATACGGACGTTGACGATGTCCTTGGCGTCGAACTCGAAATCGAGCCACGAACCGCGATACGGGATCACGCGGGCGGCAAAGAGATACTTGCCCGAGGCGTGCGTCTTGCCGCGGTCATGATCGAAGAGGACGCCCGGCGAGCGGTGCATCTGGCTGACGATCACGCGCTCCGTGCCGTTGATGAAGAACGTGCCGTTCTCCGTCATCAGCGGCATGTCGCCCATGTAGACGTCCTGCTCCTTGATATCGAGCACCGAGCGAGTTTCCGTTTCCGGGTCCACCTCGAACACGATCAGGCGCAGCGTCACGCGCATCGGCGCGGCATAGGTGATGCCGCGCTGGCGGCATTCCTCGACGTCGAACTTCGGCGGCTCAAGCTCGTAGTTCACGAAGTCGAGTTCCGCGGTGCCGGCGAAGTCGCGGATCGGGAAGACGCTGCGCAGCGTCTTCTCGAGGCCCGAGACATAGCCGATCGACGGGTCGGACCGCAGGAACTGTTCGTAGCTTTCGCGCTGCACCTCGATCAGGTTCGGCATCTGCACCACTTCGTGGATGTTGCCGAAAACCTTGCGGATGCGGCGCTTTGCGGTGCCGCCTTCGATCGCCTTGGTTGCCATGTAGCTGTCTGCCTTGGTCTAATTCGTCCGGGCGCAGGACAAGACGCCAAAAGGCCGCGCGTCATGTTCCGGATCCGGAACCAACGGCAGCCTTGCAGCGTCTTATGAACCCACCTGCTCCAATCCGTTCGACATAGTGCGCGACGCCATGTCATTTCCCGAAGCTGTGGTAACCGGCCGGATATAGGGGAGGGGTCGCCCTCCGTCAACCGGACCTGGCGACCGCAAGGGGTCAAAGGCCTGATGCCGGGCGGTAAAGGCTGAAGAAGCCGCCACACCCTGCCACGCGGCGTTTGGTGGTGCGGCCGGACCGCCCTACAGGCGGCGGCGCGGCAGTGATTCCGTTGCCCCGTGTTCAGGGTTCAGACGATAACGCGATGACGATGGCAGGGACGAAGAAGGGGCGGCGCGCGGCGCTGGTGGCGGGCGCGTGGATTGCGTTTGCCGGTGGTGCGGCGCTGGCGCAGGACGTGCCGACGAGCACCCCCGATCTCGGCAACTTCAGCCTGCCGCCCTCGCAGCCGACGCCGACGCCGACCAGCGCGCCGGTCGGACCGGCCGACGAGGCGCCAGCGACCAACGCTGCGGCGCCGATCATCCGCCCACCCGCGCCGCGCCCAACGCCAACCGTGACCCCGACGCCGCGGGCGACGGCCACGCCGCAGCCCGCCGAGTCGCCGCGCGCCGCGCCGAGTCCGGTGGCTACGCCGACTCCGGTGCCGGCGCCGGTGCTCGATGAGCAGCCGACGCTTATTGAAACGCCCGCGGTCGGAGCGGATGCTGCACCTGTTGCGGGCAGCGATGCAGGTGAAGCTCCCGACTCGACGGTTGAGCCGACGCCAGAAGAGTCAGTCGACGTTGATGGTGAGGCGCCGGCGGCGGAGTCTGAGCCGACGTCCTGGTTCTGGCCGGTGGCGATCGGCCTTGGGTTGCTCGCTGCCGCGGGACTTTATTTGTGGCGTCGCAGGGCGCGCGTGCGCGGTCGGGTGCCGGCGGATCGGGCGGCTCCAGCGGTGGAGCCCGCCCGGCCGGTGGAGCCGGTCCGGCCAGGCGCGCCCGCCGGCGCTGCTGCTGCGCCCACGGGCAAGCCGCGCTTCCTTGATCGCGGGCGTGATGACGTGGCGCCCGCGGCGCCGGCCGCGCCTTTGCCGGCCGCACGGCTTGATCTCGACGTGCCGACCGTCAGCCGCGCGGGGCTGAACATGGTGACTGCGACCGCTGATGTGACGGTGACGGTTCGCAACGCGTCGGACGTGCCCGCGCGCGGCGTGGCGGTGGAGATTCGGCTGACGAGCGCGCAGCCGGGGCAGGATGCGGTGCTTGCCGCCATGTTCGCCGAGCCGGTCGGTCGCCCGGCGGTGCCGCCGTTCGACCTGATGCCGGGTGAGTCGCGACGCGTCCGTGCGGTCGCCGCGATGCCGCGCGATGCGATCACCGTGTTGCAGGCGGGGGACCGGCCGATGTTTGTGCCGGTGGTCGCGATCCGCGCCGTTCACAGCGGCGGTCAGACGACGTCAGTGCACGCATTGGGAATCGAGCGTGCCGGCCAGGCGAAGCTGGGGCCGTTCTGGCTCGACCAGCCGTCGCGCATGTTCGACACGATCGGCGTACGCCCGCACACTGGCCGCTGAGGCGGTCGACGTCGCTGCTGCCGACACGTGGCAGGCGCGCTCAAGGGATTGACGCGCGCCGCTGACGGGCTGCGGAAAGCACTCTGTTCAGATGCCGGCGGCTCGCACACGAACGGGCGCGCCGGTGCCTGAGCCCGAGAGGCCAACGCGCGTGCGCTGATCCAGCGCCGTGCCTGGTTCTCCACCCGCTGCAATCACGCAAAAGAAAAGGCGGCTCCCCTTAGGGAAGCCGCCTTTCCTCGCAATCGTGGCCCGAAGGCCGAACACGGTGCGGACCAGAAGGCCCGCCCCGCGCCGCTGCTTACTTGAGCTCGACAGTCGCGCCGGCTTCTTCCAGCTGCTTCTTGATCTTCTCGGCTTCGTCCTTCGACACGCCTTCCTTGACCGGCTTCGGCGCGCCCTCGACGAGGGTCTTCGCTTCGGTCAGGCCCAGGCCGGTGATCGCGCGGACTTCCTTGATGACGTTGATCTTCTTGCCACCGTCGCCGGTGAGGATCACGTCGAACTCGGTCTTCTCTTCAGCGGCCGGAGCAGCTGCGCCGCCACCAGCTGCCGGAGCTGCTGCAACCGCTGCTGCGGCCGAAACGCCCCACTTCTCTTCGAGGAGCTTCGAGAGCTCAGCCGCCTCGAGGACGGTCAGTTCGGACAGCTGGTCAACCAGCGCGTTCAGGTCTGCCATGATATACTTCCTTTGAAACGTTCAGATGAAACGATGCTGCCTGAAGGATCAGGCGGCTTCCTTTTCCGAGTAAGCTGCAAGCACGCGCGCGATCTGCGCGGCGGGCGCCTGGGTGATGGTCGCGATCTTGGTGGCCGGGGCCACGATGAGACCGACGATCTTCGCCCGGAGCTCGTCGAGCGACGGCATCGTGGCGAGCGCCTTCACGCCCTCCACGTCGAGCTTGGTCGCACCCATGCCGCCGCCGACGATCTCGAACTTGTCGGTCGTCTTGGCGAAGTCCACGGCCACCTTGGCAGCCGCAACGGGGTCGACCGAGGTCGCGAGACCGACCGGACCGGTGAAATATTCACCCAGGCCGTCATAGTCGGTGCCATCGAGCGCGATCTTGGCAAGCTTGTTCTTCGAGACCTTGTAGACGGCACCGGCCTCGCGCATCTTCGTCCTCAGCTGCGTCGACTGGGCGACGGTGAGGCCGAGGTTGCGGGTGACGACCACCACGCCGACCTCGGAGAAGGTCTGCTTGAGTTCGGCGACGGCTTGGGCCTTTTCAGCACGATCCATGCCATTCTCCACACTTTGGCCGCATCCCGAAGGCTGCAGCCGGTTACGATCCGCATGCGGCAGATACCGCATACGGTTGTCCAGCGAAGGGGAATGGGAAGCAGTCGCACGGCGCGGGAGTGATCCCGTAAGCGGTGCGGCAAACCGAAGCACGCGGGCGCGCTGCGGCAAAATCCTGTCCCCGTCTCGGCGGGGAATTAAGGGCGCCAGGGCCCACCCGCTGTCTCGGACGGCGTCACGGCCGGGGCCATGACAAGTCGCGCTCCCTAGCGGAATCCGCGCGCGGGTCAAGTGTCGTCAAACTACCACGGAATTGCAACCGATCGGACGCCGTGGCGCCACGGCCGCGTCATCCATCCCGGGCAGAGGTGCCGAAACGATCACGCCTCTGGGGGGAAGAAGATGACCGAATCGCGTTTCGTCTATGACGACGGTGACATCGACACGAACGGCAGCGCCAACCAGCATCTCAGCGATCTCATCGCGCGACGCTATTCGCGGCGGCAGACGTTGCGCGGCGGCCTGACCGCGATGACCACGGCCGTGTTCGGCGGCGTCCTGCTGGCCGGCTGCGACGACGACGGCGATCTGGTGACGGTAGAGCCGATAACGGTCTCGTCCGGCCAGGCCGCGAGCGTGAGCGCGGGCAAGACGGTCACGCTTCGGGGTACCGCCAGCAGCGCGGCGCAATTGGTGCGCTGGACGCAGGTGAGCGGGCCGCAGGTCACGTTGAACAACGCCAATAGCGCGAGCGCGACCTTCATCGCTCCGGCGGTGAGCGCGTCGATGCCGCTGGTGTTCCGCTTCACCGGAACGAGCGGCCTCGGCGATAGCGCCACCGCTGACACGACGATCACGGTGACGCCCGCGACGCTGGACTTCGTCGCGGTGGCGAAGAATCGCAACGATCTGGTGACGGTGCCCGCCGGCTATCTGGTGACGGTGCTCTACCGGCTAGGGGACCCGATCAACGCCAGCACGTCGGCCTATGCCAATGACGGGACGGACACGAACTTCGCGGCGCGCGCGGGCGATCATCATGATGGCATGAGCTTCTTCGGGCTCGCTGCGACAGGCGCGACGCGCGATGCGGCGGGCAGCACGCGCGGGCTGCTGGTGCTCAATCACGAGAATATCACCGAAGGCTATCTTCACCCGCGGGGGCAGACGATCACCGGCGGCGTGCGGCCCGAGGCGGAAGCGATCAAGGAGATCGAGGCGCATGGCGTGTCGGTGATCGAGGTGACGCGCGGCGCGTCGGCCTGGAGCTATGTCCAGTCATCGGCGCTGAACCGCCGCATCACGCCGAATACCCCGATGACCTTCAATGGCCCCGCGCGCGGCAACCCGCTGCTGCGCACCGCTTATTCAAAGGACGGGACGCAGGGGCGGGGCACGATCAACAATTGCGCCAACGGGATGATGCCGTGGGGCACCTATGCCACCGCGGAGGAGAATTGGGCCGGCTATTTCCGGCGCGATCGCGGGGACGCCGCGGTGCGCAGCAGCGCGGGGCGGGCGAAGGAGAATGTCAGCCTGGCGCGCTATGGCATCAGTGAGGGGCGCGCCGGCAATTACGGCTGGACGACGGTGACCCCGGCGGACGCGAGCAGCACGATCTTCCGCAAATGGAATGCGACGGCGATCGCGGACGCGGCGGCCGATGGCACGGCCGATTTCCGCCACGAGCCATTCCAATATGGCTGGATCGTCGAGATCGACCCGTACAATCCCCAGTCCACGCCGCGCAAACGCACGGCACTGGGCCGCATGAACCATGAGGGCGTGGAGCCGAGCCGGATGGTCGCCGGCGTACGGCCGGCCTTCTACATGGGCGACGACGCCCAGAACGAATATATCTACAAGTTCGTGTCGAGCACCCCCTGGTCAGCCAGCGACGCCAATGCCGCCGATCGCCTCGCGGTGGGCGACAAATATCTCGACGCCGGCACGCTCTATGTCGCGAAGTTCAACGCCGACGGCAGCGGGCAGTGGCTGCCGCTCACGTTCGGCAGCGGGCCGCTGACCAGCGGCAATGCGACCTATCCGTTCGCGGATCAGGCAGACGTGCTGATCAACACGCGCCTTGCCGCGGACCTGTTGGGCGCGACGCCGATGGACCGACCGGAATGGACCGCGGTGAACCCGGCGAACGGCGAGATGTATTGCACGCTCACCAACAATTCCTCGCGCAGCCCGGCGCGCACCGATGCCGCCAACCCGCGCGCCTATGTCGATCCGCGCACTGACGGGCGCAACAACAGTGCGGGGAACGTCAACGGCCATGTCATCCGCCTGCGCGAGAATGGCGACACGACCGAGGCGGCGGCCTTCACCTGGGACGTCTATGCCTTTGGTGCCGGCAGCGACCTCAACAAGGACAATATCAATCTGTCGGGGCTGGACGACAGCAACGACTTCTCTTCGCCTGATGGCCTGTGGTTCAGCCTGCCGTCGAACGTCGCAGGTCAGGGGGCAAGCCCGGTGATGTGGCTGCAGACCGATGATGGCGCCTTTACCGATGTGACCAACAACCAGATGCTCGCCGCGATTCCGGGGCGGGTGGGTGATGGCGGCACGAAGACCGTGAACAATGCGACGCCGGCGGGTACCAGCACGGCGACGACGCGGGTAGGCAAGGCGCCGGGCGCGACGCTCAAGCGGTTCCTGGTCGGTCCGAAGGAGTGCGAGATCACCGGCATAACCTCGACGCCGGACGGCAAGGCCCTGTTCGTCAACATCCAGCACCCCGGCGAGAATGGCGGGCCGGACAATATCACGTCGAACTGGCCGGCCTCGCAGAGCGGCACTTCGGCCAGCGCCAGCCGCCCGCGTTCGGCGACGATCGTGATCACCCGCGAGGATGGCGGGCTGGTCGGGATCTGATCTTCAGGAGGGCGTCATCCTCGCGCTGCCGAGGATGACGCCTTTCCCGTTGCTAGCGATCGGTGCGGATTGCCCCTGCCTCGCGCACCGCCTTCAGCGTCGGCCAGCCGTTGACCGCCATCAGCAGGTCCGCCTCCGCCAGGATGCATTTCAGCACGTGCGCGCAGCCCGGCGCACCGCCCAATGCCAGGCCGTAGGAATAGGGCCGGCCGACGCCCACGGCGTCCGCGCCCAAGGCGATCGCCTTCACCACGTCGGTGCCCGACCGGATACCCGAATCGAACAGCACCGGCACGCGCCCCGCCACCGCGTCAGCCACTTCCGGCAGCATGTCGATCGCCGCGATCCCGCCGTTCGCCTGCCGTCCGCCGTGGTTGGAAACGTAGATGCCATCCGCGCCGGTATCGATCGCACGGCGCGCGTCGTCCGGATGGCAGATGCCCTTCAGCACGATCGGCAGCTTGGTGATCGATTTCAGCCAGGCCATGTCGTCCCACGTCAGCACCTTGCCGAACGTCGCGCCCCAGGTGCCGATCGCGGTGCGCAGATCCTCCTCCGGTGCCCTGCCGCCCAGCATCTGGCGGAAGCGAGGGTCGACGAAGTAATTCTGCAGCACATGGCCGCGCAGCTGCGGGAAGTTGGACGGGTTGAGATCGCGCGGCCGCCAGCCAGTCACCCAGGTGTCGAGCGTGACGACGATCGCCTTGTAGCCGGCGTTTTCCGCGCGGGAGACGAGGCTTTCGGCCAGTTCCTTGTCGCGCGGCGTGTAGAGCTGGAAGAACGCCGGGGTCTCCCCGCAGGCGGCCTTCACGTCCTCCATCGGATCGTTCGAGAGGGTGGAGGCGGTCAGCGGGACGCCGGTCATCGCCGAGGCCTGCGCTGCGGCCAGATCGCCATGCTGATCCTGGGTCATCATGCCGGTGACGCCGATCGGGGCCATGAACAAGGGCGAGGGCAGCTTCAGCCCGAACAGGTCGATCGACAGGTCGCGGTGCGTCGCGTCGACCATCATCCGCGGCACCATGCCCCAGTGGCGGAAGGCGCGGGCGTTCTCGTCCTGGGTATATTCGTCGCCGCAGCCGCCCTGGACATAGGTCAGCACGTGCGGCGGCAGCGCGGCTTGCGCGCGCTTCTCCAGCGTCGCAAAATCGACCGGGTAGGTGGGGACGATGCCGGACAGGCCGGCGCCATAGATCTGGGTCTGCAAGTCGCCGTAATGCGGCATGGGGTACGCTCTCCTTTGCGCGCATTGTCGCGGGCGGGAGAGGCGTTGTCACGCCTTGGGACGAGAAAAGCGGTCAGCCGATAAGTTGTTGATATAGAATGATGTAATCTTCCGCCATGCGCTCGACGCTGAACCGTTCGGCGACGCGGGCGCGGCAGGTGGCGCGGTCGATCTCCCCCACGCGCTCGATCGCGGCGACCGCCTCGTCCAGCGTGTCGACGAGGAATCCGGTGACGCCATGTTCGATCAGCTCGGGCATCGAGCCGCGATTGTAGGCGATGACGGGGGTGCCGCAGGCCATCGCCTCCACCACCGAGAGGCCGAAGGGTTCGTCGAAGCCGATGAGGTGGAGGAGGGCGCTGGCCTGGCCCAAGGCGCGGGTGCGTTCTTCGCCGCCGACGACGCCGCGGAAGACGACGCGGTCGTTGTCGATGTGCGGCGCGACGTCGCGTTCGTGATACCCCTGGTCCTGCACGAGGCCCGCCATGACCAGCCGCCTGCCGGCCGCCTTTGCCGCGGCAATGGCGGCGTGGGGGCCTTTATCCGGATGAATTCGGCCGAAAAAGAGCAGGTCCTGGCCACCAGCATGGTCAAAGGGAAAATCGTCCAAGGGGATGCCGTGATGGATCGTCGCGGCATAGCGCAATGAGGGGTGGCGATCCGCGTCGCTGATCGAGACGTAATGCACGTGATCGTCATAGCGCTGGTACACCGGCACGATCCGTTCGGAGGAAAAGCCGTGGATCGTCGTCAGCATCGGCGTGTCGATCAGCCGCGACCAGGCGAGCGGCATGAAATCGGCCTGGTTGTGGATGAGGTCGAAATCGCCCGCGCGCTCGATGCAATGCGCGATGTGCATCGCCTCCCACACCTTGGCGTCGAGGTGCGGTGGCTCCGAATAGCCGCGCGGGGCGACGCCCTCCAATTTGCCGGCGGTGCGCGAGTTCTGCGTCGCGAAAAGCGTGACGTCGACGCCGCGCGCGACCAGTGCCTCGGTCAAGAGGCTGGTCACCAATTCCCACGGGCCATAGCCGGTCGGCGGCGTCGGCCAGGAGATCGACGACAACATGGCAATGCGCATCAGGCGAGTAGCTCCACGACATAGGCTTCATCGGCATCGATCGTGCCGTCGAACGTTGCCCGCGTGCCGGTGGCGACGATGATCCGGCCGGGGCGGGTGGCATCGGGCAGCGCCACATCGCGCGGCGTGCTGCCGAGATTGAGGACGACCAGCAGCCGCTCGTCGCCGTGGCGGCGCTCATAGATGAGCACGTCGGTAGGCGCGGCGTGCAGCGCCATGCTGCCGAGCGACAGTGCGGGACTGGCGCGGCGCGCGGCGAGCAGGCGGCGGTAGAGCCAGAGCATCGAGGCCGGGTCCGCCTCCTGCGCCGCGACATTGCGGGCGCGCCAGTCGGGGTGGAGCGGCAGCCACGGCTCGGCGGTGGAAAAGCCGGCGTTGGGCGAGCCATCCCAGGCCGTCGGCGTGCGCGAGCGGTCGCGGCCGAGACCCATGCCGGGCTGGCGCAGGTCCTGCGGGTCGCGGATCCGGTCGGGCGGGATATCGACCTTTCCGATGCCGATTTCATCGCCCTGATAGAGTGTCGGGGTGCCGCGCAGCGTGAGCAGCAGCATGGCGGCGACACGGGCTTGGCGTTCCCCGATGCGCGCGGCGATGCGTGGCGCGTCGTGGCTGCCGATCACCCAATTGGGCCAGCCGTGTTCGGGAATGGCGGCATCGTAGCTGGCGATCAGCGCGGCCAGCGTGTCGCGATCCCACGGGTTTTCGATCAGCTCGAAATTAAAGGGCAATTGGACATAGGGCTGATCCGCCGGGCCGTACCAGCGCATCAGGCGATCGAGCGGCAGGAAGATCTCCCCCACCAGCAAGGTCTCGCCATAGCTGTCGGCAAGCTCCCGGAACTGGCGGGCAAAGTCATAAGCCTCGGGCTGGTCGGTCGAGTTCAGCTGAATGAGGCGCAGCTTCTCCGCCATCCCCTCGCGCCAGTCGGGGTTGGGCGGATTGTCCGGCAGGCCTTGCGCCTTCACGATGTGCCACAACACGTCGATGCGGAAGCCGTCTACGCCGCGGTCGAGCCAGAAGCGCAGCACATCGGTCATCGCCGCCGCGACCTCAGAATTGCGCCAGTTGAGGTCGGCCTGTTCCTTCAGGAAGGTGTGGAGATAATATTGACCGGTCGCGGAATCGAACTCCCACGCCGGGCCGCCCATGTCGCTGATCCAGTTGTTGGGCGGGCCGCCGTCCGGCGCGGGATCGCGCCAGAAATACCAGTCACGTTTCGGATTGTCGCGGCTGGAGCGGCTCTCGACGAACCAGGGATGTCGGGTCGAGGAATGGTTGGGGACGAAATCGAGCAGCAATTTGAGCCCGCGCGCATGGACCGCGGCGAGCAGGCGGTCGAAGGCGGCGAGATCGCCGAACATTGGCTCTACGCCGGTATAATCGGCGACGTCATAGCCGAAGTCGGCCATCGGCGAGGGGAAGATCGGCGAGAGCCAGATCGCGTCGACGCCGAGCGAGGCGATATGATCGAGATGCGCCTCGATCCCGGCAAGGTCGCCGATGCCGTCGCCATCGCTGTCCGCGAAGGAGCGTGGATAGACCTGATAGATGACGCCGCGCTTCCACCAGGGCGCAGCGATGGTGCCCTCGCTCATGCGGTTCGTAACGCCTCGGCAACGGATGGGTTCACGCGGGCCATGCCGCCGGCGGCAGCGGGCAACAAAAAAGGCCGGAGGTTGCCCCCCGGCCTTCTTCGTTACGCTAACTGAAACGTCGGATCAGGCCGAAGCGACTTCCGCCACGTCGATCTTGATGCCCGCACCCATGGTGCTGGAGATCGCGACCTTGCGGACGTACTTGCCCTTGGCGCCGGCCGGCTTGGCCTTGACCACCGCGTCGACCAGCGCGTCGAAGTTCGCGCGCAGGTCCTCGGCCGGGAAGCTTGCCTTGCCGATGCCCGAGTGGATGATACCGGCCTTTTCGACGCGATATTCGACCTGGCCGCCCTTGGCAGCCTTCACCGCCTCGGCGACGTTCATCGTCACGGTGCCGAGCTTCGGGTTCGGCATCAGGCCCTTGGGACCCAGAACCTTACCGAGACGGCCGACGATGCCCATCATGTCCGGGGTCGCGATGCAGCGATCGAAGTCGATCTTGCCGCCCTGGATGGTTTCCATCAGGTCTTCCGCACCGACGACGTCGGCGCCGGCAGCCAGTGCCTCTTCAGCCTTTGCGCCGCGGGCGAACACGCCGACGCGAACGGTCTTGCCGGTGCCCTTGGGCAGCGTGACGACGCCGCGGACCATCTGGTCAGCGTGACGCGGATCGACGCCGAGGTTCAGCGCGACTTCGATCGTCTCGTCGAACTTGGAGGTCGCACCCGACTTGGCGAGGCTGATCGCCTCGTCGACGCCGTGCAGCTTCTCGCGGTCGATCGTGATCGCCTTCTGCTTCTTCGTGAGCTTCGCCATGTTCTTAGCCCTCCACAACCTGGAGGCCCATCGCGCGAGCGGAGCCTTCGATGATCTTCGTTGCTGCGTCGATGTCGTTCGCGTTCAGGTCCTTCATCTTGGCCTGTGCGATCTCGGCGAGCTGCGAGCGCTTGATGGTTCCCGCGCTGGTCTTGCCCGGCTCCTTCGAGCCCGACTTCAGGTTCAGCGCCTTCTTGATGAGGAAGGTCGCCGGCGGCGTCTTCGTCTCGAAGCTGAACGAGCGGTCGGCGTAGACGGTGATGACGGTGGGGAGGGGCGAACCCTTTTCCATGTCAGCGGTCTGCGCGTTGAACGCCTTGCAGAATTCCATGATGTTCACGCCGCGCTGACCCAGCGCCGGGCCGATCGGCGGCGACGGGTTTGCAGCGCCGGCAGGCACCTGCAGCTTGATATAGCCTGTGATTTTCTTCGCCATGTCACTCTCTTTAAGTTTAGCGGTGGTCTCGGGCGCGTTGCCGCACCCTCCCGCAAGCGTTCCAGCGATTTACCTGGAAGAGCGCGCGCATAGCGGGGTCGCGGGGAAAAATCCAGTCCGGCGCGGCCCCGCCATGCGTGTGGTTGATGCCGCGGATCAGGTCATCGCCATCAGGCTGGCGTTGCCGCCGGCCGCGGTGGTGTTGATCGAGGTGGACACCTCCTCGACCAGCCATTCGAGGCGATAGTCGTTCGCCTGCGTCAGCACGATGGGGCCATCGAGCGCGGCGATTCGCTGTTGCAGGTCGCGCACGCGCGCGGCGTCGCCCTCGATCAGCGCGCCGGCATAGGGGCCGTCGTTGGACCAGTCGCTGGTCCAGCGGACGCGGGCGGCGATCGGGGCCGGCAGATCGGCCCGGAAAGCGGCGTCGACCACGAGGTCGTTGCCGGTAGCGAGCGCGGCGGCGAGCTGCGCCATCAGCCCGGCGCTGGTTTCGGGGAGCAGCAGGATCCGGCCGCGCGGGTGGAGGGCGTAGAGGTTGCGCTCCCCCACCGGGCCGTCGAGCTCTGCCTCAAGGCCGAGCGGGGAGGCGGCGGCAATGTCGCGGGCGCGGGTGGCGGAGGGTTCGTCGCCGCGCTGTTCCAGCCAGAGCGCGAGGTCGCGGGTGGCGGCATCGGCTGCCGTCGACGTGCCGGCGGGCGCCTCGATCGCGCCGCGCACCAGCCGGCCGAGATAGAGCGGGCCGCCCGCCTTGGGTCCGGTGCCCGACAGGCCGCGGCCGCCGAATGGCTGGACGCCGACGATGGCGCCGATGACGTTGCGGTTGATGTAGAGATTGCCCGCCTTCACCCGCGCGGTGACATGGGCGATCGTCTCGTCGAGGCGGGTGTGGAGGCCGAAGGTCAGGCCGTAGCCGGTGGCGTTGATGCGGTCGATCAGCGCGTCGAGCCCGCTGCGCTTGTAGCGGATGACGTGGAGGACCGGGCCGAACACCTCGCGCTGAAGCTCGGCGATGTCGGGCAGCTCGATGATCGTCGGGGCGACGAAGGTGCCGTGCGTGGTCGCCTCGCCGAGCGGGAGCGAATCGACCTTGTGGCCGCGGTCGCGCATCGCGGCGATGTGGCGGGTGATGTTGCCTTGCGCCTCGGCGGTGATGACCGGGCCGATGTCGACCGCCAGCCGATCGGTGCGGCCGATGCGCAGCTCCTGCAGCGCGCCGCGCAGCATGGTGAGGATACGGTCGGCGACCTCCTCCTGAAGGCACAGGATGCGCAGCGCCGAGCAACGCTGGCCGGCGCTGTCGAAGGCGGAGGCGATGACGTCCGCCACCACCTGTTCGGCAAGCGCGGAGCTGTCGACGATCATGGCGTTCTGGCCGCCCGTCTCGGCGATCAGCGGGATCGGCGCGCCATCGGCAGAGACGCGGGTGGCGAGTTCGCGCTGGATGAGGCGGGCGACCTCGGTCGAGCCGGTGAACATCACGGCGGCGGTTTCGGGCGCGGCGACGAGGGCGGCACCGATCGATCCGTCGCCGGGAACGAGCTGTAGCGCGTCGGTGGGGACGCCGGCCGCGTGGAGGATGGCAACGGCCTGCGCGGCGATCAGCGGGGTTTCCTCAGCCGGTTTCGCCAGCACGGTGTTGCCCGCGACGAGCGCGGCGGCGACCTGGCCGGTGAAGATTGCCAGCGGGAAGTTCCACGGGCTGATGCAGGTGACGGTGCCGAGCGGCTGGTGCGCGGGGCCGAAGCCGCGCCGCGCCTGATCGGCATAATAGCGCAGGAAGTCGATCGCCTCGCGCACCTCGCCGATGGCGTTGGGGACGGACTTGCCGGCCTCGCGCACGGTCAGGCCGATCAGCTCGGCCATGCGCGCCTGCATCGTGTCGGCGGCGCGATCGAGGATGGCGGCGCGGTCAGCCGGGGAGGTGGCGGCCCATGACTGGGCGGCGGCGGCGGCGGTGCGCGCGGCGGCCGATGCCTGCTCGGGGCTTGCCTCGACGACGGTGCCGACGGTGTCGCGGTGGTCGGCGGGGTTCAGCACGGGGCGGGGGGTGCCCTGCCCATCATTGGGGGCGGCGCGCCAGTTGCTGTGGGCGCCGGCCTGCAACGTCGCGGCCAATGCGGCGAGCGTGCGCTCGTCGGTGAGGTCGAGGCCGTCCGAATTGCGGCGGCGGGGGTAGAGGTCGGCTGGGAGCGCGATCGCGGCGTGCTTCTGCCCCGGCGTGTCGGCCGCGCGGACGATCGCGACCGGATCGGCGACGAGATCGGCGATGGAGACTTCGGGATCGGCGATGCGGTTCACGAACGAGCTGTTGGCGCCGTTCTCCAACAGGCGGCGGACGAGATAGGCGAGCAATGTCTCGTGCGTGCCGACCGGGGCGTAGATGCGGCAGGGGCGGTTGAGCTTATCCCCGCCGACCACCTCGTCATACAGCGGCTCGCCCATGCCGTGGAGGCACTGGAATTCGTAATCGCCGATGGTGAAGTCGGGGCCGGCCATGGCGTGGACGGTCGCCAGCGTCTGCGCATTGTGGGTGGCGAACTGCGGGAACACCGCGTCGCGGTTCGCCAGCAGGCGGCGGGCGCAGGCGAGGTACGAGACGTCGGTGTGGATCTTGCGCGTGTAGACGGGGAAGTCCGACTGGCCGTCGACCTGCGCGCGCTTGATCTCGGCATCCCAATAGGCGCCCTTGACCAGACGGACCATGATGCGGCGGTTGGCGCGGCGGGCGAGGTCGACGATCCAGTCGATGACGAAGGGGCAGCGCTTGCCATAGGCCTGGATGACGAAGCCGAGGCCGTGCCACCCGGCGAGCGCGGGATCGAGCGCGAGGCTTTCGAGAAGGTCGAGCGAGAGTTCGAGCCGGTCGGCCTCCTCCGCGTCGATGTTGAAGCCGATGTCATAGCCCCTGGCGATTAGGGCGAGCGCGCGGACGCGGGGCAGCAGCTCGGCCATGACGCGGTCGCCCTGGGCGCGGGCGTAACGGGGGTGGAGGGCGGAGAGCTTGATCGAGATTCCGGGGCCGGCATAGATGCCGCGGCCGGCCGACGCCTTGCCGATGGCGTGAACCGCGGTTTCATAGTCGCGGTAATAGCGGTCGGCGTCGGCGGCGGTGGTCGCGGCCTCGCCCAGCATGTCGTAGCTGTAGCCGAAGCCGCGCGCTTCCAGCGGGCGGGCGCGCTTCAGCGCCTCCTCGATCGTCTCGCCGGTGACGAACTGCTCGCCCATCATGCGCATCGCCATGTCGACGCCGCGGCGGATGACAGGTTCGCCGGCGCGCGCGATCAGGCGGGTGAGCGCGGCGGCGAGACCGCGGTCGTTGACGCTGTTGGTGAGCTTGCCCGTCACCACCAGGCCCCAGGTGGCGGCGTTGACGAACAGCGAGCGGCCGTCGCCGATGTGGCTGCGCCAGTCGCCGCCGGCGATCTTGTCGCGGATCAGTGCGTCGCGGGTGTCGTCGTCGGGGATGCGCAGCAGCGCCTCGGCGAGGCACATCAAGGCGACGCCCTCCTGGCTGGAGAGGGCATATTCCTGCACCAGACCCTCGACGCCGGTGCCCTTGTGCTTGGCGCGCAGCGCGGTGATCAGCTTCGTCGCGGTCGCCAGCGCCCGGGCCTTTGTCTCCTCCGGCAGAGTCGCTTCGTCGAGCAGGGGGGCGAGCGCCTCCGGCTCCGGGCGGCGGGTGGCGGCGGTGATCGCGGCGCGGAGCGGTGTCGCGGCGCGGACCGGCGGGGAAAAATCGGCGAACAGCGGGGGGAGATCGGCCATGGTCTCAGTCCGGAAAGTTGATGGCCGCTATATAGTGAGGCTCGTCCGGGCGATCCGACTTATGATATGGCCTGTCTCAGACGCTTTGGCTTGTCATTGAGGCTGTGGATGGACGTTTCGCCCTTTGATCCGGAAGAACTCGACCCGTTCGACCGAAAGATCATCCAGATCCTGCGCGCCGACGGGCGGCTGTCGGTCACCGAGCTGGCGAAGCGCGTCGGGCTGTCCAAGACGCCGTGCCAGGTGCGGCTGAAGCGGCTGACCGATCGCGGGATCATCCGCGGCTTTCGCGCGGTGATCGACCCGGCGCGGCTGGGTCAGGGGCATGTCGCCTTTACCGAGGTGAAGCTGTCCGACACGCGCGAGGCGGCGCTGGAGGAATTCCGGCAGGGCGTGCTGGCTATTCCCGAGGTGGAGGAATGCCATATGATCGCCAGCCACTTCGATTATCTGCTGAAGGTCCGCACCGCCGACATGCGCAGCTATCGCGCGGTGCTGGGCGAGCGTATCTCGACGCTGCCCAATGTCTCGAGCACATCGACCTTCGTGGTGATGGAAACGATTCGCGACGCCGGGGGGTGAGGCGCGGCGGACGCGCTGGTCAGGAAGCGAGCTTTGCCGCCGGGGCGACGCCCAGCACGCTCATCAGCTTGTCGAGCGAATAGGGTTTGCGCAGCAGCGGGAAGCCGTGGTTCCCCTCCTCGGCCAGAACGTGGCTGTAGCCGCTGGTCAGCACGACGCGGCAATGCGGCCAGCGGCGTTCCACTTCCTTGGCAAGGTCGATCCCGCTGATCCCGGGCATCACCACGTCGGTAAAGACGAGATCGAAACCGCCGTTCGATTCCTCCAGCAGCCGAAGCGCGGATTCGCCGTTGGTCGCCCAGGTCGTCGTCTGGCCCAGTTCCTCCAGGAGGGTGCGGGCGAAGCGGCCGACCACCTCATTATCCTCGACCATCAGCACCCGCTGCGTCGGCAGCGCGTGGCGAAGCACCGCCGGTGTGAGCGGCTCCGCGGTCGGCGCGGCGGCGGCGCGGGGCAGGTAGATGGTGAAGGTGCTGCCGTGTCCGGGCGTGCTGCGCACGCTGATCTCGCCGCCCGATTGTTTGGCGAAGCCATAGGCCTGGCTGAGGCCAAGCCCAGTGCCGCGGCCGACCGCCTTGGTGGTGAAGAAGGGCTCGAAAATGCGGCCCTGCGTTTCGGCATCCATGCCGGTGCCGCTGTCGCTGATGTCGACGGCGACGAAATCGCCATCGACCGCGGCGTGGCGGCGAACGGAAGGAACGTGCGTGACGTTGCGCGCGGTGATCCGCAGCACACCGCCGTCAGGCATCGCGTCGCGCGCGTTGATCGCGATGTTGAGCACCGCGGATTCGAACTGGTTGGGATCGGCGGTGACGCAGCCGGCGTCGTCCGCCACCTCCACCTCGACCCGGACCGGCGAGCCGACGGTGGTGATGATCAGCCGTTCGAGGCCGAGCACGCGATCACCGACCGCGAACGTCTCGGGTTCGAGCGGCTGGCGCCGGGCGAAGGCGAGCAGATGGCCGGTGAGCTGCGCCGCGCGATCCGCCGTCTCGGCGATGGCGGCGATATAGCGCTGCCGTTTTTCCTCGCTCTGGTTGGGGAGTTGCAGCAGGTCGGCCGAGGAGCGGATGACGGTGAGCAGATTGTTGAAATCATGCGCCACGCCGCCGGTCAGCCGGCCGATCGCCTCCATCTTCTGGCTGTGCGCCAGCGCCTCGCGCGCGGTGTCGAGTTCCTCCTGCGCGCGGCGCCGCTCGGTCACGTCGCGCGTGATCTTGGTGAAGCCGGTGAGTGCGCCGGCATCGTCGTAGATCGGATCGATGACGACATGCGCCCAGAAGGTCGTGCCGTCCTTGCGCAGGCGCAGCGCCTCTTTCTCGAAGGTGCCGTGGATCAGCGCGGTGTGCAGCGCCTTGGCCGGTTCGCCGCGGTCGCGATCGGCCGGGATGTAGAAGCGGGAGAAATGGGTGCCGATGATCTCTTCGGCGGTATAGCCCTTGATCGCCTGCGCCCCGGCGTTCCAGCTCGACACATTGCCGTCGGGATCGAGCATGTAGATGGCGTAGTCGCGCACGCCCTGCACCAGCAGGCGGAATTGCTGCTCGCTGCGGAACAGCGCGCGTTCCGCCTCCTTCTTGTCGCTGATGTCACGCGTGACCTTGGCAAAGCCGATCAGCGTACCGTCTTCGTCATGGACCGGATCAATGACGACATTGGCCCAGAAGCGGGTGCCGTCCTTGCGCAGCCGCCAGCCTTCGGATTCGAATTTTCCCTCCGCCGCCGCGGTCTCAAGCGCGCGCATCGGAAGCCCGGTGGCGCGGTCCTCCGGCGTGTAGAAACGCGAGAAATGCTCACCGATGATCTCATCGGCGGTGTAGCCCTTGAACCGCTCCGCCCCGGGGTTCCAGCTGACCACGGAACCTGCGGTGTCGAGCAGGTATATGGCGTAATCCTTCACCGCGTTCAGCAGCAGCTGGGACCGGCGTTCGGTCTCCATCGCCAGCAGGTGCGGGGTGGGATTGGTGGTCATTGTCGCGAAAGACCTATGACCACCCGGTCGTTTCCGCAATCGAAATGGGCAAGCATTGAAAAGCAACGATAAAACGTTGTTTTCGGCTGGAAAAGGCCGGGCGGCGCGTGATTGTCCTCACCTATGTTGGTCCGCCCGGCGACCCAGCGCTATTCGTTGCGGGTGAGCGATGTCTTGCGCTTGATCGTCTGTTCGTTGGGCTGCCCCTTGTCGAGCGTGTCGGAGGGCCGCATCGCGTCGCCCTCTTCCTGATGCTCGGTCGACAGGTTGGGCCGCTTGGTTTCAGTCGTTGCGCGCTTGTCCATGGCTGTTCTCCTTACTCGGCGGCAACCGACAGCAGCGGCATTCGATCCGCCTGGCGCAGTTCCTGGGCAAACCAGGTGCAGGTGCGCGACAACCCTTCCTCAAGCGGGACGAGCGGCGCCCAGCCCAGCATCGTCTGGGCGCGGGTGATGTCCGGCTTGCGCCGGCGGGGATCGTCGACGGGCAGCGGATGATAGTCGACCTGCGCAGTGGTGCCGGTCAGCGCCACGATGCGCGTCACGAGGTCGGACACGGTCATCTCATTCGGATTGCCCAGGTTGACCGGCTCCGACCCGACCGTCTCGCTGTCCATCAGGCGGATCAGCCCGTCGACCAGATCGCTGACGTAGCAGAAGCTGCGCGTCTGGCTGCCGTCGCCATATACCGTGATCGTATCGCCGGTGAGCGCCTGGCAAATGAAATTGGAGACGACGCGGCCATCGTCGGGGTGCATCCGGGGGCCATAGGTGTTGAAGATGCGGGCGACGCGAACGTCCGCCCGGCCGAGCCGCGCGAAATCGAGCGCCATCGCTTCGGCAGCGCGTTTGCCCTCGTCATAGCAGGCGCGCGGGCCGGTGCAGCTGACCGCGCCGCGATAATCCTCGCGCTGGGGGTGAACCTCCGGATCGCCATAGACCTCGCTGGTGGAGGTGAGGAGGAAGCGGGCGCCCGATTGCTCGGCCAGCCGCAGCAAGTGATCGGTGCCGACGACGCAGGTCAGCATCGTATGCTCGGGATCGGCTTGGTAATGCGGCGGCGAGGCGGCGCAGGCGAGATTGTAGACGCGCGTGATCCGCCGGGTCAGCGCGGTGACCGTCGCGGGCAGCTTCTCGATCACGTCCGCCTTGACGAAGGTGAAGCGCGGGTGGCCGATCAGATCATCGACGTTGGTCGCGCGCGACGTCTGAAGGTTGTCGAGGCAGACGACATGCTCGCCGCGCGCGAGCAGCGCCTGGCACAGGTGCGAGCCGATGAAGCCGGCACCGCCGGCGACCAGAGTGACGGGCGCGTCGTTGGTGTCCATGCGGGGCTTGCTCCGGCTGGGTTGGGGGCGGGTGGCGTCGTTGATGTAGGCTTCGAGCTGGGCGGCGCGGTGCGACGCGGTGTGCGCGGCGAGCACGCGATCACGCGCAGCATGGCCGAGCGCGGCGGCATCCTGTTCCAGCGCGGCGAGCGCCTGTTCGGTGGTGTCGGCGAGCATGATCTCACGCCCGGGCACGAAGAGATCGTCGATGCCCTCCCACCGATCGGACAGGATCGGCGTGCCACAGGCGCCTGCCTCGAACAGCCGGACCGAGGGCGACCAGCCGGCGGCGATCATGTCCGCGCGCGTGACGTTCAGCGTCATGCGCGACTGGCTGTAGAAGGCCGGGTGATCGGCCGGCGGCAGGTGATCGATGCGGGTGACGTTGGCCGGCCAGTCGATCGTGTCGGGATATTGCGGCCCGGCGACGGCGAACTGAAGGTCGGGGCGGCGGCGCGCCGGTTCGATCAGCAGCCGTTCCAGCGTCGGCTGGCGATCGTCACTATAGGTGCCGAGGTAGGAGAGCGCCCAGCGCTTGGGCGTGTCCTGCGGCTGGTAACGGGTCGCGTCGACGGTGCAATAGAGCGCGCGGGCGGCCCTGGCGCCATATTGGCGCTCGATCCGCTCCAGCGTCGGGCCGCCGGTGAAGGACAGGTACAGGTCGAAGCCGGGGATCACCTCGGGCGAGAGATATTCATGGTCGCCGCGGTCGAGCTTCGCCAGCGTGACGGGGGTGTCGATGTCGTAGAAGGCGGTGACGCCCCGGGCCGTCGCCTGCACGTAGCGGGCGATCGAAACGCCCTCCGGCACGTAGGAACCGACAATGACCGCGTCCGCCCCGGCAATCGCGTCGCGCCACGTCGCGAGGTCGGCGAGGTCGGCATAATAATCGAGCCGGCAGAAATCGGGATCGGTCAGGTCGCGGCGGTCGCCGGAATACCAGGGCACGGTGCGCTCGAGGAACTGGATGTCGTGGCCGCGTTCGGCGAACCCCGACAGCAACGCACGCCAGGTGGTGGCGTGGCCATTGCCCCAGGAGGAGCCGAGGCTGAGGCCAAGGACGACGAGCTTCATGCCGCCACCTTCGCCGCGGCGGCATGGGCACGCAGCAGATCGTCGACCTGCCGCGCGCGCAGCTCATAGGTGTGTTCGGCCAGGACGCGGCGGCGCGCCGCCTCGCCGATCGCGCGGGCGCGCTCGGTGGTGAGGTCCGCCAGCAGATCGGCGACGTCCTGTCCGGTGCGGGCGACCAGCACTTCCTCGCCCGGGATCAGGAATTGTTCGATCCCCTCCCAATAGTCGGTGATGAGGCAGGCGCCGGCACCGGCCGCCTCGAACACGCGGGTGGCGGGGGAGAAGCCGACTGCCGCCATCGAATCGCGCGCGATGTTGAGCACCGCACGGGGCGTGCAGTTGAAGGCGTTGTGGTCCGCCGTGCCGACATGGCCGAGGTGGCGCACGTTCGCCGGCATGTGCTTGTCGTGCCAGCCGCTGCCGCCGATCAGGAAGCTCTGTTCGGGCAGCGCGGCGGCGGCGGCGAGGAAGAATTGCTCCACCCGCGCCTCGCGATCGGGCAGGCGGTTGCCGAGGAAGGCGAGGTCGCAGGCGAAGCGATCATCGGGCGCGACCGGGTGATGCGTGTCGGGATCGACGGCATTGTAGACCGGAATGCAGCGCGCCGCGCCGAGCGCCTCATACGCCTCGACCACGGGCGGGCCGCCGCCGTAGGTCAGCACCATGTCGAGCTGCGGCAGCGCGGCGCGGACGGGGTGCGCGGGATCGGCGCGGATCTCGTCCAGCGTTGCGGCGGCGTCGACATCCCAGAAGATCTTGAGCGCATCGGCGCGCGCATGGTCGATGATGCCGGCGATCAGCTCCGCGTCGAATACGCCGACGCCGCTGGCCTTCACCACCACATCGGCCTTGTGCGCTTCGGCCAGGACCGATCGCAGGCCCTCCTGCGTCGCGGGATAGACGATCGAGGTCGCATATTCGGGCGGTTCGATGTCGCGGTTCGACTGCCGGTCGAAGGCGTCGGGTTCATAGAAGGTGATCTGGTGACCGTGCGCCGCCAGTGCCTTCAGGATGCCGCGATAATAGGTCGCGGCGCCGTTCCAATAGGAGGACAGGAGGCTTGAGCCGTAAAAGGCGATCTTCATGCGGCGTCCTTCGTCTGTTCGGGCGAGCGCAGGCTGGCGACGATGGCGAGCAGCTGGTCGACGCGATGCGCGCAGGTGTGGCGTGCCTTGATCGTGGCGAGGCCGTGCCTGGCGAGTGAGCGGCGCAGGCCAGCATCGTCGCGCAGCGCGGTGAGGTGCCGAGTCATTTCCGCGCCGTCGCGGGCGACGAGATAGTCGCGCCACGGGGTGAACAGCCCCTCCGCATCGTCCCACGGTGCCGACACCAGCGGGATGCCGCAGGCCAGCGCTTCGAACACGCGGATCGTGGGGATGCCGGGCAGGATGGTGGCATAATAGCGCCGCGGCACGTGCACGGTGGCGAGATGCCGGGCGAAGATATCGGGCGCGGCCGCATTGGGCGCCCAGCCGTGATAGCGCACGCCGTAGCGGTCCAGCGTGGTCAGCGCCTCCGCCGGGTAGCGCACGCCATAGATGTCGAGCGGCAGCTTCGCGCCCTGCGCCGGGGCGAACAGGAAGCGTTCCAGTTCCTCGGTACGCTCGCCATCGCCCCAATTGCCGATCCAGACGAGGCCGGAACGCTCGCCCTCCACCTCGGGCGGGTGGAAGCGGCGCAGGTCGGCCGCCTCATGCCAGGTCCAGACGCGCTTGCCCCAGCCCCAGTCGCGGTAGATCTCGCTCAGCGTCTCGCCGAACGCGAGGACGCCGTCATAGCCGCTGAGGTCATAGGCGCGCATCGCCTCGGGCTCGCTCACCGCGCGGTGGTGCGTGTCGTGGAACAGCAGGGTGTGGTGCGCGCCGCGCTTGCGCTGATCGCCCAGCGCGGCGACGAGGCCATGGTCGTTCCATTCATGCACGATGACGAGATCGGCGCCGTCGGTAAGCTGGTCGGCCGGGGTCGCGGGATCGTAGGTGGTCGTGCTCAGCTCGGGATAGCGTTCGCGCCACGCCGCAAGCCCCGCCTCGCCATGGTCGGCCAGGAGGTTGGCGAGGCTCCACGCGCCCTCTGGCTCATAGGCGACCACGTCATGCCCGCGCGCGACCAGCTCGCTCAGCACCCCGCGCAGGAAATGGGCGTTGCCGTGGTTCCAGCAGGACGCCAAGCTGTGGGTGAAATAGATGATCTTCATGCGGCGACCCTTTCGCTGGTGCCGGCCGGGTTCTCGCCGGTGGCCGCGGCTCTTCGTGCGTCAGTGTAGAGGGCGCGCATCGCCTTTGCGGTCGCGCCGACGGTGAAATGCGCGCCGCGGGCGAGCGCGGCATCGGCGAGGCGGGCGCGCTCGGCATCGTCGCCCATTACCTCGGCAATGGCATCGGCCCAGGCGGCGGGATCATCGCCGGCGACGAAGTGCGCCGCGCCGTCCCACAGCTCGCGGAAGGTGTCGATGTCCGACAGGATCAGCGGGCAGCCGGCCTGCGCCGCCTCCAGCACCGCCAGCCCGAACGGTTCGAACGAAGCGGCGGAGACGAAGACGGGCTGTGCCGCCAGCATTGCGCCGATGCCGTCCGGCGTCAGTTCGCCGAGCAGGTGGAGATGTTCGACCGGGACCGAGGCACCATGCGGCGCGCGGGTGGGACCGGCGGCATAGAGTGGGACAGCGAGCCGGCCGGCGGCGGCATCAAGCAGCGGCGTGCGCTTCACCTCGTCCCACAGGCGGCCGGCGGTGAAGGCGATATGCCGCGTGGCGACCGGCGCGACCAACGGCGGCGTGCGGCCGTTGTGGACGGCGATCGGCGCGGCGGTGAGGCCGTAATGGCGCGCGATCGTGTGGGCGTAGCTCTCGCTCGGCGCGACCACGCAATCGGCGCGGCGCAGCCCGTCGGCAACGAGCGCGCGATGCCAGGCGAAGGCGGGGTCGAGCGGCGTGCCGGGGCGGGCGGCTTCCCACCAGGTCGAGACGCAGCCATGCGCCACCGCCACGACCGGAAGGTCACCGGTGAGGCCGGGGATCAGGGCTGGCTGGTTCACATGGAGCAGATCGACGCGGTGGCGGATCGCCAGCGCCGCGATCGTCGCCGCGGCGTGGCGGACGGCAACGGCATCATCGGTCAGCCAGTCGAGTGGTTCCCCCGTTTCCACGAGGGTGACCCGGCGGAGCGCCGCGACCTCCGCCCGCTGCGTTTCCGAGGGCGCGGGGCCAAGCACGGCAAGCACCGTCTCAATGCCAGTGTCGCCCAGTGCGCCGGCGAGATCGACGGCGTAGCGCCAGACGCCGCCCACCGCATCGACCGTCATCAGGATACGGCGCGGACGGTGAGTCACACCGCCACCTTGAGCGAAGGGGAGCTTCCCAGCGCAAGACCGCGCTCGGCCGAGAGCCAGCTGGCAAGGCGGCGCAGGCCGGTGCGCCAGTCGGCGGGCCGCGCGAGGCCGAGTGCGGCATCGACCGCGCGGCGATCGGCGACGAAATAACGCTGGTCGCCCGCGCGCCAATCACCAAAGCGCAGGTCGACCGGGTAGCCGACAACCGCCTCGATCTCCGCCAGCACGTTGCGCAGGCTGACGGCATTGTCGGGCCCGCCGCCCAGGTTGAAGACTTGGCCGGTGTGGCGGTCGATCTGCTGCCAGAGCGCGACATAGGCGTCGACTGCGTCGCCCACCTCCAGGATGTCGCGAACCTGATGGCCGTCGCCATAGATGTCGATCGTGCGCCCCTCGAGCGCGCGGATCAGGAAGTGCGCGACCCATCCCTGATCCTCGGTGCCCATCTGGCGTTCGCCGTAGATGCAGCTCATCCGCAGGACGGCGGCGGGGATGCCGTAGCTGCGCGCGTAATCGAGGACATATTGGTCCGCCGCGCCCTTGGAGCAGCCATAGGGCGTGTGGAAATCGAGCGGGCGCGTCTCGCCAATGCCGTAAGCGTTCACCAGCGGATCGACCGGCTGGTAGCCGTTGGCGGTTTCGTCAAAGGCAAGGTCGGCCAGATCGCCATAGACCTTGTTGGTCGAGGCGAAGATCACCGCCGGCGGCTGCGGCGCGAGGCGCGCGGCCTCCAGCACGTTCAACGTGCCCGCGATGTTGATCGCGAAATCGGCGCGCGGATCGGTGAGGCTGGTGGTCACCGCGACCTGCGCCGCCATGTGGAACACCGTCTGCGACGCCTGCACCGCCTCGGTCATCGCCGCCTCGTCGCGAATGTCGGCGATCCGCACGTCGATCCGCTCGCCATGGTTCGCCGTCAGCCATTCGAGGTTGCGCTTCACGCCCTCGCGCACGAGCGCGTCATAGACGATGACGCGGTGGCCTTCGCCGGCCAGCCGGTGCGCGATATTGCTGCCGATGAAGCCCGCGCCGCCGGTCACCAGGATCGGGCGCCCGTCCGCTCCCTGGGAAGCCGCGGTCATGCGACCAGCCCGCGCTTCTCGAGCTCGGCACGCGCATGGCTGACGCGGTCCTCAGCGGTCTGCTGCGCCACCCAGTCGGCCAGCACGGCCAGCTCAGTCTCGAAATCGGCAGTGGCGCGGAAGCCGAGCTGCTGCTCCGCCAGCGACGTGTCGCAGAAACAGTGGCGGATATCACCGACGCGTGCCTTGCCGACGATTTCCGGCGATGCGTCATTCTGGCCCATGGCGCGGCCCAGCGCCTCGGCCACCTCAGTGACCGAGCGGTCCTTGCCCGACCCGACGTTGAACGTGCCGCCGACCGCCTCGGGCAGGAACAGCGCTTCGGCAAAGGCGCGCGCTACGTCCCCGACATGGACGAAGTCGCGGCGCTGCTCGCCATCCTCGAACACCATCGGGCGCTGCTTGTTGAGCAGGCGCGAGGCGAAGATGGCGAGGACGCCGGTATAGGGGTTGGAGAGCGCCTGGCCGGGGCCATAGACGTTGAACAGCCGCAGGCAGACGCTTTCGATGCCGTAGGGCGCGCCCATGATGTGGGTGGTGCGCTCCTGCACATATTTGTTGAGCGCGTAGATCGAGGAGAGCGCGGGGCGCTTCGTCTCGGGCGTTGCGACGGGGGTGAGCGGGCGGCCGTGCGCGTCGGTCGGATCCCATTGCCGCTGGCCATCGCGGATCATGCCGCGCGCGGCATCCTCCACCAGATGGCCGTCCGCGTCGCGATACAGCCCCTCGCCATAGATGCTCATCGAGGAAGCGGTGACGACGCGGCGGACCGGCTTGTCGATCAGCCGTTCGAACAGCACCGCCGTGCCGACGTCATTGACCGAGGTGTAGCGTTCCACCTCGTACATCGACTGGCCGACGCCGACCTCCGCGGCGAGGTGGACGACACTGTCGATCCCGTCGAGCGCGCGGGCGACCGCATCGCCATCGCGTACATCGGCGACGATCAGCTCCGCCTCAGCCGACAGGTTTGCGGGGCGGCCGCCATCGCCGTGGACTTGCGGCAGCAGATTGTCGAGGATACGAACACGGTGACCGCGGCGGAGCAATTCTTCGGTGACGAAGCGGCCGATGAAACCGGCGCCGCCCGTGATGAGAACATGTTCGCTCATTGGTCCCCGCTTTGTATTTTTATTTTGAGTTTTCGCCCGCTTAGGAGCGGTCCCACCGGAGCTTGAACATCTTCATCTACCCTTGGTTCCCGTTAATTTCGCTTCCTCAACTACTTGTTGACGCAGGTTAATCTGTTTGCGCGGAACAGGGGCCGGCGCGGCCCGTTCAGGTCGCATCTTCAACAAAGGTTGAAACGGGGGCGGTGGCAGCGACGATCCATCTGGTGCGGCACGGCGCCCATGTCGAAGCAGGGCGCGTGCTCACCGGGCGTGGCAGTCCGCTCGGCCTTGCGCCGGTCGGACGGGAGCAGGCCGTCTGGGCGGCGCGGCGGCTGACCGGTGTCGTGCGGGTCGAGACCAGCCCGCAGCGGCGCACGATGGAGACGGCGGCGGTCATCGCGGAGCATTTCGGGCTCGGACAGCCGTTCGTCGCGGATGCCCTGGACGAGCTCGATTTCGGCGATTGGACAGGGCAGGCGATTGCCGATCTGGCCGATGATCCGCAGTGGGCGCGCTGGAATGAACAGCGCGCCGTGGGGCAGACACCGGCCGGCGAGCGGATGGCCGATGCCGTGGCGCGCGCGGTGACGCACCTCGCAGGATTGGCGCAGGCCGACTGGCTGGGGGCGATCGTCTGCGTCTCGCATGCCGACATCATCCGCGGCGTCGTCGCGCATTATCTGGGACTATCGCTCGACCGGATGCTGGCGTTCGATGTCGATCCGGGGTCGATCACCAGCCTGGTGGTGGGCGACTGGGGCGGGCATCTGCTTGCGCTGAACGTCCACGCCGGATGACGGGCGTTAGTCGCTGTCCTTCTTGTCGAGGAAGTCGAGCACCTGCTCGGGCGAGATGTCGCGCTTGATCTCCTCGATCTCGGGATCGCTTTCCGCGCTCACCTTGACCGCGATCCGCTCCACCATGCCGGCCAGCCGGGTCAGTTCATGTTCCGCGAGCAAGGAGACGTGGAGGTCGAGGTCACGGCGCCGATCGGCCACCGCCGCCATCCGGTTCTGCGAGATGAGCACGAAGGTGGACAGGAAGATCGCTTCGACCGATGCCTCCATCGCCAGCACGACAAAGGTCGGGTCGAACGGCGCAAGGCCAGGGATCCAGCCGAGGTTCCAGACGATCCAGCCGCCAAAGAAGATGGCGTGGAGCACGACGAAGCGCATCGACCCGGCAAAGCGCGTGATCGCGTCGGCCAGCCGGTCGCCCAGCGGCGCGTTCCTCGCCTGTTGCTCGGCCCGCGCGTTCAGCCGCTCGATATTCTCGCGCAGCGTGCGGGTCATGTGCGCGTCGGCTGGCGTGTTCGCGGGGGGTGTGGTCATGGCGCGGATCATGGCGTGTCAGCGGGCGAAGAACACCAACATCGATCACGTAGGGTCGAACGAAAGGCGGAATGGATCGTGACGGAAATGATGCAGGCAGCGGTGCTCCAGGCGCCCGGCAAGATCAGCGTCGAGCAGGTGCCCGTGCCGCAGCCGGGCGCGGGCGAGGTGCGCGTGCGGATCGAGGGGTGCGGCGTGTGCGCGTCCAATGTCGAGCCGTGGGAGGGGCAGGAATGGTCGAGCTGGCCGGGCGCGCCGGGTGGCCTTGGCCATGAGGCGTGGGGCGTCGTCGATGCGGTGGGCAGCGGCGCCGACATCGCGATCGGCACGCGGGTCGCGATGCTCTCCGAACGCGCCTTTGCCGCTTATGACGTGGCGCCGGTCGAGAAGGTGGTGCCACTGCCGTCGGCGCTCGACGGGCAGCCTTTCCCCGGCGAGCCGATCGCCTGCGCGGTTAACATCTTCCGCCGGTCGCAGATCGAGGCCGGGCAGTGGGTGGCGATCATCGGCATCGGGTTCCTTGGTGCGGTCCTGACCCGGCTGGCGAGCGAAGCAGGGGCGCGGGTGATCGCGATCTCGCGCCGCGACGAATCGCTGGAGCTTGCGCGCCGCTTCGGCGCCGAGGTGACCGTGCCGATGATCGATCACTACAAGATCATCGGCCAGATCGGGCAACTGACCGGCGGCACCTTCTGCCCGCGCGTCATCGAGGCGGTGGGCAAGCAATGGCCGCTCGACCTGGCGGGCGAGCTCGTCGGATTCGGCGGGCGGCTGGTGATCGCCGGCTATCACCAGGACGGACCGCGGCAAGTGAACGTCCAGAACTGGAACTGGAAGGGGATCGACGTCGTCAACGCGCATGAGCGTGACCCGGCGGTCCAGCTGCGCGGATTGCGCGAGGCGATTGATCTGGTGGCAAGCGGGCGCCTTGATCCGACGCCGCTCTACACCGGGCGGTACACGCTCGATCAGCTCGATGAGGCGCTGGCCGCGACTCGCGACAAGCCGGGCGGATTCGTGAAGGCGCTGGTGACCTTGGGGTGACTACGTAGGCCTGGATGACCGCCCGGCCACAAGCAAGGATCGGGCCTTCGTCGGCGGACCCATTTTGTACGCGGCAACCCCGCGGCTGGAACGAAACGGGTCCGTTTCGAAAGGCTAGGAAATCTCGCGATTCGCGCGTCGCGGATTTTGCGCCGTTTCAGTTTATCCTAGCAAAAACAGCAACTTGTGCGTTTTTCGACGGATTTGCGCGGGCCGGATCGAGTCAAGGAGGTATATTTCAAAAATGCGGCACGAGCCGGACTTGATCGACTCACGCGGCTGTTCCTAAACCATAGTCAGTCGCCGCGGCTGTCTGCCTGCGGCGCTCATTTGACCATCGTCGTAGCCGACCGTGGCGGGGGCCACATCGGGGGACATTTTTGCTTTGTCGATCTGTGGCTGCGACCCGTGTCGCGGCCCGAGGAAGGGTGCGCGTGCCGTTGTCACAACATCGAACAACTGACGAAGGCAGTGACCTGGCAAGGGCATGGGCGCGGGTGCGCGCCAACCTGCGCGAGTCCGCCGGCGTCCGCCTGTTCGACCAGTGGCTGAAGCCGATGCAGCTCGACGAGGCGGGCGATCCCGATCGCGTGCGCCTGACCCTGCCGTCGGCCTTTGCCACCAACTGGGTGCGCAGCCATTATGCGGAGCGGCTGTTCCGCGAGTTTCGCGCGATCCTGCCCGACATCCGCTCGGTCGAGATCGAGACGGCGCCTGCGCGCGCCGGCGCCGCCGTGGTGTCGCTGACCGCGGTGCCCGTCGCAGCGCCCGTCGTCGTGGCTGCGCCCGCCGCGCCGGCCAGCGATGTCGAGCGCCCCGCGCTGGAGCCGCGCTACACCTTTGACCGCTTCGTCGTGGACGCGTCGAACAAGGTGGCGTTCAACGCCGCCAAGCAGCTGGCAAAGCCCGGCGCGGTCCGCTTCAGCCCGTTGTTCCTTCATGCCGGCACGGGGCAGGGCAAGACCCACCTGATGCATGCCATCGGCCACGCCTTCATGGCGGCGGTCCCCGGCGCGCGGGTGATCGCGATGTCGGCCGAACGCTTCATGTTCGACTTCGTCGCCGCCCTTCGCGCCCGCGACACCTTTGCGTTCAAGATGCGGCTGCGCTCGGCCGACCTGCTGCTGATCGACGACCTGCAGTTCATCGCTGGCAAGGACGCGACGCAGGAGGAATTCTTCCACACCGTCAACGAGATCATGGGCGCGGGCAAGCGGCTCGTCATCTCGGCGGATCGCTCGCCGCAGGCGCTGGACGGGATCGAGCAGCGGATCATCGGCCGCATGGCGATGGGCCTGGTCGCCGACATCAAGCCGCCGTCGTTGGAGCTGCGTCGCACCCTGCTCGACCGCAAGGTTGCCGACATGGCCGATGTGCGCGTGCCGGCCGACGTGCTCGACATGCTGGCGGGCCGCATCACCAACAACATCCGCGAGCTGGAAGGCGCGCTGAACCGGGTCATCGCTTATGCGCAGCTGACCGGCGAGACGCTGGACCTCGACTTTGCGATCGCGACGCTGGGCGACGTGCTGCGCGGCAGCATGCGCCGCGTGACGATCGACGAAATCCAGAAGCGCGTGTCGCAGCATTTCGACCTGAAGCCGCTGGACCTCATCTCGGCCCGCCGCGCGCGCGCCGTGGCCCGGCCGCGGCAGATCGCGATGTACCTCGCCAAGCGGCTGACCACGCGCTCGCTGCCCGAGATCGGCCGCAAGTTCGGTGGCCGCGACCATTCCACCGTGATCCACGCGGTGCGGCGGATCGAGGAATTGCGCGACACCGACGCCGATGTGGATGGTGCAGTGCGCGCGCTGATGCGCGACCTGGAGGCCTGAGCCTTCCCCCTGCGCGCCAACGCCCGCAGCGTTGGCAGATACAAAAAAACCGCCGGGAGCCTGAGGGCTGCCGGCGGTTTTTTTTGGGTCAGACGTTGAAGCGGAAGAGCATCACGTCGCCGTCCTGGACGACATATTCCTTGCCCTCTTGTCGCAGCTTGCCCGCCTCACGCGCGCCGGCCTCGCCGCCACAGGCGACATAATCGTCAAAGGCGATCGTTTCGGCGCGGATGAAGCCGCGTTCGAAATCGCTGTGGATCGCGCCGGCGGCCTGGGGCGCCTTCGATCCCGCCGGGATCGTCCAGGCGCGCGCTTCCTTCGGGCCGACGGTGAAGAAGGTGAGGAGGTGGAGCAGCTTGTACCCGGCGCGAATCACGCGGGCGAGGCCGGTTTCCTCCAGCCCCAGCTCGGACAGGAACTCCCCGCGGTCCTCGACCGGCATGGTGGCGATCTCCGCCTCGATCGCGGCGGAGACGACGACCGCCTCGGCGCCCTCGGCCGCGGCCTTGGCGAAGACGCGCGCGGACAGTTCATTGCCGTCGGCGGCATGTGCCTCATCGACGTTGCAGACATAGAGCACCGGCTTGGCGGTAATCAGCTGCGCCTGTGCGAAGACGCGCTCCTCCTCGGCATCCTTGGGCTTGGTGAGGCGCGCGGGCTTGCCGTCGCGCAGCAGCTCGAGCGCCTGGCCCAGCACGCTGGCGCCGATCTTGGCCTCCTTGTCGCCCTGCTGGCCCTTCTTGATGAGGTTGGGCACGCGCTTTTCGAGGCTTTCGAGGTCGGACAGCATCAGCTCGGTCTCGACCGTCTCGGCATCGGCGATCGGATCGACCTTGCCCTCGACGTGGGTGACGTCGCCATCCTCGAAGCAGCGCAGCACGTGGACGATCGCATCCACCTCGCGGATGTTGCCGAGGAACTGGTTGCCAAGCCCCTCACCCTTGGACGCACCGCGCACCAGGCCGGCGATGTCGACGAACGCGAGCTGAGTCTCGATCACCTTGCCCGACTTGGCGATCTCAGCCAGCTTCTGGAGGCGCGGGTCGGGAACGCCGACATTGCCGACGTTCGGCTCGATCGTGCAGAACGGGTAATTGGCCGCCTGCGCCGCGGCCGTCTCGGTCAGCGCGTTGAAGAGGGTGGACTTGCCCACGTTGGGCAGGCCCACGATGCCGCAGCGGAAACCCATGATAGATCCTTGAGATTAGGTGTTGCGGCGGCCTTAATGCGGCGGCGCGGCGGAAGCCACCCTCACCGCAGGCCTACCAGCGATAGTTGAAGCTGACGCTGATCCGATCCTGCTTGGCGCTGCTCGGCATCACTTCGTGCCTGAGCCAGCTTTCCCACAGGAAAATCGTGCCGGGGCGCGGCTCGGCATGGACGAAACTGCCCTCGCGCGGCGGCGCTGCCATCATCAGGCCCAGGCGGGGATCCTCCAGCCGGAGCACCCCGGCGCCGCGCGGCACGCTGACGTAGAAGGTGCCGGAGACGACGCTGTGCGGGTGGATGTGCCCCGAATGCGCGCCGCCGGGCTTCAGCAGGTTCACCCACAGGCTGTCGAGCTTCAGCTTGCGCCCGCCAAGCTGGAAGCCGCACTCGGCCGCGAAGCGCGCGACGTGACGATCGAGGTGACGCTTCAGATCGGCGAAGGCAGGGTCGCGCTGCGGCAGATCGTCGAGCGAGGCGTAGGAGGTATAGCCGCGATAGCCATGCTCCTTCGACCAGCGCTTGCCGGCGGTATCGTCCATGGCAAAGGCGCGGACCGATGCCTCCAGCTCCTCGAGCAGCGCGGCATCGTCGATCGTCTCTTCGTAGAAGAGGGTCGGGAACAGGGAGCGGACGGGCATCGCGGCGAGGTAAGCCCGCGTCGCAGGATTGCCAAGGCGCGCGATCAGCCGCCGTGCAGGCGGTGAAGCAGCGTGAGCGCGGTGACGAGTAGGGTCAGCACCGCCACGATCATCAGCAACAGGACGTAGAGGACCCCCCAGGTGCCGACGTGGTTGTCGCGGCGGGCGACCCACCAGATCGACAGAAGTACTGCGCCGAGCAGAGCGATCCGCGGCGCCACCGGGGCGAGCGCCGCCACCGCCAAGGGGGCGAACCGGCGGGCGCGGCGGCCTGGGATCAGACCGGAGACCACTCCACCGGTTCCTCGCCCTCGTCGTCCTCGGACACGCGGGCGTGATCGGGGCCGATCTTCTCGAGCAACTTGTCCAGCACCCAGTCGACGCCGGTGCCGCTGGCGCCCGACAGCGGGATCACCTCGGCCCCGCTCGCTACCTCCAGCTCGGCCGACAGCGCCGCGATCAGTTCCTCGTCGAGCGTGTCGATCTTGTTGAGCGCGATCACCACCGGCTTCTCGTCGAGCCCGGCGCCATAGGCCTCCAGCTCTTCGCGCACGATGCGGTAGCTTTCGCCCACGTCGACATCATTGGCGTCGATCAGGTGCAGCAGCACGCGGCACCGCTCGATATGGCCGAGGAAGCGGTCGCCGATGCCGGCGCCTTCCGCCGCCCCGGCGATGAGGCCGGGAATATCGGCGATGACGAATTCCTGACCCTTGTGCCGCACCACGCCCAGCTGCGGGCGGGTGGTGGTGAAGGCATAGGCGCCGACCTTGGCCTGCGCATTGGTCACCGCATTGATGAAGGTCGACTTGCCGGCATTCGGCAGGCCGACGAGCCCCGCGTCGGCGAGCAGCTTCAGCCGCAGCCACACCCAGGCCTCTTCATTGGGCCAGCCGGTGCCATGCTGGCGCGGCGCGCGATTGGTCGAGGTCTTGTAGCTGGCGTTGCCGCGCCCGCCGTCGCCGCCGCGCAGGAATATCTCGCGCTGGCCGACCTCCGTCAGGTCGAGGAGCAGGGTGCGCTCCTCGTCGTCCGCCAGCACCTGCGTGCCGACCGGCACCTTGATGACCAGATCCTCGCCGCCCGCGCCGGTGCGATTCGACCCCGAGCCACCATGGCCGCGCTCGGCCCGGAAATGCTGGGTGTAGCGAAAGTCGATCAGCGTATTGAGGCCGGCGACGGCTTCGAACACGATGTCGCCGCCCTTGCCGCCATTGCCCCCGTCAGGGCCGCCATATTCGATGAACTTTTCACGGCGAAAGCTGACCGCGCCGGGGCCACCGGCGCCCGAGCGGACGAAGATCTTTGCTTGATCGAGGAAATGCATGGCGAGCCGCTTAGCGAATTCGCCGGCGCAAAGCGACAAGGACCGCTGTCGGCCGTGGCATCACCGGGTGATTGCTTAACCGACGATGGGGCAGGGAGGGCAGATGGTCACGACTCTGCTGTTCGCCGCGCTACTGATTAACGCCGCGACCTTTGCCGCTTTCTGGTCGGACAAGCGCCGCGCCATTGCGGGCGAGCGGCGGATATCGGAGGCGAGCCTGCTGCAGCTGGCGTTGATCGGCGGGTCGCCGGGCGCGCTCGCCGCGCGCCACCTGTTTCGCCACAAGACGCGCAAGGAGCCGTTTTCCACCCGGCTGCTGCTGATCGTCGCGATTCAGGCGGGCGCGGGAATCGGGCTGCTGATCCTGTAGCCCCGAACCCGATTCCCCGGGCTTCCGGCTTATCGACCCCGGTCCGCCAGCAACATGCCGCGCGCCAGCTTGCGCGCGGTATCGCGCGACAGGCCGAGCGCCTTGGCCATCGGCGCCCCGAGCAACGCGTCGCCCAGCGCCATCAGCACGAGCTGAAGCGTTTCCTCGCGGATCGGCGCCCCGCCGTGATGGTCCTGCGCCAGATCCTCGACCAGATCGTGGATCGCGGTGAGAATCGGGTCGAGCGCGTTTTCATTGCCGGTGAGGATCATCCAGCTTGCGAGCGCGCCGGCGCCGTTGCGTCCAAAGGCGTCAAAGGTGAGGTCGACGACCTCCGCGGGATCCTCCGCCTCGCGTGAGCGGAGCACTGCGGCCTTGATCGTGCCGACGATCCGCGCTGCCAGATCCTCGATCAACGCCTTCTGCAGCCCTTCGGCCGATCCGAAATGGTGGAGGAGATTGGCGTGGGTGCGGCCGATCCGCGCGCCCACCGCCTTCAGCGTTACGGCCTGCGGCCCGACCTCGACCAGAAGCTCGCGCGCGGCCGACAGCGCGGCGCTGCGCGATTCCTCGGGGGTCATGCGGCGGCGAAGCGGGGTCACGGACATCAAGCCGGCTGTCGGCGCATCAGCAATGTTTTGCAATGGCTTGCTTTACGCAGCCGGACGGCGTGCTGGAGGGCGTACGTCGTCCGGCCGTGCATTGCAGGCAAGCAGGAGAAAGGAGGGCGGCGAGGGGCGATCAGGCGGCGATTGCCATTCGCGCCGGGACCTCTTCTTCCTCGCCCATGTCGAGCGCCAGCACGGCGCTGTCCACGGCCCGGCCCTGCGCCAGCGAGAAGCTGGCCTCGCGCCGAATCTCGCGGAAACCGAGCTTCTCGAGCACGCGGCGCGAGGGCAGATTGTCGAGATGGTGGCGCGCCTCGATCCGGCGGAGGGGCAGGGCATGGCGCGCCATGTCGACGACGGCGCGTGCCGCCTCCGTGGCATAGCCGCGGCCCCAGGCCGACGGCGTCAGCCAATAGCCAAGCTCGGCCACGCCGCCGCCCTGGTCGGTCAGGCCGATGCCGCCGATCATGCGGGGATAATCATGGTCGTGGCTCAGGATCAGGAATCGCGCCTCGGCCTCCCCGCGCGGCATCGACAAAAATGCCTCTGCATCGGCGTGGGTATAGGGCCAGGGCAGCCGCGCCAGCTTCATCGCCACCTCTTCATGGGCGATCGTCTGCTGCAGCCTCTCGGCTTCTTCCGGCCATCCCGGCCGTAACGTCAATCTCTTCGTCCGCGCGAACATCTGCGCCCTCCTCGCCTGACGCGCCGTTAGCCGGGACCGATGACGGGCCGGCGACAGACGCGGTGGATTGAGGGAGCAATAAAAAAGGGAGCCTGGGCGGACCCGGCTCCCTTGTCTTGTGGCTGGCCTCCCTGATGGAGGCTCCGGATCGCCCTGGTGGGCAACCCGGATGGTCGCCCGATGTTACTCTGCCGCCTCGGCAATCATGTCGACCGAACAGAATTTACGGCCGAGCTTGCCGTCGTGGAATACCACGCGGCCATCGACGAGCGCGAAAAGGGTGTGGTCCTTGCCGATGCCGACGTTGCGGCCCGGGTAGAACTTCGTCCCGCGCTGACGCACGAGGATGTTGCCTGCGATCGCTTCCTGACCGCCGAACTTCTTCACGCCAAGACGACGACCGGCCGAATCACGACCGTTACGCGACGAGCCGCCTGCTTTCTTATGTGCCATGGTGCTTGCTCCTTACGCTTCGCGATTAGGCCGACGCGCCGATCGACACGATCTTCAGGATCGTGTGGTTCTGGCGGTGGCCGTTGCGACGGCGGTAGTTGTGACGGCGGCGCTTCTTGAAAACGATGACCTTCTCACCCTTCGCCTGCGCGATGATCTCGGCAGCGACGGTGAGCCCGTCGGTCGGCTTCAGCTCCGAACCTTCGCCGGCCAGCAGCACGTCGCTCAGCGTGACGGAGGCGCCGGCATCGCCCTCCAGCTTCTCGACGACGATCTTGTCTCCGGCGGCAACGCGATACTGCTTGCCGCCCGTGCGCACGACTGCGAACATGGCCTGACTCTATCCAAATGCTTGTGCCCGGTCCGGATTGCCGGGCCAGGAGGAAGGGCGCAGCTAGGAGAGTCGCGCCCGTTTGTCAACGCCGCGCGCGGCCGCTGACGTCGATTACCGTTGCGTCGCGATCAGTGACGATGCTCGCGCCGCAGCAGATAGCGCCCGTCGCTCAGCCCCGTGAACAGGCCGGCGATCGCCGGATGGTCGACCGGCTCGTCGCTTTCGTCGTGCACCAGGTTCTGCTGGCTGACGTAAGCGACATAGGTCGATTCGGCGTTTTCCGCGAGCAGATGGTAGAACGGCTGGTCCTTGCGCGGCCGGATCCCCTCGGGGATCGACTGATACCATTCCTCGGTATTGGCGAAGACCGGATCGACATCGAACACGACGCCGCGGAAATCGAGCATGCGATGCCGCACGATGTCACCGATGGAGAATCGCGCATGGGCCACCGCGGGCAGCGCGGGCGCATCGCTCGCCGCTGCGGAACTGGCCGATCGCGATGGGATCGACAGGGAACTGGGGGCAGAAGGCATGATGCCAATCTAGTGGTTGTTGCGCGCTGCACAAGCAGCCGCTTGCGCAATGCAAACAAGCGCGTTAGAGGCGCGCCCTCGATCCACCGGGCCCGCCATCTGGCACGCCCGGTTGCCTCGCGGAGAGGTGCCAGAGTGGTCGATTGGGACGGTCTCGAAAACCGTTGTGCCTTTACGGGTACCGTGGGTTCGAATCCCACCCTCTCCGCCACCTTCTCCTTCGTACTTCCCCTCATGCCGACGACGCGCGGACCAACTGGCGTTAGCCAGGCAAGGGGCGTACGCTCACGCCATGTGGAGAGGGGGCCCCCGTCGCTGGGATCCGGTTTCGCCTGCGCACGGCAGGCAGGCAGCCCTTGGTGTGCGCTGCAGCGGCTGGCGGATTGCGCTGTTGGCCGTTTCCGCGCTGGGGAGTGCGAGTGCAGCGACGGCCGATCCGGTGGCGATGAGCTTCACCGCCGCGCTGGAGCGGACTGACCGCGTGGATCCGGCGCTCTCAGCCGCGAAGCACGCCCAGAGCGCGGCGCGCCTCACCGAAGGATCGCTGTCAACGCTCAACCGCCCGATCGTCACCGTGTCGGCGCAATATGTCGAATATCAAAAGACGCTGTCGCTCGACCTCACCGGCCCGCGCCGCGACGCGCTGGACAGCACCAACAGCTTCCTTGCTTCGATCCCCGGCTCCGTCGCGCCTGAATTCCAGGCCATCGCCTCCGACATCGTGGGGCGAATCTCCCAGGCGCTGCCGGGGCTGTTCGCCGCACTGCCGAGCGACGTGTCGTATCGCTTTCGCCAGAGCGTGTTCCGCCCCACGGTCCAGGGCATCCTGCCGATCTACACCGGTGGCGCGATCGCCGCGATCAAGCGCGGGGCGGCGGCGGGAACCGCGCTGGGCGAGGCGCGCACCCGATCGGCGCGTGATCTGGTGCGGGTCAATCTGATCCGCGCCTATTTCGGCCAGCTTGCCGCCGCCTCGCTGGAGGATTCGACGCGCGAGTCGCTCGCGGCGCTCGATGATCTGCTGTCCGACGCGATCAAGCTGGAGCTGGCGGGCTTCGTTCCCCGCGCCCGCCGTCTGGAGGCGCAGGTCGCGCGTGACGCGGCGGAGCGGCAATATGAGCGCGCGGTGCTGGCGCATGACAGCGCCCGCAGCGACCTTGCCAGCCTGCTCGAGGAGGAGGGCGTGACCCCCACGACACCGCTGTTCGTGCAGACCGCGCCGCTGCCGCCGCCAAGTACGTTCCTGGGCGGCGAGGACGATCTGCCGCAGACGCGCGAGGCCGATGCGGCGACCGCGGTGGCGCGGGCCGGGGTGGATCTGGCGAAGGCGCGCGAGCGGCCGCAGGCCTTTGCCTTTGGCGAATATAACCTCAACCGTTCCAATGCCTTGCCGGTCGAGCCGGACTGGATCGTCGGCGTCGGCGTGCGGTACACCCTGTTGTCCAATATCGGGCGATCGCAGTCGGTCGCGGCGGCGCGGGAGCAGGAGGCGGCGGCGGCGGAAACCGCGCGGGGCGCGCGGCAGACGAGCCGTGTCGCCACGCTGCGGGCGTGGAACCTGGTCGAAAGCGCGCGGCGTTCCTTCGTCTCGCTGGACAGCAGCCTGGCGGCAGCAGCGGAGAATCTGCGGGTTCAGCAGATCAGCTTCCGCGAGGGCGAGGGGACAGTGACGGCAGTGACCGGGGCGGAAGCCGCGCTGGCGGCGGCACGAACGCAGCGCGTGGCGACCGCATATGAATATGAACTGGCGCTCGCGGCGCTGCTGACCGCGTCCGGCAAGCTCGACGCCTTTCCGCAGTATCTGGCGGGCGCGAACGTGCGCATCCCGATCGTGGCGCGGCGATGAGCGCGCAGACGGTTGCTGCTCCCGCGACCGCGGAGGACGCGCCGCCGCCGTCACATCGCACGCGCTGGCTGCTGTGGGGCGGCGTGGTGATCGTCGCCATCGCCGTCGCAATCGGCCTGTGGCTCGCGAGCCGTCCGGCCCTGCCGCCGCTGCAGGGCGAGGTGGAGGCGGAGGAGGTGAACGTCGCGACCAAGGCGCTGTCGCGGCTCACGCGGATCATGGTGTCGGAGGGCGATCGAGTGCGCCGCGGCGAGGTACTCGCGATCCTCAATGCGCCGGAAGTGGAAACGGGATCGCAACAGGCGGCCGCCGCGCTGGAAAGCGCACGCGCGCTGCAGGAAATCGCCGACAAGGGCGCGCGCGAGCAGGACATCGCCGCCATGCGCGCGAATTGGGAAGCGGCGCGCGCCACCGCGAACCTCGCCGCGACGACCAGCCGGCGGGTCGACAGCCTCTATGAACAGGGGGGGGTCGCGGCGCAGCGGCGTGACGAGGCACGCGCCGCGATGGTGTCGAGCGCGCGCATCGCGGAGGCGGCGCGGCTGCAATATGAAAAGGTCGCCGCCGGCACGCGGGAGGAGAACAAGCAGGTCGCCGCCGCGCAGGTGCGGTCCGCCGAGGCGCTGGTGTTCGCAGCCGATGCGGCTGAGCGTGAGACGCGGCTGATTTCGCCAATTGATGGCGAGGTATCGCGGCGGCTGGTGCAGCCGGGCGAGATCGTCAGCCCGATCCTGCCCGCGATCCAGCTGATCGCGATCGATCGGCCGTGGGTGACGGTCAACGTCCAGGAGGATGATTTCAGGGGCATGAAGCAGGGCCGCGTGCTGCGCGGCACCGTGCCCGCGCTGGGCAAGACCATCGATTTTCGCGTCACCAACATCGCGCCACAGGGCAGCTACGCCACGTTCCGTGCGACGCGGCAGTCGAGCGGCTATGACGTTCACGCCTTTGCCGTGAAGCTGGAGCCGACGCAGCGCGCCACGGGGCTGCGGCCGGGGATGAGCGTCCTGTTCGACTGGCCGCAATGAGCGCGTTCGCGGCATCCTTTCGGCAGGAAGCCGCGCGAATCCTCCGTACCCCGCTCGACCTTTTCCTGCTCACGCTGTTTCCGCTGGTGATGCTGGCGGCGATGGCGGCCATGATGTGGGGCGGCACGCTGAGCAACCTGCCCGTCGTCATCGTCGATCAGGACGGCGGCCCGCTCGCCCGCGCGATCACGCGCAACATTGATGCGACACCGTATCTGGAGGTGGTGGCGCAGACGCCGCAGCGCGCCGAAGCGCTGGCCATGGTTCGCCGCGAACAGGCTGTCGCCTTCATGGTCATTCCAAAAGGCGTCGGCACCCGTGGGGCCACCGATCCGCCGGTGACGGTGTTCTACGAGGCGGTGTTCCTGTCGACAGGATCGGTCGCCTCCGCCTATCTGCGGCTCGTCACCACGGCGACGCTGTTGGCCCAGGCGCCACGCGACCTGGGCGTGGCAGGGGCGTCTGTTGCCGGGCGCACGCTGCCGACGATCCAGATCACGCTGCTCGGCAACCCGACGCTCAGCCTCGAATGGTTCCTCGGGATGCTGATCGGGCCCAGCATCCTCCATCTGGTGATCGCCATTTCCTGCATCGGCTCGCTCGGGCTGTTGCTGCGCGACAAGTCATTCGGCGCCTATGTCCGTGACACGCCGGCGCCCGTGGCGGCGCTGTCGGGACGGCTGGCGGTGCACGTCCTGGCCGGCATAACGTGGGGCGTGGCGTGGCTGCTGTGGATGACGCTGGCGCGTGGCTATCGCGTCGAGGGCAGCGTGGCGCTGGTCGTGATCGGGCTGGTTCTGCTGTTCATCACCACGGCGGCGATCGGCCTGTTGTTCATCGCGGTCACGCGCGAGGTGGGCACGTCCTTTTCCGGTGCGGTCATCGTCGCCGGATCGGCGCTCGCCTATTCCGGCGCGACGCTGCCGCTCAGCGGCGGGCTGTGGTATGCGCAGGACTGGAGCAAGGTGCTGCCGCTCACCCACTACATCTTGTTGCAGATGGACCAGCTGATCGGCGTCACCGCGCGCGCCGACCTGACGCCAATGATCGCGCTGCTGCTCTATCCGCTGATCGGCGGCGTCGTCGGCATGGTGCTGATCGTGCGATCGAAGCGCCCGGTATGAGCTTCCTCCGGGCGCTCGAGCAGACGCTGCTGACGATCATCCGCACGCGCGAGTTGCTGATGCTCGCGGTCGTCTCCGTGCTGTTCTACGCCGTTTATTATCCCGCGCCTTATCAACAGCAGACGGCGACCGACATCGCGCTGGTGGTGGTGGACGCCGATCGTTCGCCCATGTCGCGCGCGCTGGTGCGGCACCTTTCGGATACACGCGCGGTCTTCGTCGTGGTGGAAACGGGCAATCTGGGCGAAGCGCGCGAACTGGTGCGCGCGCGCAAGGCCGATGGCGTCGTGTACCTCGCGCCGCACCTGCAACAGCGCGTCCTGTCGCGCGGCGGGGGGACGGGCATCGCCTTATGGCTGAACGGTGCGTACTTCGTCCGCGCCGAGGCGATCGGGGAGACGCTGGGCCAGGTGGCGCTCGATGCGCTGGACGAACTGGCGCAAACGGTGCCGGCGATCGCGCGGCAGCGCGCGCCTGAGGTGCTGGTGCAGCCGATCTTCACCACCGGCGGCTATCGCGATTACGTCTTCCCGGCGGTCGCCAACATCATCCTGCAACAGACGTTGCTCGCCGCGTCCGCGCGGCTGGTGGCGGATCGCCGCCAGCGCGGCTGGACGGTCATGCGCCGGGCGGAGGCGCTTGGCATGCTGGCCGCCGCCGTGCTCGTCGGTGTCCTGACGACGGGTTTCTACTTCGGCTTCGTCTATTGGGCGCAAGGGGTGCCGCGCGGCGGCAACATGCCGGCGCTGCTGCTGGCGATCCCGCCGTTCGCGGTGGCGGTGGCGGGGCTCGGCATGGTGCTGGGCAGCCTGTTTCGCGCCGGCGACGACGCGCTGAAGGTGCTCCTGCCCACGTCCTTGCCGCTGTTGTTCCTGGGCGGCTTCGCCTGGCCGCTCTATGCCATGCCGCAATGGTTGGCGACCGCCGCATGGCTGTCGCCAGCGACGCCTGCGACGCACCTGTTCATCCGCTTCAACCAGATGGGGGCAACGCTGGCGGAGGCATGGGGGCCGTTGTCCCTCATGGCGGGACTCGCCGCCTGCTATACCGCCGGCTTCCTGTGGCGGGTGCGGCGCCTGAACGCCGAGGTCTGAACCGGGGGCGCCTGAGGATCGTCGGTGTCCGCAGACACCGCCGCTACTGCGACGGCGCCTGCGGACCCGTGACGGATCAGAAGTTCACGCGTGCCCGGACGCCATAGCTCTGGGCGTCGTTCAGGAAGCGGATGTTGAGCGCCGATCCGACCAGCGCCTTGGTCGACGCCTGCTGATCGGTGAAGTTGGTCGCCCACGCCTCCAGCCGGTAATTGCCGATCGTGTAGCCGACGCCGAGGTTCAGCGTGGTGAAGCCCACCTGGCGATCGGGGAAGCCGGCCTGCAGTGCATTCTGCCGCTCGCCGTCGAGGAAGACGATGTCCTTCTCGTTGAACTGCGACAGGAAGTAGGACGAACGATAACTCAGCAGCGCCTGCCAGTCGAACCGGCCGCGGCCCATTTCGAACCACTGCGCCAGCTTCACGCTGACATTGTACTTGGATGCCAGCGGCAGGCGGTTGCCGGTCAGGTCGATGAGCGGCGATTCGCCCGTCTCGTTGTTCTGCCCGCGCGCGTCGGCGACGGTGCCGCGCGTGATCTTCGTGTCGAGGAACGCGAAGTTGGTATCGAGCGAGAAATTGCCCGGCAGGTTGAAGCGCGCCTCAGCTTCCAGACCGTAGATGCGCGATGCGCCGATGTTGCGGTTCACCAGCGAATAGCCGTTGCACTGCGGCGGTGTCTGCGTCGTGTCGAGGTTGATGCAGGTCAGGTCCTGGAACACCTGGTCCTGATAGTCATAGTAGAAGCCGGTCAGGTTCAGGTACGCACGGCGACCGAAGGCGGTGAAGCTGTTGCGCGACCCGGCCTCGAACACGGTCAGGCTTTCCGGCTTGAACGTCTCGGGGATCGGCGAGGTCTGGAACGTGTCGTTGAACCCGCCCGACTTATGCCCGGTCGAAACCTTCGCGTAGAGCATGTTGTCCGACGTGATGTCATATTCCAGCCCGACGCGATAATCGACGAAGTTGAACTTCGCCGAGCCGCGCTGCTGCCCCGGGATCGTCAGATTGGCATAGCTGAAGCCGCCGTTGGTGCCGGTCGGGCACGTGACGAACCCATTGTCGATGTCGGGCCGCGTGAAGCAGGTGCCGTTCGGGTTCGTACCGTTGGCGATCGAGCCGATCTGCTGGATCAGCGTGTCGCGCGCGCCCGGGCTCTTGATGCCTTCGATCAGGAACTGCGCATATTGCTGCGGCGTGGTCAGGCCGGTGACGTTGAAGTTCGGCCGGTCGAGCAGCGCCGGGCGGAAGCCCTCGGTGCCGAGCCGCGTGCTGACGCAGCACGCGCCATCCGCGCCGCCCAGCGTCAGCGCCCAATTGCCGCCGATGCCGTAACGCGACTTCTTCTCGTCGGTGTAGCGGATGCCGCCGATCACGCGCAGGCGATCGGTCACGTCATACGTGCCGTCGGCGAAGAAGGCGAAGCTTTCGCCGTTCACGTCAGGCATCGTGAACTCGGTGCCCGAATAGCAGCAGTAACCGCGATCGGCGACCGCCATATAGCCGACCTGCTGCTTTTCCTTGAAGTAGAAGCCGCCCAAGTTCCAGCGCAGCGACTGGTCGGAATCGGCACTGGCGCGCAGCTCATAGACCTGGCTCTGCGACTTGGTCTGCCAGAAGTTGTTCGAAAAATTGTCGAACTGCACCGTCGAATAATCGCGGCCGTTCCACGCGATGCTCTCGCTGCTGGCGTTGGACTGCATGAAATCGACCGAGCGGTAGCTGCCCGTCGCCTCGACCGAGAAGGTGTCAAAGCGATAGCCGATCTTGCCCTGAACGCCCCAGAGCTCGTTCTCCATGTCGCCCTGCTGGCCGCGATAGACGACGCGGCGCAGGTCGAGCTGCTCGGGCCGCAGCCCGGTGGCCTCGACCGCGGCGAAGATGTTGGCGCCCGGATAGCCGGTGCCGGTTTCCTTGCCATAGTCACCGACGACCGACAGCGAGAGACGATCGGTCGGCTCCCAGCGCAGCGACACGCGGCCGGCGTAATTCTCTTCGAGGCCGGCAGGCTTCAGACGGCTCGCCTGCGGATCGGGCGAGGCGTTCTTGAAGCCATAATCCTTGTTCACATAATAGCCGGCAACGCGGGCGGCGAAATTGTCGCTCAGCGGCACGTTGATCGCGCCCTCGGCGGCATAGCTGTCGCGATTGCCATATTCGGCCTGCGCATAGCCGGTGACCCGGTCGAACGTCGGCTTGGCGGTGATGATGTTGAGCGTGCCGGCGAGCGCGTTGCGGCCGTACAGCGTGCCCTGCGGCCCCTTGTTCACCTCGACCCGTTCCAGATCGTAGAACATGAGGCCAAGGCCGCGCGGACGCGGGATGTAGGAACCGTTCAGGTGCGGCGCGGCGCCCGGATCACCCAGTTCGGTGTTGTTCGAGGATCCGACGCCGCGGATGAAGATCTCGATATTGCCTTCCTGATTGGCAATGTTGAGCCCCGGAACGGCCACGCCCAGGTTCCGCACATCGGTGATGCCGCTCTTGCGCAGGTCATCGGCGGACAGGGCCTGCACCACGCCCGACACGTCCTGCAGATTCTGCTCACGACGGTTGGCGGTGACGACGATGTCGTCGGTGCCCTGTTCGGTCGCCTGCGGCGACGTCGGGCTGGTCGACTGGTCCTGCTGCGGCGTTTCGATCACCTGCGCGACGGCAGGCATGGCGGTGCCCGAAAGGAGCAGCGCTGCCAATGGCAGATAGGTGGTCCTGGTCATGATAACTCCCTGAGACGTTTGTTTTTTTAGTTGTTGTTATTCGGGCAAGCGGTGCCCGCGCCGTTCGCCTGCACCAGGCGCGCCCGCGAAATCGTCAGGTCGAGCGTGCCGTCGGTCGTCAGAGAAAGCGGTGCCGTGACCTGGCGCATGTCCGCGCCGGCCTTGGCGAAACAGGAAAGCGGCACGGTCAGCGTCGTCCAGACGCCCGGCTTTGCCGCCCGCAAGGCGTCGGTGACCGGCACCTCGCCGGCACAGCGCTCGCCGCAAGCGACGCCCGCGGTCACTGCCCGGCTGGGCGCACCATCCACCTTGAGGTCGATCTGCACGGCAAGCGCGCCGTTGGTCTCGCGCATCAGGTCGGCGGGTGCGCTGTCCACGATCGCCGCCACCGCCTTGCCGCGGCCGGTCCATGCCAGCCGCACGCTGTCTTCCTGCGCGCGCCGGTCAGCGCCGCGGGCGGTGATGAGGTCGGGGCCCGGGTTGGGCGACAGGGCGCCCGGCGCACCGATCAGCAGGCGCCGTCCGGTGCCGGGCCGCCCGGCATCGAACAGGATCGTGCGATCACCGCTCGCCTGCGTCGCGCGCTGCTCGGGCAGCGGTGCCAGCTCGCCGCGATCCTTCAGCGTCAGGCCAAAGCCATAGGGGAACAGCGGGTTATAGTCCGCGTCGCCCACGTTGACCGCCGTCTGATCCGACGTGCGCGGCCAGCTGTACGGCAGCTTGCCACGGAAATCGACCTTGCCGAACAGCACGTCCGCCACGCCGCCGCCCTCGCTGCCGGGCAGCCACGCAGCGACAAAAGCGTCCGAGGCGTTGAGGTACGGGTTCACCCACAGCGGTCGGCCAGACAGGAACACCGACACGGTCGGAATGCCCGCCGCCTTCAGCTTCTTGAGCAGCGCCAGATTGTCCTGCGCATCGTCAAAGGCGACATCGGCGCGGTCGCCCTGGAATTCGGCATAGGGATCCTCGCCGAACACCACGACCGCCACGTCGGGCTTCTGCGTGAAGCGGCCGTCGGTCGACAGGTCGACCGTCGCGCCCACGCCGTTGGCCACCTCGCGCATGCCCTCGGCGATGGTCTGCGCCTTGGGGAAATCGGTCCGGCTGGTGCCGGTGCCCTGCCAGGTCAGCGTCCAGCCACCGGTCTGCTTGGTCATGTTGTCCGCGCCGTCACCGGTCAGCAGGATGCGCGCGCCCGGCTTCAGCGGCAGCACGCTGCCCGCATTCTTTAGCAACACCAGCGACTGGCGCACCGCCTCGCGCGCCACGGCGCGATGCTCCGCGCTGCCGAGCAGGTCGTACTTTCCGGCGAGCGGGCGGGTGGAGGGCTTGCCCGCGTCCATCAACCCGGCGCGCACCTTCACGCGCAGGATGCGGCGCACGGCATCGTCCAGCGTCGCCATCGGCAGCCGGCCGTCCTTCGCCTGCGCCAGCGTATTGTGCCACAGCCCCTTCCAGCTGTCGGGCGCCATCGCCATGTCCAGACCGGCGGTGAACGTCTGGTAGCAATTGTCCGCGGTGCAGCCCTCGACCTGGCCATGACCGTTCCAGTCGCCGACCAGGAAGCCGTCAAAGCCCCAGTGATCCTTGATCACGCCGCGCAGCAGCGACCGGTTGCCGTGCATCTTGGCGCCGTTCCAGCTCGAGAAGCTGACCATGATCGACTGCACGCCCGCCTCGATCGCGGGAACATAAGGCGCGGCGAACAGGCGACGCAGCGTGGCCTCGTCGGTGCGCGCATCACCCTGGTCCTTGCCGCCGGCCGTGCCGCCGTCGCCCAGGAAATGCTTGGCGGTCGCGATGATATGGTTGCCGCGCAGCCAGTCGCGGTCGCCCACCTTGCCCTGCAGCCCCTCGATCAGCGGGCGGGCGTAAGCGGTGGCGATTTCGGGATCCTCGCCGAACCCCTCATAGGTGCGGCCCCAGCGATCGTCGCGCACCACCGCCAGCGTCGGGGCAAAGGTCCAGTCCAGGCCAGTGACGCGCATTTCCGCGGCGGTCACTTCGCCGATCCGGCGCATCAGTTCGGGATTGCGCGCCGCGCCGAGCCCGATGTTGTGCGGAAACAGCGTCGCGCCCACGACATTGTTGTGCCCGTGAACGGCGTCCGATCCCCAGATCACCGGGATCCGCGGCAGCGCGCCATGGGGGCGCATCGACGCCTCATAGAAGGCATCGGCGGCGGCGACCCAGGCCGGGGCGGTGACATGATGGCCCTCGCCGGGCTTGGAATTGCCGCCGTTCAGCACCGATCCCAGATGATAGCGATAGACGTCTTCGGGCGTCACGCTGGCGATGTCGGCCTGCACGACCTGACCGACCTTCTGCTCCAGCGACATGCGGCGCAGCAGATCCTCGACGGTCTTTTCCACCTTGGCGTCGCGCGTCGCGGGCAGGGCGGGCTTGGCCCAGTCCGCCGGCGTTGCGATCGCGCTCGGGGTGGCGGTGGCTGTCGCCTTGGCGGGTGTGGATGATGCGGCGGGCACCTGCGCCTGCGCGGGGGAAGCGGCGAGCCCCGCCGCCAATGCAACATAGCCCACGCGATTCAGCACTCTCAGCACGCTCATCCCCTCTGAAAACTTCTCTGTCCCGACGCTATCGTTGCCCGTCGGTGGCGCAGTGTCTTGACAGCGTTGTCTAAACAGCGGTTTGGCAACGTTGTCAATTTTGAAGTCGCGAGCGGCTGTCATGGTGCGCGTGCCATCTCGGGCGCGTGCTGTGATCGGGCGGCAAATCGGTGCGGCCGTGCGTATTGTCGCTTGGCGCGCATTGTACGGGGCCGGTTGGCGGGGCATCGTCGCGCGCCGGCCGGTCCGGACCGCTCAGGTGCCAGGGCGGCCGGGGCGCAAGGGTCGCAGGTTGGGGCAGGGGGACTCGGATCGGGATGGAAGCAGGCGACAAGCGGCAGGTGCGGGCGACCATCACCGATGTGGCGGCGCGATCCGGCACCTCGATCAAGACGGTCTCGCGCGTCTTCAATGACGAGCCCTTTGTTCGCCCCGAGACGCGCAGGCGCGTGCTCGAGGCCGCGGCGGCGCTGGATTACCATCCCAACATGGCGGCGCGCAGCCTGGTGCGCGGGCGCTCCTTCCTGATCGGCCTGTTCTACGAAAATCCCAGCCCCAATTATGTTGTCGACCTCCAGACGGGGGCGCTCGATCGCCTGCACGACGAACGTTATCGCCTCTTGCTCTTTCCGTGCGAGAATGCGCGCGCCGTCTCCGGCCGCCTTCTCCAACTCGCCCGCACCTCTGGGCTTGAGGGAATCGTGCTCGCCCCGCCGCTCGGCGACGATCCGCAGACGGTGCGCGACCTGGTGGAGGCGCGCATGCCCTTCGTGCGCATCGCGCCGACCACCGCGCTCGATGCCTCCCCCACGGTGGGGATCGATGATGGCGCGGCGGCGCGGGAGATGACGGATCACCTCCTGTCACTCGGCCATCGGCGGATCGCCTTTGTGCAGGGCGATCCCGACCACCCGTCGAACAGCCAGCGGCTGGACGGCTTTCGCGGCGCGATGCAGGCCGCCGGGGCGACGGTGGACGAACGGCTGATCGAACAGGGGCGTTATACGTTCGAATCCGGGCTCGCCGCGGGCCGCCGCATCTTTGCCGATCGCCAGCGGCCGACGGCGGTGTTCGCCGCAAATGACGATATGGCGGCAGGCGTGGTGGTCGCCGCCAAGGAGGCGGGGCTGGACGTGCCCGGCCATGTCTCCGTCGCGGGCTTCGACGACAGCCTCATCTCGCGTGTCACCTGGCCGCAGCTCACCACGATCCACCAGCCGACCTACGATATGGCGCACGCGGCGACTGACGCCCTGCTCGCGCTGATCGAGAAGCGCCCCCTGACACCGGCACTCCGTCTCCAGCACCAGCTCCTGGTTCGCGGCTCAACCACCCGAACCGCGCCGCTCTGATTCTAATCTGGCCACGCTTCACCCCAACGCGGCCAGATTCGCCCGATTCTGTTCCGCAGGGCGGCCGCAAGGCACGATGATTCGGCCGGAGCGCGCCGGCGGCACAGCGGCGGCGGGGTCCTGAAACCCGCGGAAAAGCGTGGTTTTGTTGGTGTTGTGTAGGAAGACTGCAAAAAGTGTTTGACGGTGTGGGCGGGTGCGCCTAGATGGGTGTCACCGCAGCGGTGGCCCGGACGGGCTGGTTGCAGTGGTTAGCGAAAACAAGGCGCCGTGGTCGC
>NZ_JBIQEU010000050.1:0-4144 GCF_045369765.1 Sphingomonas olei
GGTGAGCAGGCGGTCGGCTCGACCATGTAATGGTTGGCCATGACCAGGAAGCGCCGGTTGAAGACCCGCTCCTTGCCGGTGAACACGCTCGTCACCGCCGTCTTCATGTTGTCGTAGATGCCGCGCGTCGGCACGCCTCCGAAGAAGGCGAACGCCCGCGCATGGGCGTCGAACACCATCTCCTGTGTCTCGCGCGGATAGGCTCGCACATACATGGCCCGCGAAGCGCACAGCCGCACATGGGCGACCTTCACGCGCATCGGCTTGCCCGCGATCTCGACGTCCTCGTGGCTCCAGTCGAACTGATACGCCTCGCCTGGTCGGAACAGCAGCGGGATGAACGCCGGCGCATTCATCACGTCGCGACGCCGCGCCTGCCGCCAGCGGGCCGCATAGCGGCGCACCGCGTCGTATGAGCCGTCGAACCCCTCGCGCAGCAGCAGATCGTGGATACGCGTGAGGCGCAGCTTCTCGCGCCGCGGCCGTGCCTCGTCTTCCTCCAGCAACGCATCCAGTCGCGTCTGAAACGGCCCCAGCTTCGGCAGCGGCTGCACCTCCCGCCGGTAGCCCATGTCCGCCTCCGGCGCCCGGATCGCCTTGCGCACCACCTTGCGCGACAGGTGCAGGTCCCGCGCTATCGCCTTGATGGCCTTCCCCGACGCGTGCTCGCGCCGGATCCTCAACACCGTCTCCAATACCAGCATCCCGATCTCGCCGCCTGACACACCGCCAAGCGAACAGCCTAGACCACCGGGATGAGGGGTCCCTTTTCGACGCCGATCACCCCGCTACCGGGGTCCCTTTTCCACGCCGATCCACAATCCGAGTGTCCGCCGGCCCAACATGGCAAGGTTGCTGCAATCTACGGCGCAGTCACTCGGACCGCCACTATTGGTGGATACGTCGCCGGCGGGCTGTTTGTCCCGGATGATGCGCCGAGCGCTTACCTCGTCGGTGGAATGCTGGGCGTTGCAGCGGGCATGGTCGGGTGGCGAGTTTTTAATGGCAAGTGGAAGACGGCTTAAGCCTCAGCCGACCTCTGGAGGTCGCATATACTCCCGGAAATCCTTCATTTCTTCCGCGGTCGGCACCGGCGTGGTAGGCATGAAGCGGATCGTTTCGGCGAGGTCGCGGCGAGTATGGTAGCCTATGATTGAGCCGCCGACGCTCAGTTCATATTCCATGCTGCCTGTGTAGCGATTGGGCATCGCGAGCCCAGGCGCAAAGGCAATCGGTTTGTTCTTGGATTTGCTGCCGCTGACCTCATGCTTGGCAAGGGCAATGCGGATAAACTCGATCGTCGTGAACCCCATCTCGGTCCGCGCCAGATCATCGCGCATCCGTTGTACAAGCTCGGGATTGTCGCGGGCGATTCTGAGCTGCTGCGCGCGAAGCTCCCGATCGTAGTGCTGGTAATTGACCTCGCGTTCCAGATGGGCTGCTTTCAGATCGAAGCCGCCGCTGGACGCAAGTCGGACCACTTCGTCGCACCGCTGGCGCCACGTCCGCAGCAACTCGTAAGCTGCGTAGATCCACATGGGCGAGAGAGCCGTCAAAAGCGCCATCGTCTCAAGCGGTCGATCGTCATCGTGCATGTGCCGCAGAACTTCGCGCTCCATGCCGTTGAGGACATTGTCGATCAGCTCCAGTTGCTGACCCTGCATGACCAGCCAGGGATTGTCGCTGAAACCAGCGAGCGCGTTAAGGGCTGCCGTGAGCTCGGTGGGACCGATATCCTCGGCTCGCCTTGGTCCCGCCTGATCGTCGACTCGAGGCCAGTCATCCTCGCTCATACCGGCGCCTCGCAAGGCTCCAGGATAAGCTGGAGAAGGTCCCCCGGTAGCATTTGTGCGTCGGTGATCGAGAACAGGGTGTCACGCGGGAGTAGGATCTCAAATTCCCCCTGAGCGGCGCCGTCGTGCATGTCGATCGCAGGCGAGCCGGCCGGCAGCCGAAATTCCAGCATGGTGGGGCGGCTCTGGTTGCGGCTGCGCTTGTCGAGGAATGCGTCGCACCAGCTTCGCTCCGTCGATGTCGAGATGTATCCGGGATAACGATAATGCAGGCCCACAAAGCTGGCCGGTGCCCCCTCCAGGGCGCCGCGAACACCCCAGCCATGGCCATGGCCCGACCAGAGCGTCTGCGCACTCAACAGGCGCGACATTGAGAAAACGGCGTCGATGGCGTCGCGTTTTGCACGCGCGCCGGATGAAAACGTGCCGAAGTTCGGATTGTGCGACAGTGCCTCGGTGCGCCCCTGCGCGATCGCATGAAAAAAGGTCGAATCCGCCCCATAGCTTCGCAAGGCCAAGTGCTCTGCCTCGGTTAACTCTCGCTCACGGCCGATCAGGCCGTTTGCAGTTACGATGAGTGCTGTCACAGAAAACCTTCCCCCGCGTGCTCGCGGAACCGCTCATGGTCCCGCACATATTCGGCGACCATCTCGAGCGACGAGTGGCGGCTATGCTCTTTCATCTTGAACAGGTTCGCGCTTTGCCGCCCCGCTTCGGTGAGGAAGCCGGCCCTCAGCGAATGGCCAGAGAACAATTCAGGCGGATAGCCGGCCGCTACGGCTGCGGCCTTGACCACAAGGGCCACGCCCTGCGCGCTCATCGACTTTTCAGTGAGACGACCCTGCGGCGTGAGCTTGCGGAACACCGGACCGCTGCAAATCCCCGCCTTTTCAATCCATGCATTATAATGGTGGACAGGTTCGAGCCTGCGACCATCCAGAATGGCCACGGTTTGGCCATCGCCCTCCTGATCGGTCTTGGAGGAAGGAATCCGGATCAAAAGGCCGCGCGCATCTTCGGCCACCCGGGCGACTGTTACTTCAACGAGCTCGGAGCGTCGGAAGGCGCCTGCCATCCCGATCGCAAGCAGCGCGCGGTCGCGATAGGCGCGCAGGTCATCCCCGGTGATGCTCCTGAGCATGTCGCGCATCACATCGCCATCGGCTGCGCGCTTCTTGTCCGGGAGGTCGTCACGCTTTTCCCGCCGGATCGCGCGCATCGCCTTTTCGAGCCGGGCGGCGTCCGGCTGGGAGGTCGGGGGTTCCAGGTCGGCTGCGCGATGGGCGAACACGATTGCAGCCAGCCGCCGGCCTATGGTCGCCTTGCCAAGCGGAGATGGCGCTTTGCGCGGAAGAACCTTGCCCGTCTTGGTCCGTCGTGGTTCGAGGGGGACAAATCCGGTCTCGGCGAGCAATGTAAGGAACGCGGCCACAGTTGAAGGTGTGGCAGGCAGCGGCCGGTAACCACTTTCGCGACACCAGGCGCAAAACAGCCGCCAATCCGACTTGTACGCGCGCAGCGTGGCATCGGCCGAGGCACGGCCTACATAGCGATCGACACGCTCGCGGTCGTCGGCGGTCAGATCCGGAAGGTAAGGCTCGAGGCTCTCCACGGTATCGAGAAGGACCATCGCACCGGCGAGGACAGCTTCGAGATCGTCAGCTACTTCTGCCGGAGGCGGAGGAGCGGGGGGGACGTCGCCGTTCATCATGGCAATAGTGTCAACCGCGACGGAAGTGGGACTGCCTGAAGGTCTCGCACCTTCATAGGCAGCGATAGAAGATTCACGGCATCCTCATCCTGATCCGCGAGATCCCACTGAAGGTTGAACCGGCGATAGAAGGCCAGGCGTGGATCGTCGTCTTCAACATCCTGCTTGTATCGCTTGAGCTCGACTGGGCGGATGTCAGCATCAGGATGGTGACGCTTCGCCCAATCGACCATGAGGTTGAGGGCGACAGTACCGATGCCCTGGCGATGCCAGGTTGATGGGTCGACAACGTTGAAGCCGTTTGAGAGCCGGACGCCCTGGTGACGACTGAACGAGGCTCCAGCGCGCATCATTATCTTCGCGCCGTCCAGGTCGCGACCCGGAACGAGCTTCAGGGTTTTCGCGCCCTCGACCGCCAGCAGCAGTTCGAGCTGCTCATTCGTATCCGCAGTCTGATGTATGATCAGCGTCACCGGATCCGTTTCACCCTTCACGGTGGATTGCAGGCTGTACCGAGCGACCATGATTTTCGTCCTTGAGTGATCCTTTCGAAGGTATCCAACCTGTAGGTTTCCCTAAAATGGTGGACGCCATCCTACCTACAGCAGCAGCTGAAAAGAGTGGATCTGCGCCCGAAACA
>NZ_JBIQEU010000051.1:0-4105 GCF_045369765.1 Sphingomonas olei
GGCCCAGTCGGCCCGAAGCTGCGATTTTGGTCATCTTGGAGAACACGTCGGGAACGGGCTGGTTGTTGTTGACGATCGCCCATGCGAGGAACGACGTTCCGCTCCGATAAGGGAGCGGCGTTATGAGCCTTGGCGTTTCGAGTGGGGATCTGATCGGCTCCTGGAGCCTGAGTTTTTCGGACATCGCGTTCGTGACCGGCAAAGCGGAGACGGCACGACTGGGATTGGCGGTTCAGCTTAGATTTTTCGCCGGGCATGGCTTCTTTGTGCCGGATCATGCGTCGATACCCTCCGACGGTGTCTTGTATCTGGCGGAGCAACTTGGTCTCGATGCCAAATCCGTGAACCACTATGATTTTTCCGGGCGCACCGCCCGCCGGCATTGCGCGGAGATTTTGCGGCATCTCGGGTTCCGCCGTATGACGCAGACGGATCGCAGGGCGTTGTCGAGGTGGATTTCCGACGATCTTTGTGCGGGCGGGCAGCCGATCAATGCCATGCTCGAGCATGTTTTCCTGTGGTGCCGCGACCGCCGTATCTATGGGCCGTCGCGCAAGGAGCTGGAACGCCTCGTCCGTTCGCAACGACACCTCTATCTGGAGGCCCTGTTGGCCCGAGTCCGCGATCGGCTTGCGCCGGATGCGGTCGCCTTGCTGGAAGCCTCGCTCGCCGATCCCGATGGCCCGACCGGCTTCAACACGATGAAGGGGGATGCAGGTCAGGCGACGCTCGAAAACATTCTTGGCGTGACCGCCAAACTCGCCTTTATCCAACGGCTTGCTCTTCCCCGAGATTTCCTATCGGTCACGGGCAAGGCATGGGTCGATCAGATCGTTCGCCGGGTTGCCGGCGAGAAAGCCTCGGAGATGCGCCGGCATGTACCGGCGCGCCAGCTCGGGCTCTATGCCGTTTATCTGATGGCGCGGGAAGCTCAGCTTACGGATGCGATGGTCGACCTGCTGATCGAGACGGTCCATAAGATCGGATCGCGCTCGAAACGCAAGGTGGTGGGCGATATCGCGAAAGACATCGAGCGGGTCTATGGCAAGGAGCGACTCCTGGTCGAGATTGCCAGCGCTTCGATCGACGATCCATCCGGGCGCATCTGCGATGTCATTTTCCCAATCGCCGGCAAGGACAAACTGGCGGCGATCATCAAGGAAAGCCAGGCAAAGGGCGCCTTGGATCGGCGGATCTACAAGGTGATGCGGAGGTCATGGGCCAATCATTATCGCCGTATGCTGCCAAGCCTGCTTTCGGCACTGGAGTTCCGGTCGAACAACGCCGTGTGGCGTCCGGTGCTGGCGGCCCTGGACTGGATCAGAAGCAAAGTGGATGATGGATGCCGCTACGTGCCGCCGCACGCAGTGCCGGTCGACGAGGTCATTCCGGCGAGATGGCGCAGTTCCGTCATTGATGAAGAGGGGCGCGTAAACCGGATCAGTTATGAGCTTTGTGTCCTCGCGCAACTGCGCGATCGCATCCGTTCTAAGGAAATCTGGGTTGTCGGGGCGGACCGATACCGCAATCCCGATGACGATCTTCCCAAGGACTTCGATGCGCGGCGAGAAGCATATTACACAGGATTGAACCTGACGGCGGATGCGCGTGCATTTTCAAGCGCCATCCGGGAAGAGCTTGCTCAGGAACTGTTGCTCCTCAATGCCAATATTCCCCGGAACGACAAGGTTCGGCTGCTGTGGCGCGGCGAGAACCGTATATCTCTCACCCCGTTCAAACCCTTGCCCGAACCCAGGGGTCTCGCCTCGATCAAGACCGAGATCGGCCAACGCTGGCCGATGACCGGGCTGCTCGACGTACTGAAGGAGGCTGCCCTTGATACGGGACTTCTCGAAGCGTTCGAAACATCGGCCTCGCGTGTTGCACTGCCGAAAACCGCGCTGGATCAACGTCTCCTGCTATGCCTCTACGGCCTGGGAACGAATGCCGGGCTCAAGCGGATCGCCGGCGCCACCCCCGATGTCAGCTATGAAGAGCTGCTGCATGTCCATCGCCGCTTCGTTCATGCCGCGGCGCTCAAGGAGGCGTGTGCCAGGGTTGCGAATGCGACCCTGGCAATCCGCAATGCTGCAGTCTGGGGGGACGCCGGCACGGCCTGTGCGTCAGATTCCACAAAGTTCGGAGCCTGGGATCGCAACCTGATGACGGAATGGCATGCGCGTTATGGTGGACGGGGCGTCATGATCTACTGGCATGTCGAACGACGCGCGACATGCGTCTATTCCCAGCTCAAGCGCTGCTCTTCCTCCGAGGTCGCCTCCATGATCGAGGGCGTGCTGCGCCATTGCACCGACATGGAAATCCAGCGACAATATGTTGATAGTCATGGCCAAAGCGCGGTTGGCTTTGCATTTTGCCGGCTTCTCGGATTTGAGCTTGCACCCCGCCTGAAAGCGATCGCTCGCCAGAAGCTGGCTCTTCCCGATGTCGGCATGCGAACGCGGCTTCCCCACTTGCAGCCGATCCTCTCCAGTCCGATCAACTGGGATGAGATCGAGCAGCAATATGACGAGATGGTCAAATATGCAGCCGCGATGCAGACAAAAACCGCCGACCCGGAGGCGATCCTGCGCCGGTTTAGCCGCTCCGAGGTGATGCACCCGACCTACAAGGCGTTGAGTGAGCTGGGCCGCGCGGTCAAGACGATCTTCCTGTGCCGGTATCTGCGCGAGGAGTCCTTCCGCCGCGAAATTCATGAAGGCCTGAATGTCGTTGAAAACTGGAACAGTGCCAATGGGTTCGTTTTCTTCGGCAAGGGCGGCGAGATCGCCACTAACCGCATCGATGAGCAGCAGCTCTCGGTCCTGGCGCTACATTTGCTGCAAGCGTCGCTTGTCTATGTGAACACCCGAATGCTTCAGAGCGTGCTGGTGGAACCGAAATGGACGGGCCGGATGACGCCGGATGATTATCGCGGCCTCACACCGCTGATTTACAGCCACGTCAATCCTTATGGCCGCTTCGACCTCGATCTGAATAGCCGGATCGATTTTGGGCGGCTTGCTGCCTGACCGGGGCCTTTCCGCTCGCACCATTTGGGTGCACCCGAACGTGACGATCGGAAGTGACATATACGACATGTCACAAAAGGGTGGTTCCGTCACCAATGTTACTGTACGAGGGCAAAGCCACCCTAATGTGACGGATTTGCCCATGACCCGCGTCGGCTACGCCCGCGTCAGCACCATCGACCAGGATCTCGACATCCAGGTTGCCCGGTTGAAGGCAGCGGGCTGTGAAATCCTCCGCTCCGAAACAGGCTCGGGCGCATCGCGCACTGGACGCACGGAGCTTGAGACGATCATGCAGTTCCTGCGCGCCGATGACGAACTCGTCGTCCTGCGTCTCGATCGGCTCGGTCGCTCCACACGCGATGTTCTCAATCTGGTTCATGAACTCGACCAGAAGGGAGCCTCATTGCGGGTGCTTGAGCCGGAGGTGACGACGGCCGGAAGCATGGGGCGGATGGTGATCACCATTCTGGGCATGGTCGCGGACATGGAACTGACGTTCATCAAGGACCGGCAGCGCGCCGGGATCGAGGCGGCGCGCGCCGAAGGCGTCTACAAAGGCCGGAAGAAAAACATCGATGACGATGAAATCCGACGCCGGATCACCGCCGGCGCGAGCAAGGCCAGCGTCGCGCGCGACCTCAAGATCTCAAGAATGACCGTCTATCGGGCGCTTGACGTCATTCCTTCAAGGATCGGGCTGCCGGAAAAGCCGCCTTCTGTCACCATCGCCCTGCATCTGACCATCGAGAACTTCAACAAGCATGGTCGTGGCAGAAAGCCCGCTCGCGAGCGCATTGAGGCGATGCTGGAGCGGGATTACCAGATGCAAAAGACCGGGAACTGCGATTACACGCTGACCGTCGCCTATGATCAGGGTGCCGATGGCGTCAGCCTCGATGATGAGATCGCATCTCTCCAGACAGAGATGTTCAACATCGCAGAGAGCTACAGGTGCTCGATCGAGACCGATGTTTACGAGATTGGAGGACAAGAGCGAGCCTGGTAGATCGCCATGTTCAATCTTTGTTCTTCAACATGGCCAAAATCGCAGCTTCGGGCCGACTGGGCCA
>NZ_JBIQEU010000052.1:0-3790 GCF_045369765.1 Sphingomonas olei
TTCTTCGCTGGCATTCGTCGTCCCTTCCTCGATCCAGACTGTCATAGTCGATGGACCACTCAGAAGGGGGCAGCTCACCTCGGTGAACGTACTTGTCTTAGCGTTGCTCCTAATTCAATCACAGACCATTGGCGCGTCACTTCGCTGCCGAACAGTCGGGGTGGGATGATGCGAGTAGCGCGAATCGTAATCCAGAACTTTCGGGCCTTCGCGTCACTGGACGTGAATGTCGCTGATGATCTCTGTTGCATCATTGGCGAAAACAACACCGGAAAGACCGCGATACTGCGTGCGATCCAGATCTGTCTCGACAATATGTTGCCGTCGAGTTTCCGATCGCTGTTGCGCGAGGACGTCCACTCCGCCATCGATATTGCCGAGCCAAGCCAAGTTCTGATCGGCATTGAGCTGACCGGGTTCGAGGGCAAGGTGAACGAAGAGGCGCTGGTCAGCACCTGGAAGATCGGTGCGGACCGTGCGCGCATATTCTACCGCTTCCGTCCGCGCCCGGCTGTCCGGGAGCAGCTTGCGAGTGGCGACATCACGAGCGGCACGCTGACCCTTGAGGACTACCAGTGGGAGATCCGCGGTGGCGGCGATCCTGCGGTCGACCTCACTGACATTGCCTGGAATGATGAGGGGATCGGCGAGTCCGTGCGCTTCGCCGACCTGCAATCCTACCTTTCTGTTCATCTGCCTGCGCTGCGCGATGTCGAGAGTGACTTGCGAAATCCCCGCCAGTCGCCGCTTATCCGGCTGATCGAAGCGTTCGAGATCGAGGCGGCTGAGCAGGATGCCCTGATTGCCATCCTCGACCAGGCCAATCAGGCAATCGCGAACTCGGCTACTATCGCGGAGATAGCAGGGGCAATCGACGCGCGGTTCAAGGATGTGTCTGGCCCCGCATTCGAGATGGACGCCACGCTCGGCCTGTCTGCCGCGACCTTCCGCGCGATTATCCGCAACCTGAAAATCATTCTGTCAGACCTGTCGCTCACCTCGTTCGAACCCGCCCGCAACGGTCTTGGCTTGAACAATATCCTCTACATCGCTATCCTGATGGAATATCTCCAGCGGCGGATTGCGCTCAATCGTTCGGCCGGCCAGTTGATCCTAATCGAAGAGCCCGAAGCGCATCTCCATCCCCAGCTGCAATTCTCGCTGATCGCAGCACTGCGTGCGGTTGGCGTGCAGACTATCCTGACCAGTCACAGCACCCAAGTGACCTCACAGGTTCCGCTGAGCAGCATTGTATCCCTCACAAAGCGCGACGACACGACCATTGCTGCGGGAAATCTCGCGCTCAATGCGGCACTGACCGCGCCAGAAATCGCCGATCTCGAACGCTATCTTGATGCAACCAAAAGCGAATTGCTTTACGCTCGCAAGGTCATGCTGGTTGAAGGGCCAGCCGAGATGTTCCTGATACCGGCGCTGATCGAGCAGGTGTACGGTGTAAAGCTCGAGCGGCTCGGCATCTCGGTTATCGCAATTCATGGCGTCCACTTTGACGTCTATGCAAAGCTGTTCCGCGCCGGCTCGCTCGAGAAGAAATGTGCCATCGTGGCCGATGCTGACATGAAGCCGTCCGACGCCGAAGACTTCGATCCGGAAACCGACGCTTCCGATCTGGTGGCACTGGAAAGCGACTTTGTGTCCGTATTCGCGGGAGCCACTACTTTCGAACGCGAACTGGTGTCTGTCGGGCGCCTGCCGATGCTAATCGAGACCGTTCGCGCTCTCGGCGCGCCGCAGATCCTCGCACAGATGGAGAAGGGCCTCGCAACGCTCACGCTCGGGGGACTGGGGCTCGCCGAAGAGACGGCGCTGCGCGTGGAGCTTGGCCGTATCACGCTCAATACCGCCAAGCGCTTTGGCAAAGCGCGTTTCGCGCAGATAGCAGCGCGCTACGCTAATCTCGCGACCGATCTGCCTCTATATATCGAGCAGGCTTATGAGTGGCTAACCGAATGATCCGGCTGACACCCGAACAGCGCGACGCGGTCGAACATGACGGCAACCTGCTGCTGACGGCTTGCCCAGGCAGTGGCAAGACGCGAGTCATTCTCGCCAAGCTGCTGACGCTGGCCGATCAGGTCGTCGGCACGCCCCAGTTCATCGGCTGCATCACCTATACCAATGCCGCGGTCGATGAGATCGAGGCCCGGTTGCGGTCCTACGGCAACAACGCAATCGCGGACCGCTGTGAAATATCCACGATCCACGCTTTCTGCCTGCAATTCATCCTACGTCCCTATAGCTGGTTGATTTCCGAAGTGCCGGCGTCGTTTCAGGTGCTCTCCCGCGAGAACAGCCTGTTCGAGCAGATCGTGACGGCAGTGGAGGACGCCTTCGGGCGCGTGCCAGCCGGGCAGGTGTTTGAGGACTACGAATCGCTTCGCATCGACGTGAACGGCGAACCCTGCGGCCAAGGTATCGAGACCGGCATCGTGACCAATGACTCCGCCGCGCTCTATTGGGAGCGGGTCCGCGCCCACGGATACCTCGATTTCGCAATGATCCTCTACTATTCTTGGAAGATCCTGAAACAGCACCCTTTCGTCGGTCGCGGCATAGCGAGCCGCTTTGCCTGGCTGCTCATCGACGAATTCCAGGACACCACAGACATCCAGATCGCCATCTTCGGCGCGCTTCGGCATTTCCTGCACACCCGCTTCTTTCTCGTCGGTGATCAGAATCAGTCGATCATGCGTTTCGCCGGTGCTCGCCCCGAACTCGCCGAGCAGTTCGGCGATCAGATCGACGCGCAGCGCGACGCGGCCTTGACTGGCAATTTCCGATGTGGACCGGCGATAGTCCGCGCTGCATCAACACTCATTCCGACCGCGCCGGGGATGCGGTCGGCGGGCGATGCAGCCCAGTGCGCGGCACAAGTGAATTACGTCCATGTCGGCCGGCCGATCGACGCCATAACTGACCATTTCCTGCCCGCCCTGCAGGATGCCGGCATCCCACTCGGTAAAGCAGCGATCCTTGCGCCATGGTGGACCCATCTCATCCCCGTCGCGCGCGCGCTCCGCGAATTCGACATCCCGGTCTTCGGTCCGGGCGCGCGCCCCTATAAACGTCGGCGTCTGCTTGCGGGACTTGCCGAGCAACTTGGAGCCTGCGCCGAGGCCGGCAATTATCTCGGACTCCCGGGTGTCGAGCGAGCACTGTTTCGGCTCATTGGTGACCTCACTGGGCACTCGCGTTACGACATGTTCAGCTATCAGGGGCGTCGGGTGGCGCTAGGCCTGATCTATCTCGCTCGAGAACTTGCCGACCAGCACCCCGGCGGCGTCGCTTGGCTGCGCGCTATCGCCCGCGAAGCTGGTGACTATCTCGAACGTGAGGAATGGTTGCCGGGCAGCGCCAAACAGCCGCTAATCGATTCCGCCGAGGAAATGTTGTCCGACATGCAGGCCAGCAAGATCGACCTCGCGAACCTTCTGATCTCCGACATGGGCCTGTTCGCCAATCCCGAGCATGCGCTCAAGCTGATCACGCTGCACAATTCCAAGGGGCGGGAATTCGATGGCGTCGCCCTGATCTGCATGAACAATGGCAGTATCCCGCATTTCTCGACATCGACGCAGGAGGCCTATGACGAGTCTAGGCGGCTGTTCTACGTCGGCCTGACTCGCGCCAAGCAAATCCTATTGGTCGCGTCCGATCAGTCTCACTGGAAGAACACCCCGACCCCGTTCATATTGTGGATCGGCGTGGAAAAGGGACCCCGGTAGCGGGGTGATCGGCGTCGAAAAGGGACCCCTCATCCCGTTGGTCT
>NZ_JBIQEU010000053.1:0-3696 GCF_045369765.1 Sphingomonas olei
GCATGCTGTCACCAGTCAAGTTCGAGCGGCAGCAGATTTTGAAAGCGGAAGGCGTCTAGAAAACTAGGGGCTACTCAGCCTTCTTCACGGTCGCGTTGCTGATCTTGGTTTCACCGGCCATCACCGCCAGCACGCCCGCGATGCGCATCATCTGCTCAAGGGTGCGATTGATGAAGCCTTCGGTGCCCTGCCCCTCGAAGCGCTCGCCACGGAAGCGAACCTCATCGTTGAACCACGCCCATGCCGGGTTGGTGGTGTCGGTGTCCTCCCATTCCAGCACCTCCGGCTCCAAGCGGTAGGGATCATCCGGGTTCACCGGGAGCGGCTTGGCGGACAGGCTGTAGGTGAAATCGGTGAACGCCTTCACCAGCGCGCTGTTCGCGGCCTGCTTGGCGAGCGCTGCCGGTCCCATCGCCAACTCCGGCTTGGTGAAGCTCGGCACGTTGACCATCAGGCACCGCGCGTGGATGCCCTGCCCCTTTACGGCGTTGTTGGACAGAAACTCGTTGATCACCGGAGCCTGCACCATGAGGCAAGCGGACAGGCGGCGATCCTTGAGCTTCACGGTGCCACCCGACACGGTGTCCTTACGCAGGGCGCTGTTCTCCCACAGGAGCGACATGACGCCCGAAAGCTCCACCTCCGCCCCTTTGTTGCCCACCATGGAGTGCGACTTGAAGAACTCCGACCCTTCGCTGGTGAAGATGCCAGCGGACGGCGAGCTTTTCTCAAGCTGCGAATAGAGGGCGGCGGTGGTGATCGTCTTGAGGATCGAGTCCGGGTTCGGCGGCAGGACCGGCTTGAGGCGATCGTGCTTGACCAGCTTGTTCACCTTCTCGGTGGACGTGAGGGTGCGGTCGCCCTTGATCTCTTTGGCATCCTGCTCCCACTGCGCGAGCGCGTGGATGTAGCGGGACAGCGCCTCGTTGTAGTCGGGTTCGGCTTCCGCGACGGCACGCTTGTGCCCGCCCATGAACTCGTTGAACACGGTGGTCTTGCCGCCACCGGAGCGGTTGATCACGATCCCGAACAGCGACGTGGGCACCGACGCGCCATCGTCGGTGAGCCGCCACAGCGGGCGAACGTCATAGTGGCCTTGGATCGCGAGGGCGGCGACGCACAGCGCCACGAGGCTCACGCACTCCACGGGAATGTTGGTGTTGTTGTGCGCGCCCAACACGGCGTCGCGCATCATCTTCGGCAGGGTATGGATAGGAAAGGTCGTCATTGTTCTCCTCGCTTAATTGAACTTGTGGATCGCGCCCTTGATGAGGCGGTCGAGATAATGGTTGTTGAGGTAAGCGCGCTTGCTGGTCTTACCGGGAACGGCGGCTTGGATTGCGTCTTGAAGGCGGGACCGTAGCTCAAACGTGTCCACATCTTTGACGCGGCGGCAGTAATAGCCAATCGCGCGGCGGATCGGCCCGTGATACCTTGGTCCGATCTCGTTGAGGCGAGCGACGAAGCCTTCCTCCACACCGACGACGGTGTTCTCGTGCTTCCACACGCTGCACGGGATCACCGGGGCGAAATACGGCGGCATGTCCACCGCATCACGATCGCCGATCACCAGACCGGAACGCCCGGTGGGCATGGGATCGGGCACGCCGTCGAAAATCGGTTTCGCCGTGTAGTGGACCTGAACCGCCTCGAAGGGCGCGTCATCGATCTCCCAATTCTCGCCGATGATCCGCTCGCGGATCGTCACGCTGTCCCACGGATCGGTGAGCCAAAACCACAGGTGGCAGGAGAGATAGTCCCACCCCTTGGTGCCCGCCGATGCCGACCAGCGATAGTGGTAGCTCGCGCCGTGGAAGTAGGCGGGAAGCAGGCTCACCAGAAAGTCCAGCCGCTCTTGGTTGGTCATGTCCGCCGAAGGCGCGGGCACGCCGTCGAAGTCGCACAGCATCCATGGTTGGTGCTGCTCCTCGAAGGTGGTGTCGTAACGCGACGGCGATGACAGGCGGCGAACCCCCTTGGTATTCGCAGGGTTCTTGAGGCGACCACGCACCACGCAGGCGGTGGGCACGTCCTCAAGCGCTGTCAGAAGCTCGGACAGGTCGTGGATCGAGGCCACGTCCTCCACGGCGTGAACGTCATAGCGGAAGGCGTTGTCATAGGACTGGACGCCAGCGGCGGTGAACGTCTTGGTCAACAGCGGGGCGCGACCACCCAGCGTGACCGGCACGGATTGCAGGACGCTGATCATGCCAGCACCTCAACCGGCGACGTGAACCGCACCTCGTAACCGGCGTGACCGACACCGATCACGTCGCTGCCATCAAAGCCTTTTGCGAAAGTGACCGCATCGGCGAGCACGCGGAACAGCTTGCGATAGTGATAGCCGGAGGCGTCCCACCGGACGAACTCGGCAGGATAACTCGCGCGGCTCATCGTGCGGCCACCCACGCCACGACAGCGGCACGGCTCCACATGGCGCGCTTCGTGAAGCTCACCGGCATCGGGAAAGTATCTTCGAGGATCATGGCGTCCACGATCGGGCGTCCGACGCCAAGCAGGCGGCAGATATCGCGCTTGTTGATGAACTCGGGTAGGTTGTTATCAGTCATTCGTCTGGTCTCCATTTCTGGTTGCAGACTTATTTAGCTTCAGACTGCATTTGCCTGCATTATTCTTCTTCAAGCTAAATAATATTGCAGGCACGAAGCCCGGTGTGGGATCGTGCAGATAAGGAGAAAGACATGAAGTTCGATTGGAATGATCATCCGCTCGCCACCGTCGCGGTGCGGATCAACTTGGGGATGAGCCCCCTACATGTAGTTCAGGAGTGGATCGACGCGAGCCCGACCGGCTGGCGCGATCATGACTGGTGCCACTTCATCGATCGCGCGGACGCACTGGCGTTCGCCGCCGCCTTCCCGGCTTGGCTGCTTGAACTTGAGGACCAGCCGGTTCGCCGGGAGCCCCGCCGCACGGTGGAGAGGCCCCGGACCATGCAAGCCCTCACGGCGATGATCCGGGACAGCCAACGCCGCCAGTTTCTCAAGCCCCTCAAGCGCCAGCGCCGCGCCTAACCCCTCTTATCAACGACACAGGAGAACCATGACTTACGAAACCATCATCACCGCCATCTGCTTGATCGCCGCCTTCGCGGTGGTCTCGTGGGCCTTCCGCCCCACCTCCACGCCCGACGTTTTGCTCGAAGAGATGCGTGAGGTGATCAAGTATCACGGCGAGCGAGCGACCAAGTGGCGTGCTCGCGCCCTTCGCGCCGAAGCCGCGCTCACCAAGATCGAGGCGACGATCGCCGATTGCGAAGCGGAGGTGCGCTCGTGAGCCAGTCGAACGTGACGCCACAGACGTTTGCCGCCCTCGCACGCCAAGCGATGATCACCTCCACCCTGTTCTCCAGCATTTTGAACCGCTACCGGGTTGGACCAGAAGAGCGCCGCGCGCGGGCGCTACAGACCCGCGCCGAGCATGTAGCAAATGGTGAGTTGCCGGGATCGTCCCGGCATCCCCACGCGGTGCCGATCGGCTTCTCCATGGTGTCGGCGACCCCCTACACGGACTTCGCTTCCGCATACTCGGGACCGTGGTTCCCGGTGTTCGATCTGCCCGTGGAAGATGCCCTTGAAGCGACTGTTGGTGAAAACGAGTGTCAATCGGCGTCCAAAAAGGACCCCCTATCGGCGTCCAAAAGGGACCCCCTTCGTCGAGCAGCGTTACGGGTAT